>CAYODS010000043.1:0-21506 GCA_964402765.1 uncultured Halobacteriales archaeon
GGTCGCCCCATTCGACGGTGTATGCGTCCTTTCGGACGACGCCTTTGAGAACACGTCCGTTGTCCTCGTTGCCACGGAAGCCCGGCGGGTCCGGGTGTTCCGTAACCGACGTGTTTGACTCGTCGTAATAGGCTTTCTTGCTCTCGAAGAGCCCGCGCCACGCTTCGGTGTTCGCTCGCCGGACAGTCTGGGCGGTGGACGCGCCGAGAACGCCTTTGTATTTGCCTTCGAGAGCGCCGGTATCGGCGTCCCACACATCTTCGCCCTCGAAGCCGTCTTCGTCGTTGTAGCGCATGAGGCGCTGGTAGTTTATCTCGTTCCAGAGAGCGGCGGAAGCGTCCAACAGGTCCCGTAGCACCTGCTCACCATCGTCGGAGAGCGGTCGCACAGCGAACGTGTTGGTACGCTTCATCCAAAGTATAATTAGTCCCAATGTCTAATAAGTCCGCCGATGAGGCCAAACATCGACATTGACTGGGCAATCCACGGACGCATCAAAGACTACGCAGAAGCGAACGACCTGAACCTCTCGGAAGCCTATGCAGAGGTGTTAGAAGCTGGTCTGGAAGCGTTGGAGACTCAAGACCAGCAGTGACGTGGCGGTTTCTTGCCGGAGCTTACGCGATTCACTCCCGCCCTGTTCGCTCCTCGGTTCCGACCAGTCGGAACGTTCGTCACTCACGGGAAGGGCGGGATTCTCTCGCTGAATCAAGATAGCGCTCGGGCGTGGCGGCTTCAACCTGGTGGAAGCCAGGTGTTGTTGCACGAATGCAACCAGTTAAACCGCGGGATGTGGGAGAGGAGGTATGCCCAACAGGGCAGGCGACGGCGGCAGTTCACGGCGTCGGTTCCTGACAGCGACCGGTACAGTGGCGACCGCGCTGGTCGCCGGGTGTGCCGGCGTCGACGACGAGAGCGACACCAGCGGCACGCTCTCGCTGTCGATCCCGGAGGCGTCGAACTTCGACCCGGTCCAGATAAAGGGTGACGGCTCACAGGTGGTCGCCGACCACGTGTTCGACAACCTGTTCACGCTCCCACAGGACGACCTGGCCCCGACGACTCAACTGGTCGAGGAGTACGAGGTGTCCGACGACGGGCGCACGTACACGTTCACCCTGCAGGAGGGTGTCGAGTTCCACGACGGCACGGAACTCACGGCGGCGGACGTGGTGTACTCCTGGGAGCGGCTGGCCGCCTCGGACAACAGCCAGGAGGGCGGCTCGATCCTCGACGAGCCGTTCGTCATCGAGCACGAGACCCGCACCACGACGGTCGACGGCGAGGAACAGCAGGTGTACGAGCCGGGGACGCTCGCCGTCGAGGCCACCGGCGAGTACACCGTCGAGGCCACGCTGCGCCAGCCCTTCTTCGACTCGCTGTTCTGGTTCGCCTACGGCGCCCTCTCGCCCGTCCCCGAGGGGATCGTCGGCGACGTCGCCGACTACGAGGGCGAGATGGAGTACTCCGAGTTCGCCGCCCAGTCCCCGGTCGGCACCGGCCCCTACGAGGTGGACTCCGTCGACACCGGCACCAACGTCACGCTGACCGCCTTCGAGGACTACCACGGCGAGGTCGCCGGTCCCGAGACGGTCGACATGCAGGTCGTCCAGAACGCCGACACTCGCTACCAGCGGGCGATAAACCGCGACGTTGACGTGTTCAACCTGCCGAACACGCGGTTCGACCCCTCGAAGGTCTCGGCCGAGGAGGACCGCCCGCTGGGCGGTACGCTTGGCACCTACGGCGAACTGGAGAACGGCGAGACGGTCAACTACGCCACCTGGGACGAGGCCTACACCGCCTACTTCATCATCAACTGCCAGCGCGTCGAGCGGCCCGTCCGGCGGGCGATGGCCTACGCCGTCAACCAGCAGAACTTCGTCGACCAGGGGTTCCGTGGCGTCGGCAAGCCCGCCTACCACTACACGCCGCCGTCGGTGTACCCCGGCGGCCAGGAGGCCTACGACCGGCACGCCCGCGAGAACTACCCCTACGGCTACAACGAGTCCCGCACCGACGACGCCCGCAGCGAGATGGAGAGCGCGGGCTACGGCCCGGACGACCCCGCCTCGGTCACGCTGACGGTGTACACGGACCGCAACCCCGACGCCTACGACCAGATCGCCGAGGTGCTGCGGACCAAACTCGCCTCCGTCCACGTCGAACTCTCGATCGAGACGGCGCCGTTCGGGACGATCATCGACCAGGCCATCAGCGGCAACCTCGACATGTTCAGCCTCGGCAACGGCCTGGAGTACCCCAGCCCGGCTGACACCCTACAGTTCGCCTACCCCAGCGACGGCAACTTCAGCCAGTGGGAGGGGACCGACGCCGCCCAGCGGTCGCTTGAGGCCTGGAACCGCGTCCAGGAGAACCTCGGCAGCTCCGAGGCCGACCAGCAGGCCCGCAACGAGGCCTTCGTCGAGATGGAGGAGGCCGCCTGGGAGGACGTGCCGGTGTTGCTGAACTACCACCCCCGCGGTCAGCGCTGGTGGTACGACGACGTGGACTTCTCCCCACGCCCGACCGGCTTCCACAAGCTCCGCTACGACGACGTGAGCCTGTGAGGGCCCGCCCGCGGCCGGCGGCCTGATCCCCACCACACACCCACACCCACCGTGTCCCGACACCCAGCCCGGTTGGTCGCACGAGCCAGGCGCCGAGTGCCCCGACCGCCGTCCCCGGCGGGCGTGTCCCGCGTGGCCCGGTACGGCCCCGGGTGTCGCGAGGGCCGTAGGTTTACGAGCCCGGCCACACAGGACCGACCCGACGGACTCGACGCGTGAACAGGCTCCGATACCTCGCCCGGCGGCTGCTGCTCTCCGTGCCGGTCGTGTTCGTCGGCACCACCGCCACCTTCGCCATCATCAGACTCGGCCCGCTCAGTCCCGCGGCGGCCATCGTCGGCCCCGCGAACGACCCACAGTCCCGCGAGCAACTCCGGCGCATCCAGGAGCAACTCGGGCTGAACCGCCCGATCCACGAGCAGTACCTCGACTACATGGTCGATCTCGTCACCTTCGACCTGGGGCAGTCGTGGGTGCTGTACCAGGGCCAGGACACCGTCTCGCTACTTATCGCCTTCGCCCCGCGGACGATCTGGCTGGGGCTGTGGGCGGTGCTGGTGCCGCTGTTCGTCGGCATCCCGCTGGGCGTGTACGCCGGGCTCAACCCCAACACGAACCGCGACTACCTCGCGAGCGTCGCGGGCATCGTCTGGCGGGCGATGCCGAACTTCTGGCTGGCGGTCATCCTGCTGGCGCTGCTCTCGCGCACCGAGACGCTCTTCTTCGGGGCGAGCTGGGAGGGGTTCCTCGTGGAGACCGACCTCGTCGGCCCGCCGGACCTCACGGGGCTTGCGACCGTCGAGGGGTTTCTCGTCGCCACGAAGGAGGTGTTGCCCGCCGCGCTGGTGCTCGGGTCGGCGTCGATGGGCAACGAACTGCGGCTCTCCCGTACCGCCGTCCTGGAGACGATAAACGAGGACTACGTCGACACCGCGAAGGCGATGAACGTCCCCCGGTGGCGGTTGGTCGGCAAGCACGTGCTGCGGAACGCGATGATCCCGCTCATCCCGATCATCACCAGCGAGGCGTACCTCCTCGTGGGCGGGTCCGTCCTCGTGGAGGTGGTGTTCGGCATCAACGGCATCGGCACGCTCTTCTTCGAGGCGCTCACGCAGGGTGACCTGCCGCTTGCGGGCTCGCTGATGTACGTGTTCATCCTGCTGACCGTCACGATAAACATCGCACAGGACCTGCTGTACACGTTCGTCGACCCGCGGGTCGGCTACGAGGGTGAGAACCGATGAGCGACGACCCCGACGCCGGTGACGACCCGAGCCCCGGCGCGTTCACCGGCGACACGGAGATCGGCGCGGCCGAGGACCTGGGGTACGTCGACGCGGCGGCGCTCGCGGAGGGCACCAGCCTGCGCGAGCGGATCGCCCGGGACCCGGGGCCGGCGAAGCGGTGGGCGGCTGTCGCGCTCGTGCTCTTTCTCCCGGAGGCCGGTGCGGTGCTCTCCCTGCTGGCGGCGCTCGTGCCCGTCGACGCCCTCGCCGTGGTCGCTGAGGCGGTGCCGACGCTGCTGTCCCGGGAGACGATCCCCAACCAGGGCGCGTACGTCCCGGGCGAGGGGTGGCGGGGCACGTTCCTGGGGCTGTCGCCGGCGGCGGCGTGGGCGCTGCGGGTCGTCCTCGTCTACGCCTACGCCGCCGCCTGGGTGGCGTGGCTCTGGCGGGGGTACCGCGTGTACCGCCGCGAGTACCGCGTCGCCGACTGGACCCCGCGGGACGACGTCGTCCGGCGGTTCCGTGGGCATCGATGGGGGCAGTTCGGCCTGCTCGTGGTCCTCGCGTTCGTCGTGATGGCGGTGTTCGCGCCCGCGCTGGGCCCGACGACGATGGAGCAGAACGTGTACGACCCGTTCAGCTACGAGATCACCACCTACGACGAGGAGGCGGGCGAACTCGTCCAGGTGCCGGTCGGCGAGGCGAACCTCCAGTCCACCTCCCAGGGCATCGCGGACCGCAACGTCGCCCCGCTCACGTACGACGACTACGGCCGCTACCACCCCTTCGGCACGCTGCCGTCCGGGCAGGATCTGTTCACCTTCGTCGTCAACGGGGCGCGGGTGTCGCTGTTCATCAGCCTGCTCGCGATCACGGTGAGTGCGCTCATCTCGGCGGCGCTCGCGCTGGCGAGTGCGTACTACGGCGGACTGGTCGACCTGGCGGTCGTCCTGCTGAGTGACTCGACGCAGGCGCTGCCGCAGTTGCTCGTCGTCATGCTGCTGTCGGTGGTGTTCTCGGGGACGTGGATCGCGGGGCTGTACAGCGGTGGGGTCCTGCTGGCGCTGATCTTCGCGCTGACGGGCTGGCCCCAGCTGTGGCGGGCGATCCGCGGGCCCGCCCTGCAGGTGGCCGAGCGCGGCTGGGTCGACGCCGCCGACAGCATGGGCGTGGACGCGACGACGACGATGCGCCGGCACATGCTGCCGTACGTCGTCGGCTACCTGCTGGTGTACGTCTCGATGAGTCTGGGCGGGATCATCATCGGCATCGCCGGCCTGTCGTTTCTCGGCCTGGGGGTCACCTCGCCCACCCCGGAGTGGGGTCGCACCGTCGACATCGGCCAGCCGTACCTCGCCACCGTCTCGTGGCACATCGCGTTCGTCCCCGGCGTCCTGATCGTGATCGTCGTGACGGGGTTCAACGCCCTGGGCGACGGGGTGCGGGACGCGATCGACCCCGAGGCCGACACCGGCGACGAGGGCGAGGCCGCCGCCGGCGCCAGCGGGGCCGGGGGCTGACCCCGGGCGGGCCGGGTCACCGTCGGCCTCCCGACCGCGTCTCGCCCGTCCCGACGGGAGATCGGTCACCACAGCCTTCATTTACCGGGAGATCGGACGCCAAACCAGTGGCTGGAACACTCGTCACGGCGCTGTCGTACACGTCGCTGGCCGTCGTGGCCGCGCTGGTCGGTGGCGTCCTGGCCGTCTACCGGGCCCCCGGACCGCAGATGGAGAGCAACGTCCAGCACTTCGCCGCCGGCGTCGTCTTCGCCGCCGTCGCGGCCGAGTTGCTGCCGGACCTCCACGACCAGTCCCCGGAGGTGGTCGTCGCCGGGTTCGCGGTCGGCGTCGTAGTGATGCTCGGCATCCACAAGCTCAGCAAACTGATCGAGAAACGCGACGTTGGCGGGCAGTACGCCAGCGCGTCCGGTCTGATCATCACCGTCGCCATCGACATGCTGATCGACGGCGTGCTCATCGGCGTCACCTTCCTCAGGGAGGCGGCGACGGGGGTCATCATCGCGCTGGCGCTGTCGATCGAGGTGCTGTTTCTCGGGGTCGCGGTCGTCGTCGCGCTCCCGAAGAAGATGAGCGCCCTCCAGCGGCTCGCGGTGCCGGCGGGGTTCGGTGCGCTGCTGGCGATCGGCGTCGCCGTCGGCGTGGTCGCGCTGGAGGGGGCCGCCGAGACGACACTCGCGGTCGTGATCGCCTTCGGGGCGGCGGCGCTGATGTACCTCGTCACCGAGGAACTGCTCGTGAAGGCCGGCAAGGTGAAACAGACGCCCGTCTCGACCACGCTGTTTTTCGTCGGCTTCCTCTCCATCTTCCTGCTCGACATCGTCGGCTGACTCGCCCGCCGCGGGCTCTCCTGCGCCGGACCGACACGAACTCAACCCCGCCGTGTCTTGACCCGACGATGCCCGACCCACGGACGGCCGCGTGGCAGCGACTCCGCGAGGAACTGGCCGACCGCCGCGAGGAGTTCGCCACCGAGGGGTTCGACGTGGCGACCGCGACCGCCGACCACGGCGCCGCGACGGTCGACGGCGACACCGCCCGGCTGGTGTTCACCGTCGCCGACGACACCGCCGACGACGTGGCGGCCACCGTCACCGACGCCACCCCCTCCCGGACCACCGTCGAGGTCGTCGACGTGGCGGGCGTGCGCCTGTTCCTGCTGTCGGCGGTCGCCCCCGGCGAGGGGACCGCGCTCCTTGTCGCCGGCGGCGTCGACCACGACGCCGTCGCGTCCATGCGGGCGGCCTCGACCGCCCGGACCGTGCTGCGTCGCGCCGACGGCACCCGTGTCGCCGCCCTCGACCACGACGACGTGGCGCCGTTCGTCGCCGACCTCTGACCCTCGGCTGAACCCGACCGTTTAGTGGTCCGCCCCCGACGCCGGGGTATGGATCAGGCGCCACTCGATCCGGACCTCGCGGCGGTCGCCGAGGAGTGGGCCCACGAGGGGGTCCCCGAGTGGCACCAGCTGTCGCTCGAACGGGCCCGCGAACTGGAGGACGACCTGTTCACGCCCGCTGACCCGCCGCCGGTCGAGGTGGTGCGTGACCTCTCGTTCGACGGGCCCGCCGGACCGGTCGATCTGCGGCTGTACCGCGACGCCGAGCGGCCCGCCCCCGGACTGGTGTTCTACCACGGCGGCGGCTGGACGCTCGGCACGCTCGACTCCGCGGACGGTATCTGCCGGCGGCTGGCCCGCCGGGGCGACTGCGCGGTGGTGTCGGTCGACTACCGGCTCGCGCCGGAACACCCGTTCCCCGCCCCGCTGGAGGACGCCGCCGCGGCACTGGCCTGGACCGCCCGCGTCGCCGACCGCCTGGGGGTCGACGCCGACCGCCTCTCGGTGGGGGGGACGAGCGCCGGTGGCAACCTCGCGGCGGCGGTCGCGCTGCGCGCCCGCGACGACCTGCCGGGTGACTCGCTGCCCCCGGTCGCGGGCCAACTGCTGCTGTACCCCGTCCTCGACCCGGCGATGGACACCGACTCCTACCGCGAGCGGGCGGACGGTCCCTTCCTCACGAGCGACGCGATGGCGTGGTTCTGGAGTAACTACCTGTCCAGTCCGGTCCACCGGGCGAACCCCTACGCGGTGCCGCCGCTGTCGGACCTCGCGGACCTGCCCCCGGCGACGGTGGTTGCCGCCGGTCACGACCCGCTGTGTGACGAGGCGCTCGCGTACGCCGAGCGGCTCCGTGACGCCGACGTTCCGGTCGACCTGGTGCACGAGCCGACCCTCGCCCACGGCTTCCTGTCCTTTGCCGACACCGTGCCTGCCGCGGACGGGGCGCTCGATGCCGTCGCACGCCGGGTGCGTCACCCGCCGGAGTGAGCGGGCCGGGACACACCCCTCTATCGATGTGTTCCGGCGTGGGCGGGGAACACATCGATAGAGGGGTGTCCGCCGGGGGTCAGTCGTCCCCGGCCTCACCCGTCTCGGTGCGGGTGGCGGGCTCGCCGGCGTCGTCGGGCACCGCTCCGGGGCCGCGAGTGGCGTCGGCGTCGCGCCAGGTGCCCCGCTGGTACCAGCCGTAGGCCATCGCGGCGCCGGCGACGTTCGAGACGACGAAGGCGACCCAGATACCGACCGTCCCGAGCGACTCGATCCCCAGGACTGCGGGCGGTCGCACGCCGAGGTAGGCGACGGGCAGGCGGATCACCCCGAGCATGGCGATCGAGATGACGGCGGCGGTCAGGGTCTTGCCGGCGCCCCGGAAACTGCCGTTGTAGGCGCGCATCACGCCGATGAACCCGAACGTGGGGGCGACCCAGCGGAGGAACTCCCGGGCCACCCGCACCACCTCGGGGTCGTTCGTGAACACCGCGGCGATCGGCGCGGCGCCGACCCATGTGAGCGCCCCGACGCCCGACAGCACGCCGAAGGTGACGATCGCGGCGATGCGGGCGGCCGCGGCGGCGCGGTCGGGCTCGTCGGCACCGAGGTTCTGGCCGGTCATCGTCTCCACCCCCCGGCCGACGGCGATTGCCGGCAGGAAGATCAGCGAGAACACGCGGATGGCGATGCCGAACCCCGCGACCACGGTCGTCGAGAACAGCCCCACGATGGCGAGCATCAGGTTCACCGACAGCGACCGGCCGACGCCCTCGACCGACGCCGGCAGGCCGATCCGGGCGAGTTTCCGGGCGTACCCCAGGTCCGGCGGCAGGTCACGCAGGCGGACCCGCACGCCGCGGGGCGTGCCGACCATCAGCCACATCCCGACGACGAAGGCCAGCCCACGCGAGAGGATCGTCGCGCCGGCCGCGCCGGCGACGCCCCACCCCGTGAACCCCGTGGCCGACAGCAGCGCGGCCTCCAGGCCCTCCAGGCCGGTGAGTCCGAACAGCGGGTTGTCCGTGAAGCCGAAGATGAACACCGGGTCGATGAGGATGTTGACGACGACGGTGCCGAACATCACCAGCATCGGCGTGATCGTGTCGCCGTACCCCCGCATCAGCGAGACGAACACGAAGAAGCCGAACATCGTCGGCAGCCCCAGCGAGATGACCCGCATGTACTCGCCCACCAGCGGACGCACGGCGGGTTCGGCGCCGAGCACCCCGGCGACGGACTCGACGCCGAGAAAGCCGACGGCACCCAGCACGCCCGCCACCACCACGGCGAAGGTGACCGTCTGGGCGGCGGCGTACTCCGCCTCGCGTGGCTCCTCGGCGCCGGTGTGCTGGGCGACCAGCACGGACCCGGCGACGGAGACGCCCAGCCCAAGCGAGATGAGCAGGAACACCATCGGGAAGGCAAAGGAGATGGCGGCAAGCGCCTCCGTGCTGAACTGCCCCAGCCAGAACGTATCGGCGAGGTTGTACGCCGTCTGCAGCAGGTTCGTGACCACGATCGGCAGCGCCAGGTAGAACAGCGGGCGACCGACGCCGCCGCTGGTGAGGTCGAACTCGTCCTGGCTCTTGAAGATCGACCCCAGTTTCGAGCGGAGACTCACTCGGCCACCTCCCCCGACTCCTCGGCGTCGCGCGGTCGGGTGGCGTCGAGCCCCACCGACCGGTCGATCGCGGCGTCCTCGGCGAGCAGTCCACAGACGTACTCCACGAGCCGTTCACGCATCGCCGGCACCTCGCCGGCGACGACCGACCGCGTCCAGGTGCCGTGCAGGTGGGTGGTGACGAACGACGCCACCGCCTCGGGGTCCGTGTCGGCGGGGAACTCGCCCGCCTCGACGCCCGCGGCGACCAACTCCGCCACCCGCTCGCGGGTGTGGCGGTCGAACCGCTCCAGTCGCTGGTGGAACCCCTCGCGGTACGGCGCCTGGGCCTTTATTTCCAGGTAGGCGGTGGTGAAGGAGGTGGAGTCGTCGTCGGTCGACAGCACCGCCCGCACCAGCCCCACCAGTTCCTCGGCGGGCGTCTCGCCCGGCGGGTCCGCCGTCGTCGCCCGGAACTCCTCGTACAGGTGCTCAAGGAAGGTCCCGAACAGCTCCTCCTTGCTCTCGTGGTGGTAGTGCAGCGACGCCTTGCTGAGGTCGGTCTCGTCGGCGATGTCCTGCATCGTCACGTCCGCGAAGCCGTGCCGGCACAGCGCCCGGTAGGTCGCCTCCACGAACGGGGGATCGTCGTCGCTCATCGGTGTCCTCGCGTCACTCGACGGTGTGCTCGTCGTCGCCAGCCCATTCGATCGACAGTTGACTGGCCAGTCAGTCAAACGTTTCGGCCCGTCTCGCGCGGCGAGCCCGCCGCCCGGACGGCGACGCTCATCTCGCCGCCGAGCCGTGGCGGGGTCCGGTCGTCGCGGGCGTACAGCCGGAACAGCGGCACCGCCAGCGGCGGCAGCTCCAGCGCCAGCACCGCCGCTTCGACCGTCTCCACCAGGTGCGCCACCCGGAACAGGCTCGCGGGGTGGTCGTGGACGACGCCGACGACGACCACTCCGCGGTCGCCACGACCGGGGACACAGCGCACCGTCTCGGGGGTCAGTCGCGGGTCACCGTCGTCGCCGAGGCTGCTCGCGACGGCGTCACAGTCACCCACGGCCGACCACACCCGGTGCTCGTTTCTGCATCGCTGTCGAGGGGTCGCTCGACGCGACCCCACCCGTTCCCGGTTCGGCACCCCCGGACAAAAGAACGCAGTGAGTACCGGTCTCGCCGCCCCCGCTCAGTCGATACGGGCGTCCAGCGTCTCGGCGGCGAGGTCCTGGGCGACGTTCCCGACGATGCCGACGACCGAGAACAGCACCGTCAGCACCATCACGAGTTCGACGTCCCGCCGCTCCAGCGCCAGGTACGCGAGGCGGCCGATCCCGGGCACCTGGAAGACGACCTCGACGACGAAGACGGTGACGAGCAACACGCCCAGCAGCTCGGTGACGAAAAGCGTCACGAGTGGAACCGCCGCCTCGCGGAACACGTGCCTGCGGACCCGCCGGGCGTCGGCGCCCTTCGAGCGCAGGAAGGTGACGTACCGCTCGCGCAGCGAGTCGTGGGCCTCCGAGCGGGCGTACCGGAAGTAGGCGGCCATCAGGTGCGTACACAGCACCACCCCCGGCAGCGACAGCCACAGCAGGTTCGACGGTGACAGCCCCCCGGCGACGACGTACTCGTCGGGGAACCACCCTGGCTCCGTGTCCTGCAGGGTGAAGAACACCACCGCCGCGAGAAAGAAGTTCGGCACGCTGAACACGACGTACATCCCCGTCGAGAGGAGGTGGGTGCTGCCGGCCCGCGGGTTGTTCGCGGCCCGGTAGCCGAGGTACAGCGCGACGGCGAAGGCGAGAAGCGTCGCCGGCACCGCGTACGCGAGCGTCACCGGCAGCGCCTGGAGCACGGCGTCGAGGTTGGACACCCGTCCCCCCTCGCCGCCGAACAACTCGGTGCCAGCGAGCGAGGTGCCCCAGTCCAGCGTGAGAAACGACTCCACCCAGTCGAGGTAGCGCTCGTGGACCGGCGGCGGTGGCGGCACGTCGATCGTCTCGCCGCGCTTGTTCGCCGCGTACCGCTGGGCGGCGAGGAGTTCGTTCGGCGTCGCCAGCACCAGCAGGAACACGCCGGTCATCACCCCGAGCGTCGACAGGCTGGCCCAGGCCCCTCGCCGGAGCCAACTCCGCGCCGCTCCCGACAGCGACGAGCGCCACGCCCCGTCAGTGTCGGTCACACCGACACGCGATCGCCGCGAGTAAAAAAGTACTTCGCCGGTGATACTGGATATCCAGGTCGCGGCCCCGACCGCCCCTACCGGCCACGCCTGTCCGTGTCGGTCGTATCAGCAGATGGAAACCGACGACGTTATGTCGCGGTTCGGCCCACCCACGGGCGGCCATGTCGGGAGTCGCGCCCGAGGAGGACGCCTTCGAGGACGGGCGTCGGTCGTGGGGACTGCTCCGGCCGGCGCTCGTCGCGGGCGCCTACCTCGCGATGCTCGTCGGCGTCGTCGTCTCCTTCGACCCGCGCGGGACCCACGTCGTCGACCTGGTCGTCGTCGGCGTGGTGCTGTTGGACTGGCTGACGCTGTGTGCGCTCGTCGTGCTCGCGGTCGCCGTCGGCCCCCGAGTCGTTCGCGAGCGCGGCCGGGTGTTCGACGCCCTGCGGACGTTCGCCGAGGACCGCGTCGCGGCCGTCGGGCTCGTGGGCCTGGCGGTGCTCTCGCTGGTCGCGGCGGTCGGGCCGCTGGCGCTCCCGCGGTCGACGGCGGAGCCGACGGTCGCGCTCAACCCGCCCGTCTGGACCGGCGTCCAGGCGTTCGTTCCGCCGGGGTGTGTCGGCGAGGTGGTGGCCGACCGCTGCCAGGGGACGTGGCGGTACCCGCTGGGCACGGACGGCTCCGGTCGCGACCTGCTACTGAAGACGGTGTACGGCCTGCAGACCAGCCTCCAGGTGGGGCTGACGACGGCGGTGATCGCCGGCGGCGTCGGCGCCACGGTCGGCCTGGTCGCCGGCACCGTCGGCGGCCGGGTCGACGACGCCCTGATGCGGTACGTGGACTTCCAGACCGCTCTCCCGGCGTTTTTCGTCTACCTGCTCGTCATCTCGGCGTTCGGTCACGACCTGGCGGTGATGGTGCTGGTGTTCGGCTTCCTCAGCTGGGGTGGACTGGCGCGACTGGTCCGCAGCGAGGTGCTCCGCGTGCGGGAAGAACTGTACGTCCAGTCCGCCCAGGCGGCCGGCGCCGGCCCGCTGTACCGCCTGCGTCACCACGTCCTGCCGAACGTCTCCGCTGGCGTCGTCGTGCCGGTGACGACGCTCGTGCCGCTGTACGTGCTGTACGAGGCCGCACTCTCCTTTCTCGGACTGGGTGACCCGGAACCGGTGCCGATCTCGCTGGGCGAGACGATCGCCAGCGGACTCGAACGCCAGTACGTCCCGAACTGGTGGGACGCCTGGTGGATCCCCGTGATCCCGGCGGTCCTCCTGTCGGTGCTGTTGCTGTGCCTGCTGGTCGCCGGCGACCGAGCGGGCGAACTGCTGGACCCGAAGGAGCGCTGACGCGGGCGGTCAGGCGAGCGGTGCGGAGAAGGGCGTGCGAGATGAGGGGTGATGGAGGCGTGATGGTTCGAGGTCCCCATCTCGGTGGTCTGGCAGGCGCCGCCCCAACCACGCGGCAGCGATGTCCGGGCGGCGACTACACCTCCGGGCGCCACGGGAATAGTTATATGCGACCTACGGCGCTGGAAGGAACGCGTAAACGGTGCCTACGATCGCCGGCGACCGCGTTCGAGGGTACGGCGTCGTGGTCCCCCGAACGCCCCTGTCACGGACAGTCGGTCGCCCCGTTCGCGCTGAGTCGACCCGACTGGGCGACGGCACGCGACCCACAGGTGAGGTCGTCGTTCACGTGCAGGCTCCCGAAGACAGTCACCCGACCGGACACCGCGAGGTCCCCGTTGACGACGGTCGACTCGCCGCTGCCGTCGTCCAACACGGTCATCCGCTCGGTCTGCATGTCGTCCGCGTTCAGCGTCACCCGCCCGGCCGTCGTCACGCCTCCGAGACCGAGTCGGTCGTCGTTCACTGTCGCGTCCTTCAGCACCACGTTCGTGACGTTCAGTGGCGCGCTCACCGTCACTCCACAGACCACCAGCAGACCGTCCTCGCCGCCGCCAGTCGCCCCCTGAAGGGTCTGTGGCTCGTCGGCGGCACCGCGCACGAACACCACCTCGCCCTCGCCGACGGTCACGTCCCGCTCCGTGCTCACGGGCTCCATCTCGATCACCCTGACCGAGTCGGCGGTGACCAGCCGTCGGACCGTCCGGTTCGGGAGCTGCTCGTAGCCGAGACCGCACTGCCCCGCCGCCTCCCGCGGGGACACCGCCTCGGTTGTCGTCGTGGTGGCCGTCGTCCGGGTGACCGCGGTCGTCCGCGCCGTGGACGACTCGGACCCGGACCCGGACGTGGTGGTCGGCGCCGACGAGGTGGCGACCGTCTCGGCCGTGTCCGTCGCTCCGGGCGACGCCGAGTCCGCCGTCCCACCGACATCCGGTGGCGTGTAGAAGAACGCGAGGTAGCCGACCAACACTGCAATCGCCACCAGGGCGAGCGCCCGCCGGACCGTCCGGCGCCGGTCGTCGCTCACGGTCTCCCCCCGACCGGGCCGCCCGTGAGGTCTCGCATTCCGTTGGCGGTCCGCGGCGCGTGTAAATAAGACTGTCTTCGACCGGCCGCTCACCCGCCATCCGCGTGACTTATTGGCGACAGGTCCCACCGCCGACCATGGCAACGGCCCGCCACGGCGAGGGAGCGGTGACGGCGGCGAGGGCGTACGCCTCGCAGGTGCACCCCGTGTTCATGCTGCCGCCGATCGCCTCGGCGTGGTTCGGCGCCAGCCTCGCGCCCACGCTGTCGGTGGCGCCGCTTTTGGCCGTCTCGCTCGCGACCTTCTTCGCCGTCTACACCGCCCACGTGAAGGACGGCTACGTCGACTTCCACCTCCGCGGCGAGGACGACGACCACCCGCTGACAGTCCGGGGGTGTCGGGTCGGCCTGGTCGCCGCCGCCGTCGGCTTCGCCGCCTCGCTGGCCGCGGTGGCCGTTCTCGCCGGCCCCGTCGCCGCCGTGATCGTCCTGCCGACGTGGTTCATCGGCTACCTCCACGCGCCCACGCTGGACACCAACCCCGTCACCGCCACCGCGGGCTACCCAGTCGGCATCGCGATCGTCATCGTCGGCGGGCACTACGCCCAGGCCGGCCGCTTTTCGGCGGTGCCGCTTGCCTTCGCGGCCGTCTTCCTGGTCGTGCTCTGTGGCGTGAAGGTGATCGACGACGCCACCGACTACGAGTACGACCGCTCGATCGACAAGCGCACCGTCGCGGTGACGCTCGGTCAGGCCCGCGCCCGCGAACTCGCCTACGGTCTGCTGGGTGCCGGCATGTTCGCCGTCGTCGCCTTCGCGATCGACGGCCTGTTCCCGCCCTCTGCCGCCTTCGCGGTCCTGCCGCTCGCGGTGGTCTCGCTGTACGCCCGCCGGGCCGGCCCGAAACTCGCCACCATGCTTCTGGTGCGGGGCGTGTACCTGCTTCTCGCCGGCCTCGTCGTCGCCACCTTCTTTCGACCCCTGGCGGACGCCCCGCTGCCCGACATCGGCGTGCTCGGCCCCTACACCTATCTGGCCACCGAGGTCGCCTTCGGGAGCGTGGCACTCGCCCTGCTCGCCCGGGCCGACGCCGTGGCCCGCGCCGCGAAGACAATCCTCGTGCTGTACCCGGTCGCCTACGTCTGGGACTGGTACACCCTGGAGGTCGGCGTGTTCGCGATAGAACTCCGAACGGGTGTCGACCTGCTGGGCATCCCCGTCGAGGAACACCTGTTCATGATCGTCGTGCCCGCGTTCGTCCTGGCGCTGCACGAGACGCTGCACGACCGGTCGCCGCCGGCCGACGCGGTGCCCACCACCGGCGACGACTGAGGGAGTCGCCGGACCGTCCACCCCTCCGCGTCGCGGGGCGACACTGCCCACCATTTTAAAAGCTGCCGGGCGTACCTCCGCCGCCCGGCCGTCTACGTCATCATGATTCGGACACCGCACCACCTCACACTGGACCGCTCCGGTTCGTCGACCTCCGGTGAACGGGTCGGCGAGCACACCGGCCACCGACCACCATCGCTGACCGACGACCCCAGAGACCGTGACCGACCGCGGACAGCATCGATCGACCGATGGTGAACGTCCTCCTCGCCGGGGGGCGACTCGCCGCCGCACTGTTTCTGGTCGCCCTCAACGGCTTCTTCGTCACCTCCGAGTTCGCCCTGGTCCGACTCCGACAGGAGTCCGTCGACCGCATGGTCGAGGAGGGGTACCGCACCGCCGGACTGCTGCAGGACATCACGGACGACCTCGACGAGTACCTCGCGGTCACCCAGTTGGGGATCACCGTCGCCTCGCTCGCACTGGGGTGGGTCGGCGAACCCGCCGTGGCCGCGCTCGTGGAGCCGCTGCTGGGGTCGTTCGTCCCCGAGTCGGCGATCCACCTGATCGCCGTGGTGATCGGCTTCAGCACGATCACCTTCCTGCACGTCGTGTACGGCGAACTCGCGCCGAAGACGCTCGCGATCCAGCGCACCGACCGGGTCGCACGGATCATCGCGCCGCCGATGAAGTTCTTCTACTACCTGTTCATCCCCGGTATCGTCGTGTTCAACGGCACCGCGAACTTCTCGACGCGTATCTTCGGTATCGAGAACGCCTCCGAGACCGACGAGACCCGCACCGAGGGGGAGATCCGCTCCATCATCTCGGACGCCAGCGCCGCCGGTCAGGTCGACGACGCCGAGGTGGAGATGATAGAACGCGTGTTCGACCTCGACGACACGATCGTCCGGGAGATCATGCGGCCCCGGCCGGACGTGACCAGCGTCCCCGTCGCCACCACGCTGCCGGAGCTCCGGACGATGGTGATCGAGGGGGAGTACACCCGCTACCCCGTTCTCGACGGCGACGAGGTCGTCGGCTTCCTCGACGTGAAGGACGTCCTCCGGACGACGGAGTCCGGCGTCGACGACGAGACGGTTACCGCTCGCGACCTCGCTCGCGACATGGTGATCGTGCCCGAGACGCTCACCGTCGACGACCTGCTGGAGACGTTCCAGGCCGAACAGCGACAGATGGCCGCCGTCATCGACGAGTGGGGCGCCTTCGAGGGGCTGGTCACGGTCGAGGACGTCGTCGAGGTGGTCGTCGGCGACATCCGCGACCAGTTCGACCTCCAGGAGCCCGACCCCTCGATCGAGCCCCACGACCGCGGGGGGGTCGTGGTCGACGGCGAGGTGGCACTGGCGACGCTGAACGACCACCTCGACACCCGCCTGGAGAGCTCCGACTTCGACACCGTCGCCGGGTTCGTCCTCGACAAACTCGGTCGCGCCCCCGACGTGGGCGACACCGTCGAATCCGACGGCTACCGCTTCAGCGTCGCCGACGTCGACGGCACGCGGGTGACGAGCGTCCTCGTGCAGGAACGCCCCGAGGAGGGAACCACCGACGAGGCGGACGCCGAGGGGTGACACCCGGGACGTGGCGGCCGCTCGGGCGTTTTTTCCACGAAGAGGCGCGAGGTGGCTGGCTGGCGAAACGACGCGCCCCACATACTGTGGGAGGTATTGACATATATACTTTGTCCCGCCGTGTGACGGTCCCGGGGTCACGGCGCCGTCACCCTCACCCGTCACCGGTCCGCTCGAACTGCCTGACCGCCTCGCTGGAGGGTACCCCGCCACGAGCCCCGTCCCGCCGCGTGGACAGCGAGGCGGCGACGACCGCCCGCTCGACGGCCCGCCGGAGCGGCCGGCCGGCGGCCAGCCCCGCCCCGAGGTAGCCCGCGAACACGTCGCCGGCGCCGGTCGTGTCGGCCACCTCGACCGGCGGCGGGGCCACCTCGAACGACTCCCCGTTTCCGGCGACGACGACGGACTCCGGGCCACGCCTTCGCACCACGACGCCGTCGTAGTCCTCCAGCGCGCCGGCGAGTTCCACGGCCTCCTGGCGGTTCGGCGTGCAGTAGTCAACCGCCGCACACCGCAGCAGGCGCCCGGCGCCCGCCGCCGGCGCGGGGTCGTACACCACCGTCGGTCGCCGCGGGTCGCCCGCGAGGCGGTCCAGCAGTGCCGCCACCGGTCCGGGGGGCACCTCGTTTTGCACCAGCAGGCAGTCCGCCGCCCGGACGACGGACTCGACGCCGCGAACGTACTCGTCGTCCAGGCGGGCGTTCGCCCCCGGCACGACCGCGATGCGGTTCTCCCCGTCGGGGGCGCGGAACACGTGGGCCGTCCCCGTCGGGGCGTCCGTCTCCACGAGGTGCTCCGTGTCCACGCCTGCCGACTCCAGTGCCTCGTAGACGCCCAGCTCGTCGGCGTCGGGGCCCACGCACCCGAGCATCGCCGTCTCGGCGCCCGCCGCGGCGGCGGCGACCGCCTGGTTTGCGCCCTTGCCGCCGTGGCCCACCGCGTCCGGGTCCGCGGCGACCGCCGCCGGGACGGCGTCGACGGTCACCGTCTCGTCGCTCGCGGGGAACCAGTCGTACCGTCGCCGCAGGCGCGCTGTCTCCGCGGCGCTCACATCGTGGGTCCGGTCGACGTTGACGCTGCCGAGACTCACCACGCGGCCCGCCCCTGTCGGCGCCGTGTCCCCGGTCGGCCCCGCTCGCCCGCCGTCGGCGTCGCCGTCGGTCACGCCACTCCGTTGCGACCCCTGGCAGAAGTCTCGTGTGGTCCACGGCGCTTATGCCGCCCGCCCGCCCGGTGACGGTCGTGACCCGCAAGGTCCTGCTGGACGTGGACACGGGGTGTGACGACGCCGTCGCGCTCGCGATGGCGCTCGCGGCCCCGGATCTCGAGGTGGTTGGGATCACGACCGTCGCCGGCAACACGACCGTCGAGAACGCCACCCACAACACGCTCGCGGTGCTCGAACTGCTGGACCGCACGGACGTGCCCGTCGCCCGCGGCGCCACCCGCCCGCTCGTCGACGAGTTGCACACCGCCGAGTCGATCCACGGACCCGACGGGCTGCGGGGCGAGTTGCCCGACCCCTCCGCGACGCCGGTCGACCGCCACGCCGTCCCGTTCATCGCCGACCGCGTCGACGAGCACGGCGACGACCTCACCGTCGTCGCCACCGGGCCGCCGACGAACCTCGCGGCGGCGCTGGTACAGGCCCCGGACCTCGGCGCGTCGGTGGACGAGGTCCACGTCATGGGTGGGGCGGCACTCGCCGCCGGCAACGCCACCCCCGCCGCCGAGGCGAACTTCCGGAACGACCCCGTCGCCGCGCGGCGTGTCGTGGCCGACGCCGACCCGTTCGTGGCCGGTCTGGACGCCTGCAACCGCGCGACCGTCACCCAGGCGTTCATCGAGGCGTTCCGCGACCGTCCCCGCCCGCTCCCCCAGGTGGCGGACTGGCTGGACTACCCCGAGTTCGTGCGCACGACTGGCCCCACCAACGAGCCCATCATCCACGACGCCGCCGTCGTCGCGGACCTGCTCGCGGACGTGCTCACCTACGAGTCCCACCCCGCCGAGGTGGACACCAGTGCCGGCCCCTCGCGCGGGGCGCTGATCGCCGACCTGAACCGCGTCGGCGACGCCGACCCCAACGCCCGGATCGCCACCGCCGTCGACACCGGGCGGTTCCGGGCGACGCTGCGCGAGACCCTCCAGCGCCTCGTCTGACCCGGCGTAGCGGTCGGCTACCGCCGCCCCGCCCCCGGCGGTGCCCGCGGGGTCCGGCGCACCACCCGGCGGCGACCACTCGCGCCCGTAGCGAACGGCTACCGCCCGCGCCCCCGACCGGAAGGCGACACTTTCGCCCCGAAAGCCCTCTCTTCGGCCCGCAGCGGCCCGCTTAACGGTGTTCAGGGTTCTTGTGGCTGGCTCTCGACGGGCGGGCAGATGGCTCCCGACACGGCGGTCGTGCTGGCGGCGGGTGAGGGCACCAGGCTGCGCCCGCTGACCGCACACCGCCCCAAGCCGATGCTGCCGGCGGCCACCCGTCCCATCCTGGCCCGCGTGCTCGACGCACTGGTCGACGCCGGCGTGACCGACCTCCACCTCGTCGTCGGCTACGGCCGGGACCGCGTCCAGAACCACGTCGGTCCGACCCACCGCGGGGTGCCGGTCCACTACCACCGGCAGGCGAAGCGGGTTGGGACGGGCCACGCCCTCCTGCGGGCCGCCGACGCCGTCGCCGGCCAGGTGCTCGTGGTCAACGGCGACGAGGTGCTCACCCCCGAGATGGTGCGTGGGGTCAGGGACGCCCACGACCCGGAGTCGGCGCGGGTCACGATCGCCGTCGTCGAGAGCGCGGACGCCCCGCGGTACGGTGCCGTCCGGCTCGCCGACGACCGCGTCACCGACCTCGTGGAGAAGCCCGACGACGACGGCTACCGCTTTCTCAACGCCGGCGTGTACGCCGTCGACGAGCGACTGCTCGACACGCTGCGGGAGACGCCACGCCGGGCGGGCGAACTGCGGATCACCGACGCCGTCGCCGCCCTCGCCGCCGACGGTGTGGTCCGTGGCGTCCGCACCGACGAGCCGCTGGTGACCGCCCGGTACCCGTGGGACCTGCTTTCGGTCGCCGAACACCTGCTGGCGGCCGGCGCGGTGCCCGAACCGGAGCGGTCGCCCGGCGTGTTCGTCGCCGAGACGGCCTCGGTCGCCGAGACGGCGACGCTGCGCCCGCCGGTCGCCGTCGCCGCACACACCGAGGTCGGCGCCAGCGCCACGCTGGGCCCACACACCGCCGTCGGGCGCGCCGCGACGGTCGCCCCCGGGGCGGTCGTCGCCCGCTCGGTGCTCGACGAGGAGACCCGCGTCGGGCCCAACGCCACGCTGCTCGACACCGTCGCCGGCCAGTCCGTCCGGGTCGGTGCCGGCGTCGTCGTGCCCGGCGGGCCGGCCGACGTGCGGGTCGGCACCGCGGTCCACGAGGACGAGCGTCTCGGCGCGCTGTTCTCCGACCGCGCCACCGTCGAGGGCGGCGCGCGGGTCGTCCCGGGGGCACTCGTCGGACCGGACGCGACGGTGCGGGCCGGGGCGACCGTCGACGGCCGGGTGCCCGCCGGCGCGGAGGTGGTTCGCTGATGTGTGGCATCATCGGCTGTGCCGGCCGGGCCCGCACCCTGGACGTGCTCGTCGAGGGGCTGTCGAACCTGGAGTACCGCGGTTACGACTCCGCGGGCGTCGCCCTGGCGAACGGCACCGTCGAGGTCGTCAAGCGGGAGGGCACCGTCGACCGCCTCCGGGACGTGGTCGCCGCCCGCGACCTCGACGGCAGGGCCGGCGTCGGCCACACACGCTGGAGCACCCACGGCCCCCCCACCGACGCGAACGCCCACCCACACACCGACGAGGCGGGTCGTGTCGCAGTCGTCCACAACGGCATCGTGGAGAACTACCGCTCGCTGCGTGACTCGCTCGCGGCCGACGGCGTCACCTTCGAGAGCGAGACGGACACGGAGGTGATCCCACACCTGATCGCCCGCGAACTCGACGCCGGCCACCCGCCGGAGACGGCGGTCCGGGCCGCCGTCGACCACCTCGCCGGGAGTTACGCCCTCGCCGCCGTCGTCGCCGGCTCCGACACCGTCTACGGCGCCCGCCGGGACTCCCCGCTGGTGCTCGGCGTCGACGACGGCGCCTGTTACCTCGCCAGCGACGTGCCCGCCTTCCTCGAACACACCGACCGCGTCGTCTACCTGACGGACGACCAGTTCGCCGTCCTCTCGGGCGGCGACTGGCGGATCACCGACGCCGCGGGTCGCCCCGTCGACGTAGAGCCCGTCACGGTCGACTGGGACCCAGAACAGACCGCAAAGAGCGGCTACGAGCACTTCACGCTGAAGGAGATCCATGAACAGCCCACCGCCGTCAGGCAGTGTCTCGCCGGCCGGGTGGACGACCTCGCCGGCCGCGTCGAACTGGCCTCCCTCGACCGGCCGACCGCCCAGCGAGTGCAGTTCGTCGCCGCCGGCACCTCCTACCACGCCAGTCTGTTCGCCGCCGCGCTGTTCCGGGCGGCGGGCGTCCCCGCCACCGCCCACCTCGCCCACGAGTACGCCACCGCGCCACCGCCGGTACCGCCGGGCACCCTGACCGTCGCCGTCACCCAGAGCGGCGAGACCGCCGACACGCTGGCCGCCCTGCGGACCGCCGCTGCCCGGGGCGCCGACACCCTCGCGGTGACGAACGTCGTCGGCTCGACCGCCGCCCGCGAGGCCGACGACGCGCTGTACGTCCG
>CAYODS010000044.1:0-20994 GCA_964402765.1 uncultured Halobacteriales archaeon
GGGCGGCGGAGCCGCCCGGCGACAGCGAGTGAGGGGACCGCAGCGCGGCGGGGGCTTTCTGGGGCCTCTCCGTAGCAGCGCCACCGACGACTGAGAGCACCGGGAGGGGGGCGTTCTGGGTCGCGTCGCAAGATGCGGTCACGGCCGAGAGATCAGACGCTGCGGTCGATGACGCTGGCGGCGGCGCGGGCCTTCTCCTTCCAGCCGTACCCCGCCTCGTACACGTGGCGTTTCTTTTCTAAGAGTTCCTCGGGGGTGGACTCCTCGAAGCCCCCGCGCGCCCAGGTCTCTGACTCGCGGAGCCAGTCCACGACGAGGTCGCGGGTCTCCGGCCAGGAGAAGCCGACCATCTCGTAGTACGCTATCATCGCGAAGACGGCGTTGTCGTGGGCGCCGGGCACGGAGCCCTTCTCGTAGATGGTCCGCAGGTACTCGTTGTCGGGTTCCCGCAGGCGGTTCCGGCGCTCCTCGGGCGGCGGCAACTCCAGGCCGCCGTCGGTCTCGTCGAGACGGTCCTCCCCCTTCAGCAGGGAGAGCGCCCCGGCGTGCAGCGGGTCCCAGCCGTGGCGGTCGGCGACGGTCTCCCGCAGGCGACGCTCAGGAGTGGGACCGCGGGTCAGCACCGTCAGCAGGTCCGTGTAGGCCTTCTCGACCTCGCTGTGGGGTCGGCCGGCGAAGCGACAGTCCGGGTCGTGGAGGTTGTTCGTCGTCCGACAGCCCGGACACGGGTAGGGGAACTGCACGTGCCCGCCGATCGGACCGCTGAGACATAGGCGATGTGGTCCCGGTGCCGTGCGAGCACGCCTCAGTACGAGTATATATCCTCCGAGCGCGTCTATGAGGTATGGACACCCAACTACGAAACTACATGAACGGGCTGCTCGCGACGCTGAGCGTGCTGGTCGGAGCAGTTCTGACCGGACTCGTGCTACCGACGACGGGCGAGGCGGTCAACACCGGCAGCGTACTCGGGAGCACCCTGCTGTTCGCTGGGATCGTCGGCGGCGCCGTCTACCTGTTCGCGCTGCGTCGTGGAGTCGGCGAGGGCAGAGACGACGGAGAGACGCCCGGTGCCCGCCCGGACCGCTGACCGGCGGGAACGACCGAGACGGAACGGACCGTTTGACGTGACACACCCGACAGCGACGGCCCGGTGAGGACGGCGACGGACGGAGAGAGACGGTACGGGCGTCGGGTCAGTCCCAGGGGCGGTCGATGAACCGGCCGCCGATCCGGTCACGGACGGTGCCGAGCAGACCGTTCGGCACGTACAGCACGAACGCGACGAACAGCAGCCCGATGTAGAGGCTCGCACGGCCACTGAACAGCGTCTCCAGGGCCGCCCGCACGGTCACGCCGGCGAGGTCGGCACCGAGGACGCCCTCGCCCAGCGTCTCCTCGAGAAACGGCAGCAGGCCGTCGGGCACGCCCCGCGAGACGTTCGACTCCAGCAGTTCGGTCAGCGACTCGAAGAACAGCCAGCCGTACAGCGCGCCGGCGAGCGTGCCGAAGCCGCCGATGATCGCCGCCAGCAGGGCGTTCCCGCTGACGAGGAAGAACAGGTACGTGTCCGGTGACACCGAGCGCTCGTAGCCGGCGAGCAGGCCGCCGGCGACCGCCGCGAAGAAGGCGCTGATCGCGAAGGCCGCCAGTTTGTACCGGAACGTCTCGTACCCCACGGCGCGGGCGCGCTCCTCGTTGTCCCGGATGGCGATCATCACGCGACCGAACGGCGAGTGCAGGATCCGCTGCATCGCGAAGTAACAGACGAGCACGACCGCCCCGACGAGCAGGTACGACACCTCCGTCGTCGACAGTTCGACGAAGCCGAGGCTGAGCGAGTCGCCGGTGAGCCGGCCGATCTGCAGCGACAGCGTCTCCACGCCGGGGACGCCGATCCGGAACCCGCCCGACAGCGAGACGGAGGCGCCGGTCCGGGGGTTCGACCCGACGTAGTCCCAGTTGCGCAGGAACACGTAGATCACCTGGCCAAAGCCCAGCGTGATCATCGCGAAGTAGACGCCGGTGAGCCGGAAGGAGACGGCGCCGATCGCGAGCGCCAGCACCATCGCGAGCAGGCCACCGCCGACGAGCAACAGCAGGAACGGCGTCTCCGCCGGCACCAGGGGCACCTTCCCGTTGGCCGCCAGGACGACGAAGTACCCGCCCACCCCGAAGAAGGCGGCGTGCCCGAACGAGAGGTAGCCGGTGTAGCCGCTGATGAAGTCGAAGCTCATCGCGAACAGTCCGAAGGCGAGCACCGTCACCATCAGCGGCATCCCGGGCAACAGCGTCGTGAAAAAGCCCGGCAGCACACTCGTCAGCCCCTGGTAGATGAACGGGTACAGCGCGAACAGCGCCACGACGACGAGGTGGACGGTGTGGTCACGGAGGTACACCAGGAGCCACGGCTCCACGTCGTCGGGTGCCGCCAGTCCACCGTCGCCGCCATCGCCGCCGGGCGGCCCATCGGTCGGCGGAGCGGCGTCGGCCTCGCGCAGGTCCGATGCGCTTCCGGCGTCGTCGGCGTCCGGCTCCCCGCCGTCGGTGGCCGTCGAGCCGTCGCTCTCGTCGTCGGGGGTAGGGGCCACGTCGGCCCGCTCCTCGGGGTCGTCGGGAGGGCTAATGGCCGCCCACCTCCGAGACGCCGAACAGGCCCTGTGGGCGGACGATCAGCCCGACCACGAGCACGAGGAAGACGACGAGTTCGGGCAGTGCGGGGAAGTCGATGTACCCGAAGTTGAACACGTAGGTCATCAGGGCGTCGACCATGCCGATGATGACGCCGGCGGCGACGGTGCCCCGGAACGTCCCCAGACCGCCGATGATGACGACGACGAAGGCGGGCAGCAACACCTCGGCGCCGAGCGGGACGCTGGCCCCCCAGGAGGTGTCCCACGCGAGCAGGACGCCGGCGGCGCCCGCCAGCCCCACGCCGAGCCCGAACACCACCGTGAACGCCCGGCGGACGTCGATGCCCAGCGCCTCGGCCATCTCGGTGTCCTCGCTGCCCGCCCGGATGTACAGGCCGTAGCGGGTGCGGGTGAGAAACAGCCAGACGGCGACGACGGTCAGCAGGCCGAAGGCGATCTCGAACAGTTCCATCCCCTCGACGGTGGCCCCGAACAGGGCGTCGACGGTGACGCTGTTCTCCCGCCGGAGGAAGTCCGGCTTCACGCCGTAGGGGGCCTGCCACTGCGTCGAGGGCTGGATCTCGACGACCTCCAGGACGAGCCGGGCGAGTTCGTCGAACACCAGCGTGAGCCCGAAGGTGAGCAGGATCTGGTACAGCGGCGGCCGGTCGTACAGCGGGCGGATGAGTCCCACCTCCAGGGCGGCGCCGGCGGCGGTCAACAGCGCGAGCACGAGCGCCACCGCGCCGAAGAAGGCGACGACGCCGGCGACGCCGCTCTCGCCCGACAGCAACACGACGAGCACGCCGCCGCCGAGGTAGGCGCCGACCATCGTCAGCGAGCCGTGCGCGAAGTTCAACACGCCCATCAGCCCGAACACCAGCGTGAGCCCGACGGCGATCATGATGAAGATCGCCGACTGGGACAGCCCCTCGATCAGCACCTCCACCAGCAGTCGCGGCTCGCCCAGCAGGTCGACCACCGCCTCCACGAGACTCCCGAGCAGACCGACGACGGCCAGGCCGGCGGCGGGCGTCACCGCCACGGTCAGGCCCCCAGGTACCGTGCGATGCGCTCGTCGTCGCTGGTCAGTCCCTCCGTCGACCCGGCCTCGACGACGGTACCGTGGTCGAGCAGGTAGAAGCGGTCCGCCAGATCGACGGCCATCGGGAAGTTCTGCTCGACCAGCAGCAGGGTGACGTCGTCGGCGACGTTTCGCAGGGCGTCGGCGACCGTCTCGACGATCAGCGGCGCCAGCCCCTCGCTCGGTTCGTCGACGAGCAGCAGGTCGTTGTCCCCGACCAGTCCGCGGGCCAGCGCGAGCATCTGCTGCTGGCCGCCGCTCAGCGTGCCGGCCTTCCGGTCACGCATCTCCGCGAGGTCGGGAAACAGCGAGTACGCCCGGTCCAGTCGCTCGGCGACGCGGTCGGTGTCCCGCACCGCGACGCGGACGTTCTCCTCGACGGTGAGCTGGGCGAACATCCGCCTGTCCTCGGGGATCCAGCCGACGCCACGGCGGGCGATCTCGTGGGTTCGCATGCCGGCGACAGAGTCACCGCGGACCCGCACGTCGCCCTCGCGGGGAGGGGTCAGGCCCATGACGGTCCGCAGCGTCGTCGTCTTGCCGACGCCGTTGCGCCCGATCAGCGCGACCGTCTCGCCCTCCTCGACGTACAGCGAGACGTCCTGGAGGACGTGGCTCTGCCCGTAGTAGGTGTGGACGCCGGACACGTCGAGCATCGGCGTCCCCTCCGGCGGGTACCCGGGCCGACCGGCGGCGTCCGTCGAGGTGTCGCCGGTGGCGGTCGCCGGGTCGGGGGCGTCGCTCACGGCTCACCTCCCGGCCGACCGCCGTCGGTCGCGGCGGCCCCGGTGGTACTCGCGTCGTCGTGCTGGTAGCCGCCGAGGTAGGCCTCCCGGACCGTGTCGTCGGCCCGCACCGTGGCGGGGTCGTCGTCGGCTATCACCACCCCCTGGTGGAGCACGACCACCCGCTCGGAGACGTCCATCACGAGGTCCATGTTGTGCTCGACGAGCAGGACGGCGTGGTCGCGGGCGACGTCCTGGATGAGGTCGACGACGCTGTCGACGGACTCACTGGAGACGCCGGCGGCGGGTTCGTCCAAGAGGAGCACGTCGGGGTCGCCGGCCAGCGCGATGGCGATCTCCAGTTGGCGCTTCTCGCCGTGACTCAGCGCGTTTGCCGGGCGGTCGGCGACGCTGGCGAGTCCGACGCGGTCGAGCACCGCCGCCGCCGAGTCAAAGTGCTCGGGAAACGCCCGGACGTTGCGCCACACCTGGCCGGAGCCCCGGCCGGCGGCCTGGGCGGCGATCCGGACGTTCTCCAGCACCGAGGCGTGGTCGAAGACGTTGGTGATCTGGTACGACCGGTGGACGCCGGCGGCGGCGGTGCCGGCAGGACCGACGCCGGTCACGTCACGCCAGCCGTCGCCGTCCCCGCTCCGGATCTCGACGGTGCCCGCCGAGGGGGTGAGCGTGCCGGTCAGCAGGTTGAAGAAGGTGGTCTTGCCCGCCCCGTTGGGCCCGATCAGCGCACAGAGTTCGTCCCCGAGTTCGAAGTCGACGTCGTCGACGGCGGTGAGACCGCCGAACCGCTTCGTGAGACCGCGGGTCCGTAGCAGGGCCATGTGTGGGGTCGTTCCTCTGGGATGGGACGGGAGTGAGTTTGTAGGTTACGACGTGTCGGCGGCGACGGAGTTACAGGTCACACTCCATCATCTCGGAGTCTTCGGGGATCGTCGTCGAGTCCTTGCCGACGGTGGCCTCCGGCGGCGTCTGTGGCATGATCGACGCCCCCCAGGTGTCCCCGAGGTCGTCGCTGCTGGGGACGGGGTAGGCGACGGTCATCTCCGAGCGAGCCTGGTTGTTGTACTCCTGGAACTCGTAGCCGTTCTCGCCCTTCGGCGTGTCGGTGACGGTCATCCCGGTGAGGGCGTCGACGATGTCGCCGGTCTCGGTGGAGCCACTCTCCTCGATCCCCTGGACGAGCGCGCTGGCGGCGGTGAACGTGCCCGAGGTGAAGAGATCCGGCACGAGACCGTAGGCGTCGGTGTACGTCGAGACCAACTCGTCGTTGATCTCGTTGTCGTACTGGTTCCAGTGGTACCGCGTCGTGAACGGGCCGATCTCGGCGTCGCGGATCGACTCCTCGGTCACCTCGTCGAGCAGGTTGCCGAGCACGTCGCCGACGATCGAGTTGGTGATCTGGGTGGCGAACCCACCGAAGATCCGCACGTCGTAGTTGACCGCCGTCGTCATGAAGTTCGGCAGCGTCTGGACGGTGAACCCGCCGACGACGCCCTGGGCGCCGGCGTCGACGGCCTGCTGGAACAGCCCGTCGAAGGAGTCGTACCCCTGGGGGACGAACCGCTCGCCGACGATCTCGATGCCCTCCTCCTCGAACACCGAGCGGTAGTTGGCGACGACGCTCTGTCCGAACGAGTAGTCCGCGCCCATCAGGAACACCCGCTCGATGTCGGTGTTGCGGGCGGCGTAGCGACCGCCGCTGCGGGCGTCCATCGCGACGTTCTCGCTGGTCCGGAACACGTTCGGGTCACAGAACTCCGACTGGGAGGTGACCGACGTCGACGCCGCCGGGCCGACCATGATCGGCGTCCCGCTCTCCTTGACGACGTTGCTTATCACCTGCTCGGCGGCGCCGGAGGAGGTCGGCCCGAACAGGAGGTCCACCTCCTCCTCTGCGACCAGGTCCGTCGCCCGCTGCTGGGCCGTGCTCGGCGCCAGTTTCGTGTCACGCAGCAGCAACTCGTAGGTCACGTCGCCCGCCTCCACGGTGCGTGTGCCGACCGAGAGGTCCGTGATCGGGTCGGTGTCGGTCTTGTACGAGAGTCCGGAGGCGAACCCCCAGATGGCCTGCTGGCCGTAGTACCGCAGGTCACCGGTGAGCGGCTGGATGACACCGATCCGGACCGTGCCGGACGCCGGCCGTGTCGTGGTTGTGGTGTCACCGCCGTCGCCGCCGTCGCCGCCGTCGCCGCCGTCGCCACCGTCGCCACCGTCGCCGCCGTCGCCACCGTCGCCACCGTCGCCGCCGTCGCCGCCGCCGGAACAGCCCGCGAGTCCGGAGACGCCGGCGGCACCGAGACCGGCGAGTACGCGTCGTCGAGAGAGGTAGCGGTTCGAGCGGCCTGTGGTGTCGTCAGTCATTCCACACAACTTTGCACACCCGAGGCGTAAGAGAGCCGCGATCATCGGCTGGCGGGTGAACCACCGGACGGGACCGGACGCGGCTGTCGTCACCCGTCGTTGGGGGGCGCTGGGTATTTGGGTCGGCGGGCGTCACGAAGCGTATGGACCGCATCGACCTCCGCAGCGACACCGTCACCCGGCCCAGCGAGCGGATGCGCGACGCCGCCCGCGACGCCGCCGTCGGCGACGACGTGTACCACGACGACCCCACGGTCAACGAGTTGCAGGAGCGCGCCGCCGAGGTCGTCGGCACCGAGGCGGCGATCTTCATGCCCTCGGGCACGATGTGCAACCAGGTCGCCTGCCGGGTCCACACCGAGCGCGGCCAGGAGGCACTCGTCGAGCGCGAGAGCCACGTCTACAAGTGGGAACTCGGCGGCCTCGCCCAGCACTCCGACCTCCAGGCCCGCACGTTCGACGCCGGAGCGCGCGCCGTGCCGACGCCCGAACAGGTCCGCGAGGGCTACGTCGAGGCCGACGCCCACCGGCCCGGCACCGGCCTGCTCACCCTGGAGAACACCCACAACAGCCGCGGCGGGATCGCCGTGCCACCCGGGCGGATCGACGCCGCCGCCGAGACCGCCCACGAACTGGGCGTGCCCGTCCACCTCGACGGCGCCCGTCTGTTCAACGCCGCCGTCGCCGAGGACGTTCCCGCCAGCCGGATCTGCCGCGAGGTCGACAGCGTCACCTTCTGTCTCTCGAAGGGACTGGGCGCGCCCGTGGGGTCGATCCTCGCCGGGCCCGAATCGTTCGTCAGCGAGGCCCGCCGCGTGCGGAAACTGCTCGGCGGCGGAATGCGCCAGGCCGGGATGATCGCCGCCCCCGCGCTCGTCGCCCTGGAGAACCGCGAGCGTCTGCAGGTCGACCACGACAACGCCGCCCACCTCGCAGGCGAACTCGACGGCGTCGGCGGACTCCGCGTGCCCGACCCGGACACGAACATCCTCATGCTCGACACCGCGGAGACGGGGCTGACCGCCGCGGAGTTCGTCGACCGCTGCGAGCAGCGCGGCGTCCTCTCGAACGCCTTCGACGAGACCACCGTGCGCTTCTGTACCCACCTCGACGTCGACCGCGAGGACGTCGACGCCGCCGTCGACCGGATCAGAGACGTCGTCGCCTGACGCCGGGACTCGACCCGAAGCCGGGGGGCGGCCCGGCGCGGGGTTCGACCCGAAGCTGGGGGGTGCGGACGGGGATCGCGGGGACACGGGGACGCCCGGGAACGCCCGGCAGGGGGCGGGTGCCGGGGACGGGTGGCGTCGACCGGAAGTGGGGGTGTGCGAGCGGGGCGGTTCGACCGGAAGCGAGGGGGTCAGCGCCCGTCGTTCCCGTCGCCGTTCATGCCCTCACGAAAGGAGAGGACGGTCCGGCGCAACAGCAGATAGAAGGCAAAGAGGACCGACAGCAGGAAGCCGATCAGCCCCACCAGCACCCAGTCGACCATGCGCGAGGTGGGACGCTCACGCCCAAAGTCGTTTCGACGCCCGGCGTCATCGGGGTCGCCGCGACCGACGGCCTGAAACGCGGGCACTCGAAGCAGGCGTGTGCGACTCCCGACGGACGGACTGCGCGGGTTCGACCGCCCGGTGTATCTCGTCGCCGGCGCCCGCTTCGTCAACACCTTCGGCACCGGCGTCGTCTACCCGTTCGCGACGCTGTACTTCGTCCAGGAGGTCGGTATCGCGTTCACCCTGGTGGGCCTGGGCCTACTGGCGAACAACGTCGCCACCGCGACGGGCACGCTCGTCGGGGGCTACCTCGCCGACCGCTACGGGCGACGGCCGGTGATGGTCGCCTCGATGGCGCTCGCGGCGCCCGCACTCGCGGCGTACTCGCTGGTCCGGACCGCGCTGGCGTTCGCGGTCGTAGCGACCGCCGCCGGCCTCGCGCTGGGACTGTTCGCGCCCGCCAGCCAGGCGACGATCGCCGACGCCACCGGCACCGACGAGCGCGACCGCGCCTACGGCCTGCTGAAGGTCGCCTCGAACGCCGGCTTCGGGTCGGGTTTCGTCGCCGGCGGCCTGCTGTTCGAGGTCGCCCGCACCGCCGTGTTCGTCGTCGACGGGGCGACCAGCGCCGTCGTCGCCGTCATCCTGTGGGTCGCGCTGTCGGACACCCTGCCGGGCGAGACGGGCCAGGAGACGCCGGACGACACCACGCCGACCGACGCCCGGGCGGGCGGCGCCCTCGCCGCGCTGCGGGCCACCCTCGCGGAGTGGCGGACGGCGGTCGCGAACCGCACCGTGCTCGCACTCGCCGCCCTGAACGTCGGCTTCGCGGTGCTGTACGCCCAGATGCAGTCGACGGTGCCGGTGTTCGCCGAGGCGCAGTTGGGGCTCTCCAGTGGCCAGATCGGCACGCTGTACGTGCTCAACCCGCTCGTTATCGTCCTCTTCCAGTTACCCGCCGTCGACCGCGTCGAGGGGTGGCGCCGCACGCGGGGGCTGGTGCTGTCGAGTGCGTTCTGGGCGGCGAGTTTTCTCGCACTGCTTCTGGTGTTCCCGGCGCCGTTCGCCGCCGGCGTCGCGCTCGTGGGCGCCTTCCTCGTCCTGCGCACCGTGGGGGAGATACTCCACTCGCCGCTGATCACCGCCATCGCCTCGGAGGTGGGTGCGGCCGAGGAGCGCGGCTCGCAGCTGTCGGTGCTGGAGGTCGCCAAGCGACTGGGCTTCGGGGTCGGGCCCGTGATCGGCGGCGCCTTCTTCGACGCCGGGGCGCCGGGCCCGCTGTGGGCCGCGCTGGTGGGTGGGTGTGTCGCGCTCGCGGCGGGACTGCTGGCGCTCGAATCGGGGTTGCCGGCCGGGGTCAACGGTCGCGAGCCCGGTCCCGCCGACTGATCCCCGGAGGTAAGTGGTCGTCCCGCGTCGACCCGGCATGGCATCCGGAGGCGCACAGACGGACCGCTACCCGTTCGACCGGTGGCGGGCGCCCGGTCCGCCGCCGGCACCGCCGCCGCGACCACTCGGGCACGTCTACGACGCCGCCTACCTCGGCGCGGCAAACTGGGACATCGGTCGCCCACAGCGGGCGTTCGTTCAGGTGGTCGAGGCGGGCGGCGTCCGCGGGCGCGTCCTCGACGTCGGGTGTGGCACGGGGGAACTGTCGCTGTACCTCGCCCGGCGCGGCCACCCGACGCTGGGGATCGACCTCTCGCCGGTCGCCGTCGACCAGGCGCGGGCGAAGGCGTACTGGCGGCGGATCGACGCCCGCTTTCTCGTCTGGGACGCCCTGGAGATGGACCGCCTCGGCGTCGCGTTCGACACCCTCGTCGACTGTGCGACCTACCACGTCCTCGGGGAGCGCGAGCGGGCGGCGTACGCCGACGCCGCCGCCGAGACACTCACACCGGGCGGGTGGGTGTTACTGCTGGGCGACGTGGCGCCGGACCCGCGGCGGTCGTACGGAGTCGACCCAGAGGGACTGCGCGAACGGTTCGGCGGGCCCGCGTGGTCGGTCGAGTTCGTCACCCGCACCACCTTCGAGCGCCGGTACAGCACGAACGAGGCGTACCTCGCCGGCGTCCGCCGGACGGAGCGGTGAGCCGGCCGCCGGAGTCGACACCCGAACGCAGATGGGCGCCGACCCCGACGCCGGGGACGTGAGACGACTCGTCGCCACCGTCGCGCTGTGCCTGCTGGCGGCGGGCCTGCTCGTCGGGTTCGCCGTCCGCTTCGACGGGACGCCCGTGTACCCCGACGCCGACGCCATCGACGCCAACTACGCCGACCGCGTCGGCGACCGGGTCCACCTCTGGGGGACCGTCGTCGGCGATGAGGACGGCGAGACGGTGATCGCCGCCGACGACCTGCGGCTGCGCGTGACCGACCCGCCGCCGTCGGCGGTCGAGCGGGGCGACCAGGTGCAGGTCGAGGGGCGACTCCGTCCCGACCGGCGCCTGGAGACGCGCTCGTACGACGTGATCACGGGCGGCGAGCGGGTGCGACTGTACGCCGTCTCGGCCGTCGGCGGACTGGTGGCCGCCGGCGCCTTCCTCCGACGGTTCCGCCTCGACCGCGAGCGGTGGGTGTTCGTCCCGCGATGAGCGACCTCCTCGTGCACGCGCTCGTCGCGTACGTCGGAACCGTCGCCGTCGTCGAGACGACCGAGACGCCGGACCGCCTGGTGCCGATCGCGATGGTGGGTGCCGTCGCGCCGGACCTGCTGCGGTTCACCGTCCCGCTGGGGGTCGCCCGGGGCACCGTGGCGGGGGTGCCGTACTCGACGTGGGGGCTGCACACCCTCGGCGGGGTGGTCGTCCTCGCCGGACTGGGCGCACTGGCGGTCGGGGAGCGCGACCGACGGGCGGCGTTCGGCGCGCTCGTCGCCGGCGGGTGCAGTCACCTGTCGCTGGACCTGCTGGTCGTGCGGGTCGACGGCGAGGCGCCGCCGTACCTCTACCCGCTGTCGGACTGGCTCTCCCCGGCGGGGAACCTCTACACGAGCGCCGACCTCTGGCTGCTGGCGGTCGTCATCGCCGTCGCCGTCCCGGTGTGGGCGTGGCGACGCCGACGGGCCGGCACCGGGTGGGACGGGTGAGTCACCGGGGACGGTGCGACCGGCCGACGACGAGGGCGGCGACCGCGAGCAGGCACAGCCCACCCACTCGCGGGAGCGGCAGGTCGAGCAGGAGAACGGCCGGCAGACACGCCCCCAGCACCACCCCCGTCCAGAACGCCCCCCAGCGCAGTGCCGCCGCCGCCAGTCCGACCCACCGACCCAGCGCACGGCGGAGCCGCTCGCGACCCCCCGCGTGTCTCCACTCCGGTATCGGCGCCACGATACTCTCAGTACGTGTTTTTAATATATTAATCTTGGTCTCGTCTTCATCTTAATCGGGCGTGGCGACACCCGGGGTGGCGACAGAGAGCAGTCGCTGACGGTGGCGATCACGCGGAGGACGAGACCCGATCAGTCGGCGCCGTGGGGCGGGACGTACCCGCAGGAGTCACAGTACTCCAGGTAGTCGTCGGCCGCCGTCGAGTCGCAGTGCGGACAGGTAGTGAGCATCGTGTACACCAGCGGAGACGGGGGACTGTCATAAACTTTCCTGTCGGAGTGCTCAGAGCAGTCCGCGCCCGGAGAGGGCGTCGGCGATCGCGGCGAGACGGTCGAGGTGGTTCCCGGGCGCGGGGTCCCCGCCCATCGGGTCGACCGCGAGGTACTCCGGGCGGGGGTCGTGGTCCCGCCAGGCGGCGACGGCGTCGAGCCAGTCGCCCTCGGGGTCGACCGTGCCGCCGACCCGCACGCGGGGGTGCAGTCCCACGTCGGCGGGGTCGCGGTCCCGGCGGCGGGCGAACTCCCACAGGCGCTCCAGCCGTTCGTCCAGGTCCGCGGGCGTCCCCGAGGGCGGCAGCCAGCCGTCGCCGAGGCGGACGACGCGGTCGAGCACCGGGTCCGCCGCGCCGCCGATCCACACCGGCGGCGGCTCGTCCGGTCGGGGGTTCACCCCCGCCCGCGGCACCGAGTGAAACTCGCCGTCGAAGTCGACGATGTCGTCGGACCACAGCCGCCGACAGAGGTCGATCTGCTCCTCGATCCGTCGCCCGCGGGTCGAGAACTCCGCCCCGAGAGCCTCGTACTCCGGTTCGTTCCAGCCGACACCCACGCCGAGGCGGAGCCGCCCCTCCGACAGCAGCGCGAGTTGGGCGGCCTGCTTGGCGACGAGGGCGGTCTGTCGCTGGGGCAACACCAAGACGCCAGTGACGAACGAGAGCCGGTCGGTGACGCCCGCGAGGTGAGCGAACGTCACGAGTGGCTCGTGGAACGGGTCGCGGTGGTCGAACGAGCCGTCCCAGTCCTCGCGGTCTGGGTCCACCCCGAGAACGTGGTCGTACGCCAGCAGGTGCTCGAACCCCAACCGCTCGGCGCGACGGGCGTACTCCCGCAGCAGGTGCGGGTCGCGGCCGATCTCCAACTGGGGAAAGACGACACCAACTTCCATACGGGGGCGGCGGGACGGACGGTCTTGAAACGTCGGGGCCGAACGCCCGCGGGACGACGACCACGGCGCGCGGGACGGTCACCAGGTGGACCCTGCCGGCTTCGGACCGCGGTCGATCGCCTCCCCGCTCGCTCCGTTCGCGAGCCTACGCTCTCCCTGCCTCGAATCCTCTGGGCGGACGGTTCTGCGACTCACGGGGTGTTCGTCGCGAGGAGTGGGCCCTGCCGGATTCGAACCAGCGATCGACGGGTTATGAGCCCGTCGCTTTAACCAGACTAAGCTAAGGGCCCTCCGTCCGCTACTTGACGGGCGGTCACTCAATAAGTTTGGTTTCCAACTCGGTGGCACCGTCGACGACGAGATACTCCATCCCCTCGTCCTCGTAGTACGACAGTTTCTGCTCGAAGGTGTGTTCATTGGGGCGTTCTTCCGGGGGGAACCCGTCGACCTCGACCCAGAGGTCGTCGTCGTGGAGGTAGAAGTCACACACGAGGTCTGTCCCCGGAACCCGTGGGTGGACGTCGTACTCGATGTCGTTGTCGGCGAGAAACTGCGCGACGGCCTGCTCGTGTCGACTCTCCAGGTCTGCGCCGTTGGGGCCGACACACCTGGTGCCGTACTTGTGTCCGGGTTCGACGTCCGCCGCCGCACACGCCACACGCCACGACCCGAACGTCTTCTTTATCGTGCTCGTCGCGTAGTTTCCGTGTCGTCCGTACGCTCTCGTCGTCAGACACCCACCGACCCGGTCGTGGACCTCGCGGAGGTCGGTCACCATCGCCTCGCGGTCGTCGTACTGCTCGACCTGAGTCTCCGACAGACCGGCGTCGAGCAGGACGGAGTTCCAGTCGTCAGCGAGGTCGTAGATCCGGTCCAGACACGGTAACGCGTCGCTGTCTCGTGCGTCACGGGTCGTCGGTGAGCGGCCGAGTTCAGCACCGAGTGACCGGACATCGGCGACCAGGTCGTCGTACCCGTAGTCGTCGTACTCGTTGTCGGTGTACTGGTTCCCGTGAAACTCACTCATGACCACGACTCCTCGCAGCCCCACACATCAACCCCGGGGAGTCAGGTCACTCTACGGAGAACCCGCGGTCGCGGAGTTCCTCACGGACGCCGTCCTCGTGATCGCCCTGGAGTTCGATGGTGCCGTCGTCGACGGTGCCCCCACAGGCGAACGTCGACTTCAGCTCCGAGGAGAGGTCGTCCAGGTTCACGTCGTTCGGGTCGAACCCGTCGAGGATGGTGACCGCCTTGCCGTAGCGGCGTTCGTCGACGTGGACGCTGATCTGCTGGGACTCCTTTGCGACGTCCTCACAGACGCACAGGTCGTCCGGGAGGCCGCAGGTTGGGCATACGTCTGCCACTGTCCCCACGTACAGCGTCAGACGTTAAAAACCCTGCTACCGCGAGGCGGTGGCCGGCACGGGACGGCGGGGTTGATGGTCGCCCGGCCGCGAGTGGGGGTATGGCCGGACAGGTACGTCCCGTCGCCTTCGACTTCGACGGGACGCTGTCGGACTCGGAGATGGTCGTGCGACTGGCGGCGGCGGCGGGCGTCGCCGACCGGGTCGCCGCGGTGACCGAGCGGGCGATGGACGGGGAACTGGCCTACGCCGAGAGCCTGCGCGAGCGCGTCGCCCTCCTGGAGGGACTGTCGGTCGCGGACGCCGAGGCGGCCCTCGACGGCGTACAGTTACGCCCCGGGATGGGGGCGCTGCTGGGCGATCTGACGGGGCCGACGGCGGTCCTCACCGGTGGGTTCGAGCGGGGCGTGCGAGCGGCACTGGCCGACGCGGGAGCGACCGTCGACCGCGTCGTCGCGAACCGTGTCGTCGACGACGACGACCGTCTCACGGGGGAGGTCGAGGGACCGCTGATCGAGGGGACCAAAGACGTCGCGCTGCGGGAGTGGTGTGCGGCGCTGGGCGTCGAGCCGGGGGCGGCGGTGGCCGTTGGCGACGGCGCCAACGACGTGCCGATGCTGCGGGCGGCCGGGCTGGCGGTCGGCTTCGCCCCGAAGCCGTCGGTCGCCCCACACTGTGACGTGGTCGTCGACAGCGTCGCCGAGTTGGAGACGCTGTTCGCCGAGCGGGGGCTCACGGGGTAGTCAGTCGGGGAGTGGACTGGGGCGGTCGCTGGCGGGGTCGGCGCCGCCCGGGCCACAGCCGACGGCGTCGACGCCGTCGTCCAGAAACGCCGCCAGCGGCGGGCCGACGAGGTCGGGGTCGGTGAGGAAGGCGTCGTGACCGTAGTCGGTGTCGAGCACGCAGTGGTCGACGGCGGCACCGGCGTCGTGAAACGCCCCGGCGAGTCGGGCGGCGGCCTCGACGGTGAAGTGCCAGTCACCGGTGAGCGAGCAGACGAGTGCCTCGCCGTCGAAGTCGGCGAGGGCGGCGGCGTCGGAGTCGTGGCCGGCCGCGAGGTCGTAGTCGTCCATCGCCCGCAGTAACAGCAGGTAGCTGTTGGCGTCGAACCGCTCGACGAAGCGAGCGGCGTTGTAGTCCAGGTACGACGCCGCCGCCCGGTAGGGGGTGTCGGCGACGGCGTCGGGCTGTCGGGTGGCCGCCGTCGGCGTCTCCGGGGCGGGCGGGTCGGCGGCGGTGCGCCGGCCGAAGCGCCGTCGCATCGAGGACTTCGAGAGGTACATCAGGTGGCCGATCATGCGGGCGAGGGCGAGTCCGTCGTCGGGGTGGGTGTCGCCGTAGTAGCGTCCGCCCTGCCAGTCGGGGTCGCTGACTATCGCGCGGGCGGCGACGGCGTCGAGCGCGAGACACTGCGGGTCCAGACGGGCGGCGGTCGCGACGGGGGCGACGCGGTCGACGCGGTCGGGGTGCCGCCTGGCCCAGTCGAGGGCGTTCATCCCGCCGAGACTGCCGCCGACGACGGCGTGCAGGCGGTCGACCCCGAGAGCGTCCAGCGCCCGCCGCTGTGCGCGGGTCCAGTCGCCGACGGTCACCGCGGGGAAGTCGGGGCCGTACGGCTCGCCGGTGCGGGGGTCGGTCGAGACCGGGCCCGTGGAGCCGTAGCAGGAGCCAGGAACGTTCACGCAGACGACGTGGTAGCGGTCGGTGTCGACCGGCCGGCCGGGGCCGACGACGCCGTCCCACCAGCCCCGTGCCTGGCCGCCGAGGGGGAGTTCGTCCCAGGCCTCCGGTGCCGGGGTCGGGTCGGCGTCGTCGGGGACGCTCGCGACGTTGGCGCTGCCGGTGAGGGCGTGACAGACCAGCACCGTCGGGTCGGCGGGGTCGCCGTGGGCCTCGTACGCCAGTTCGAGTCGGGGCACACGCCCGCCGCGCTCGAACTCGAAGGAGCCGACCCCGACGGTCGAGCGCTCGACGCGCACGGTCAGTCCGTCTCGTGGGCGGCCCGCAGCGCCCGGTCGAGGTCGTCCAGTACGTCGGCGGGGTCCTCCAGCCCGACCGACAGCCGGACCATGTCCGGCAGGACGCCGGCGGCGCGCTGTTCGGCCTCGGTGAGTTGCTGGTGGGTGGTGCTCGCGGGGTGGATCACGAGCGTCTTCGCGTCGCCGACGTTCGCCAGGAACGAGGCGAGCTCGACGTTCTCGCAGGTTCCCCGTGCGGCGTCGTAGCCACCGGCCGGGCCGAAGGCGACCATCCCGCCGTAGCCACCGTCGAGGTACTCCGTGGCGTTGTCGTGGGTCTCGTGGTCGGCCAGCCCGGGGTAGGTGACCCAGTCCACGAGGGGGTGTTCCTGCAGGGCCTCGGCGACCGCGAGGGCGTTCTCGGAGTGGCGCTCGACCCGCAGCGGGAGCGTCTCCAGTTTCTGGAGGGTGGTCCAGGCGTCGAAGGGGGCCTGCTGGTTGCCCAGGTCACGCAGCATCCGGGCGCGGGCGGCGACCGCGAGGGCGGCGTCACCGAACCGCTCGGCGAAGTTGACGCCGTGGTAGGCGGGGTTCTCGGCGCCGACCTCGGGGAAGCGGTCGGCGTTTTCGGCCCAGTCGTAACTGCCGCCGTCGACCAGCGCGCCGCCGATCGTGGTGCCGGCGCCGTGGAGCCACTTCGTCGTCGAGTGCCACACCAGGTCGGCACCGTGCTCGATCGGCCGACACAGCGCCGGCGTCGCGAACGTGTTGTCGACGAACAGCGGCACGTCGTGCTCGTCGGCGATCCCCGCGATGCGGTCGAGGTCCGGCACCACGAGCGAGGGGTTGCCGACGGTCTCGACGTGGACGAAGGCGGTGTCCTCGTCGATCGCCTCGGCGTACGCCTCGTACTCCAGCGTGTCCACGAAGCGGGTCTCGATCCCCCGGCGCGGGGCGGTGTGGGTGAGGTACGTGGCGGTGCCGCCGTACAGGTCCTCCGAGGCGACGACGTTGTCGCCCGCGGCGGCGAGCAGGTTCACCGCGGTGTCGAAGGCGGCCATGCCGCTGGCGGTCGCGACCGCGCCCGTGCCGCCGGCGAGACTGGCGATCCGCTCCTCCAGCACCGCCGTCGTCGGGTTGCCGATGCGGGTGTAGATGTTGCCCTCCTCCTCCAGCGCGAACAGTCGGGCGGCGTGGTCGGCGTCGTCGAACACGTACGACGTGGTCTGGTACAGCGGCGTCGCCCGGGCGTTGGTCGTCTCGTCCGGGCGCGCGCCGGCGTGCAGTGACCGCGTCGCGAACCCGTGGTCGTCATCACTCATGTGTGACGTGCATACTCCTACAGACAAAAATGACCGTCGGTAACAACGACACCTGCCGGGACCGGCACCGGGAACTCAGGCCGGGAGCCGCTCGCGGGCGGCGGCCACCCCGGCGTCGACGTCGACGCCTGCGCCGATCTCGGCGGCCGCCTCGCCGACGACGCGCACGCCGCGCAGCACCTGCTCGGGGGTCAACTCGCCCATGTTCGAGACGCGGAAGATCTCCCCGCCGAGGTGGGCCTGCCCGCCGGAGATCGAGACGCCGCGCTCGCGGACCGCCCCGAAGAAGGCGTCCGGGTCGGCGCGGGCGGCCGGCGGCAGTGAGACGGCGGTGACGGTGTTCGAGCGCACCGTCGCGCCCGTGGCGTCGGGGAACGCCTCCAGATCCATCGCCGCGAACCCGTCACGGAAGGCGGCGGCCTGGCGGCGGTGACGGCGGATGCGTGCGGGCATCCCCTCCTCCTGGATGCGTTCGAGGGCGACCGCCATCGCCCGGAACAGCGGCACCGCGCTCGTGAACGGCGTCTGGTCGGCCTCGGCCTTGCGGAGGTGCCAGTCGAGGTCCTCGTAGAAGGGTGCCGACTCACCGTCCAGCGCCTCGCGGACGCGGTCGGAGACGTACACCGCCGAGGTGCCCGGCGGCGCCGCGAGACACTTCTGGGCGTCGGTCACCGCGAGGTCGACGTGCCAGTCGTCGACACAGAACACGTCGCCGCCGACCGAGGTGACGCCGTCGACGAGGAAGTGGGCGTCGTGCTCGGCGGCGATCCGGCCCACGCCGGAGACGGGGTTCAGCAGGCCCGTCGAGGTCTCGTTGTGGACGACGGTGACGACGTCGGTGTCGTCCGTGATCGCCCGCTCGACCTCGTCCATGTCGAACGACTTCCCCCACGGCACGGCGACGCGCTCGCAGTCACAGTGACGCTCGGCGATGCGGGCGAAGCGGCGACCGAACTTACCGTTGACGAGCGAGACGACCCGCGAGTCAGTGTCGACGAGGTTGGCGACGGCCGCCTCCATCCCCATCGTCGCGGTGCCGTTCAGCGCGAGACTCGTCCCGGCGGCCGAGGTCGACGTGCCCGACAGCGTCGACTGCTCGAACACGTAGTCCAGGCCGTCCTGCACGCGGCGGTACACCGCCTCGAACTCCGGCGAGCGGTGCGAGACCATCGGCTCGTCCGTCGCCCGCCGCACCTCGGGCGCCACGGGGACCGGCCCCGGGTTCAACAGGAGGAAGTCGTCGGTGTCGCTCATACCCTCACGCCGTGACGGGAGGTGAAAAGGGTACGTCCTCACCGGGGGTCCGCGGAGTCGGGTCGCTTTTCCCGGTCGCGGCGGCAGGACCGGACACGATGGGTAGTGTCGACGACGTCCCCGCCGACCTCGCGGACAACCCCTACGTGCACGACCCGCCGACCGAGTTCGCGCCCGTCGACGCTCTCTCCGAGCGCGAGGCACGCGAGCAGGCCGAGCGGCTGCGGGCCGCCGTACGCTACCACGACCGCCGGTACTACGTCGCCGCCGACCCGGTGATCGCCGACCGCACCTACGACCAACTGTTCGACCGCCTGCGCACCCTGGAGGAGCACCTCGACGAGCGCCCGCCGGACAGCCCCACCCGGCGGGTCGGCGGCGAACCCGTCGACGCCTTCGACACCGTCGAGCACGTCGCGCCGATGCTGTCGGTCGAGCAGGGCGACGACGCCGACGACCTCCGCGCGTTCGACGAGCGAGTGCGGGAGACGGTGGGCGAGGTCGCCTACGTCTGTGAGCCGAAGTTCGACGGCGTCTCGATCGAGGTGGTGTACGAGGACGGTCGCCTGCAGCGGGCGGTGACCCGTGGTGACGGCCGGGAGGGCGACGACGTGACCCGCAACGTCCGCACGATCGGCGCCGTCCCACAGCGTCTGCGCGGCTCGTACCCCGAATTTCTCGCGGTGCGGGGCGAGATCTACATGCCACGGGACGGCTTCCAGGCGTACAACCGCGAGCGGGTCGAGCGCGGCGAGGAGCCGTTCGCCAACCCGCGCAACGCCACGGCGGGCACGCTGCGCCAGCAGGACCCCGCCGTCGTCGCCGAGCGCCCCCTCTCCGTGTTCTTCTTCTCCGTGCTGGCGTCCAGCGACCCCTGGCCCTCGCGGTGGGCCGAACACCGGGCCTTTCCCGCCCTCGGACTGCCGGTGAGCGAGCAGGTCGAGCGCGTCGACGGCGTCGAGGCGGCGATCGAGTACCGCGACCGACTGCTCGAGGAGCGCGAGCAGTTGAACTACGAGGTCGACGGCGTCGTCGTGAAGGTCGACGACCGCGAGAAGCGCGAGCGGCTGGGCGCCACCAGCCATCACCCGCGGTGGGCCTTCGCCTACAAGTTCCCCGCCCGCAGCGGCGAGACCACGCTGCGGGACGTGGTCGTCCAGGTCGGGCGTACCGGCCGTCTGACCCCGGTCGCGCTGCTCGACCCCGTCGACGTCGGCGGCGTCACCGTCTCGCGGGCCAGCCTCCACAACCCCGAGGAGATCGCCCGCCTCGGCGTGGGGATCGGCGACCGCGTCCGCGTCGAGCGCGCCGGCGACGTCATCCCGCAGGTCGCCGAGGTGATCGAGGACCGCGGCGAGGACTACGTGTTCCCCGACACCTGTCCCGTCTGCGGGAACGCGGTCGAGCGCGACGGCCCGATGGCCTTCTGTGCCGGCGGCACCGCGTGTCCCGCCCAACTCCGGCGCCGCGTCGAGCACTACGCGGGCGACGCCGGCCTGGACATCGAGGGACTGGGCGAGCGCACCGTCCGGCAGTTGATGGACACCGGGCTCGTCAGCGAGGGCGTCCACGACCTGTACGAGTTGACCCGCGAGGACCTCCGCGAGTTGGAGGGCTGGGGCGAGCGAAGCGCCGACAACCTCGTCGGCGAGATCGAGACGAGCCGCGAGCCCCCACTGGCGGACTTTCTCGCCGCCCTGGGCGTGCCGGAGGTCGGGGACACCACCGCCCGCGAACTCGCCCGGGAGTTCGGCACCTTCGGGGCGCTCCGGTCGGCGGCCGAGGACGGCGACCGCGAGCGCCTGCAGACCGTCGACGACGTCGGCCCCGCCGTCGCCGACGCCATCGTCGCGTTCTTCACCGACGAGCGCAACCGCGCCGCCGTCGACGCCCTCCTCGACCACGGCGTCGACCCCCAGCCCGTCGAGACCGAGACCGGCGACGCCCACGACGGCGAGACGTTCGTGTTCACCGGCTCGCTGGACGGGGTGAGTCGCTCGGCGGCCCAGGAGACCGTGGAGCGACACGGCGGCTCGGCGACCGGGTCGGTGTCGGGCAACACCGACTACCTCGTCGTCGGCTCGAACCCCGGCCAGCGGAAACGGGACGACGCCGACAGCGAGGGCGTCCCACAACTGTCCGAGACGGAGTTTCGCGATCTGCTGGCCGAGCGCGGGATCGAACTGCCCGACTAACCCGGGGTGCGGGGGCACTCGGAGTCCACGGTGTGCTCCCCGGATCGGGTGCTATCGGTCCTCGGTGAGTGGACCTGCGACGGTCTCG
>CAYODS010000045.1:0-20677 GCA_964402765.1 uncultured Halobacteriales archaeon
CAGCGTCGGCAGCGTGGTCCCGTTCGCGGCGGCCGACGCCGGTGCCGTCGCCACGCAGAGTTTCGCCAACGTCGACTACGGCCCCGACGGGCTGGACCTCCTGCGGGAGGGCCACACCGCGGCCGAGACGGTCGAGGCGCTCACCGACGACGACCCCGAGGCCGAGCAGCGACAGGTCGGCGTCGTCGGCCAGGACGGCTCCGTCGCCGCGTTCACCGGCGCGGAGTGTTTCGAGTACGCGGGCGACATTCAGGGCGAACACTACACCGTCCAGGGCAACATCCTGGAGAACGCCGCCACGCTCTCGGCGATGGCCGACGCCTTCGAGGAGACTCGCGCGGCCGGCGACGGCCTGCCCGAGGCGCTGCTCGCCGCCCTGCACGCCGGCAACGAGGCCGGCGGCGACAGTCGCGGCGAACAGGGGGCGGCGATGTACGTCGTCAAGCCCGGGGGCGGCTACGACGGGCGTGGCGACCGGTGGATCGACGTCCGGGTGGACGACCACGAGACGCCGATCGCCGAACTGGAGCGGGTGTTCAAGATCTACGACGTGACCCTGCTGTCCCGCGCCGCACCCGAGGAGACCCGCGAACTGGACGGCGACACCGCCACGGCGGTCTCGGAGACACTCGCCGAGTTGGGACACTACGACGGCACGCCGGACGCGACCTTCGACGAGGCCGACCGCGAGGCCCTGGAGGACTTCCGTGGCATGAGCAACTTCGAGAACCACGACCTCGCGGTCATCGAGGACGCCCTGGCGCGGGGGTGGGACGACGCCGAGGGGACGGGCGAGGACCGGATGGTCGACGCCATCTGGCACGGGCTCTCGCGGCTGGAGCGGGAGTGACCCGGCCGACGACAGGTGTTTTGTCGCTCGCTCACCCAGGAGCGACCATGCGAGACGAGGAGGAGATCCGCGAACAGTACGAGTTCCTCAAGCAGGAGTTAGAGAGCGAGGAGATGAGCCACGAGGGCGTCCGGCGGATGTTCACCTACTACCGGCGGGCGCTCGGGTGGGTGCTCGAGGAAGAGCACATGTGAGCCGCCGGCGTCGACCCGGCGGGGGTCAGTCGGGGAGAGACGCTGTTGTGACCGGTGACCGACTGGAACATCTGGACGGGGTGGACGACGAAGTCGGACACCTCGTCCCGGATGCCGTACAGCAGCGACAGACCGTGCGCCGGGACGTCGACGCGGTCCTCCAGCGCGGTGGTGATGGCGTCGGGGTAGAGACGGCGACGCTGCTCGAAGTCGCCAGGGGCGTCGGCGGGTCGCGGGCGGCGGGGGTCAGGACCCGCGCGGTCGAGACTGCCCGCAGTCAGCGCTCCTCCTCGATCCACTCGGTGATGGCCGAGAGCACGTCACCGTCCGCGCGCTCTGCCGTGTCGGCGTCGTCGCCGCTCCACTCCCGGGGCACGTGTTCGTTGGAGACGGAGTCGTCCTCGGCGCCGTCGCGTGTTCCGGTCGCGTCCGCCGTCCCGGACTCGGAGGCGGAGGCGGACTCCGCGGTCGTCACCGAGGAGTCACCACCCTCGTTCAGCGTGCTGGCGACCTGCTGGGACAGCGGCGTCTCGGCCGACTCCGCGCCGTCGTCACGACCCGCGTCGGTGGCCGCGACAGCGGCCCCGTCCGGACCGGATCCGGAGTCGCTCGCCCCGTCGGTCGTCGCGGCTCCGTCGTTGGCGTCGCCTTCGCCCTCCTCCTGGCGGCCGAAGACGGACCCGGAGTCGTCGGCGGCGTCGGAGAGCGGTCCGTCGTCTATGTCGTCGCCGAGGACGGTCGCGTCGGGGTCGTCGGCCACGAATGGCACCCCCTCGCCCCGCGCCCGGGTCGCGTGCGAGCGGTCGAGAGTGACGCTTTCGGGCAGGTCCGCCACGCTGTCGGCGTCGTCGGCCACGTGCCGGCCCGACCCCCCGTCGCCGGTCCCGCCCGCGCTCTCCTGGGTGCCGGTGTCACCGGTCGGGGCGGCGTCGAGCCCCATCTCCGGTGGGTCCGAGGGGACGAACCGGCCGCGGTCGCTGACCGGCTCCGACTCCGGACCGGAGTCGGCGTCCTCGGGGCCAGCGTACCGCTTGCGCGGGCGCTCCGAGGCCGTCCCGTCCGTCTCGTCGGTGCTCCAGAGCGTGTCGTCACCGTCAGGGTCGGCCCCGTCGGCGGTCGATCCGTCCGCGGAACCGGCCGTGGCGTCGGCGCCGCGCTCTCCGGAGAGTGCGGCGTCGGCGCTTCGCAGCGCCGCACTCGATTCCCGGTCGAGGTCGACTCCCAGGTCGATCGACTCGGCGCCTGCGACGGGGTCGGTGACGGCGTCACGGCGGACCTGCTCGAAGGCGTCGTCCAGCGGCGCCGTGGGCACGGAGACGGTGCCGACGTCGCCCGGGCGGTCGCCCTCGCCGGCGAGGTCGGCGGGCTGGTACGCCGCCAGCAGCGGCTCGCCGAACACCTCGATCCGGTCGCCGAAACGCTCCTGGAGTTCGGCCAGGCGCCAGCGCTCGACCAGCGCGAACCGCCAGGCGTCGCCGTCGTCCGCGAGACGGACGAACGTCGGGCCCGCCTCGGGCAGGAGTCGCTGCTCGATGGCGTGGACGAGCGCGGGGTATGCGTCGGGACCGTCGCCGTCCTCGGGGTAGGTGAACGTCGTCCGCTGTACGGTGGCGTCGGTCCGCAGCACCGCCGCGACGGTGCGACCGTCGCCGTCGGGCTTGGTCTTCAGGCCGAACTCGTAGCCGAACGCCGACAACACCGGACCCAGGTGCTGGGCCGGCGCCTCGCTCCAGTAGTGCCGCGGCGCGGCGACGCCGTGCTCGGAGTGAGCGAGACTCTCCAGCAGTCGGTCGTACGGGTCGGTCGTCCCGGCGGCGACGAGGTCACGACCGACACCTTCGGGTGTCACCTCGCCCTCGCCGTCGTGTGGCGGCGGCAGTTCCGATCGCGTCAGTCCGAACCCGCGCAACACCGTCGCGTACACCGTGTGCGGGTCCGACCGGGCGTCGAGACTCATGTCCGTGTGCCACGGCGTGGTGCAACTTAAATTATTTGCATGGAGCGCGAAACAAATTCGATCGGAGATCGGAGCGCTTTCGGTCCGGGCACGCTCGCGGGTGGTATGGACGACCGGTCGCGACGCGGGGTGGCGCTGTCGGCGGCGGAGGCGGGCGCGGCGGTCGCCGCCGAGCGGTTCCGGACCGGGATCGACGTCGAGACGAAGACCGGCAAGACCGACGTGGTGACGGCGGCGGACCGCCTCGCCCAGGAGCGGGTCGTCGAGACGCTGCGCGAACACAGCGACGCGCCGATCGTCGGCGAGGAGGACGGCCAGCGGAGCGCGTTGCCCCCCGACGGTCCGGCCTGGGTGGTCGACCCCATCGACGGCACGAACAACTTCGTCCGGGGGATCCGCTACTTCTCGACCAGCGTCGCGAGCGCCGTCGACGGCGAGCCGGTGGCGGGCGCGTCCGTGCTCCCGGCGCTTGGTGACCGGTACACGTTCGGGCCCGACGGCGGCCAGCGCAACGGCGAACCGCTCGGCGTCAGCGACCGATCGGACCCAGAGACGTTCACCGTCTCGCCGACGATCTGGTGGGCACGGGACCGCCGCGGGGAGTACGCCGCCACGACCCGGGCGGTCGTCGAGCGCTTCGGCGACATGCGGCGGGTGGGGTGTGCACAGGCCACGCTGGCGATGGTCGCCGACGGAGCCCTGGAGGGCGTGGTCACGAACGTCGTCACCAACTCCTGGGACACGCTGGTCGGCGTCGGGCTCGTCCGCGCCGCCGGCGGCGTCGTCACCGACATCGAGGGCGACCGGTGGACCCACGACGCCAGGGGACTGGTCGCCTCGAACGGCGAGGCACACGACGCCGTCCTCGCGGCGGCACGCGCCGCCGAACCCGAGCGGTAGTCACGAGACGTGGCCGCGGTCAGACAGAGCGGTCACTGGTCGAGTAGTCAAACAGGAAACCGGGCCGCGTGGAAAAGACGCGGCCCGAAGCCGCCCTGAGTTGGTCCCCGCTGACGCTTCGGCCCTCCAAGCGAAGCGTCACCTGTAACTCGGGGGTCCGTGGTATTAAATCCACCGACAGGCTCCATCGGAACTGCGAGGACAGAACTCAGACCGTCTCGACGACGCGGCGCTCGTCGGGGGCCACCTCGGAGACGTGGCCGCAGTTGTCACACCGGGATCGGACGGGAACGACGCCGGTCTCTGTCCGCTCCCACTCAAGCGGGGAGACCGGCCCACCACCGCAGGCCGGACAGCGCTCGATCTCCACCTTCATATTTACCCCGTCGAACGCCAGTAACTTATCTCTACCGGCGGCCGAATTAATTTCTCCGGGTCGGTGGCGACGAACGCAACCACCCGCCCGTCGGCGGGGAACGGTGGGATTAATCACCGTGGCTTCCGGAGTTCGAGTATGGAGATTCGCCAGGCGACGACGGCGGACAGCGAGGGCCTCAGGCGGGTTGCCCGTCGGTCGCTGGAGTCCTCGTACGACTTCATCGACGACGACACCCTGGAGACTGCGATCGGGAACTGGTACGGCGAGGAGTCCCTGTCGGCGACGCTGACCGACACCGGCGACGTGGTGCTGGTCGCCGAGGAGGACGGCGAGGTGCTCGCGTTCTCCCAGAGCGCGGTGCTGGGCGAGACCGAGAGCGTCGGCGAGGTGCGCTGGCTCCACGTCGACCCCGACCACCGGGACCGCGGGATCGGGTCGGACCTGCTCGAACGCACCGAGGAGGTACTCCAGAACCAGGGCGTCGACCGCCTCCGCGGGGTCGTCCTCCAGGGCAACGAGGACGGCGTCAGCTTCTACGAGGACCACGGCTTCGAGCGCGTCGGCGAGCGGCCCGTCACCGTCGGCGACGAGACCCACACCGAACTCGTGTACGAGAGCGGCCCCGGCGTCGGCCGCGATACAGCCAACTACGAGCACGTCTCCGTCGACGGCGAGAGCGTCTACGCCTACCTCGACGAGGGCGACCGCGGGTCCAGCGGCCCCTTCCACCCCGTCTACCGCAGCCGCGACCACGACGACCTGCTGGCGTGGTACTGTGGCGCCTGTGGCGCCGTCGACAACGCGATGGACCCGATGGGTCGCCTGGAGTGCAACGCCTGTGGCAACGTTCGCAAGCCGACCCGCTGGGACGCCGCCTACCTCTAGTCGCCGGCCACCTCCACCTCGTTCTCGGCCGTCGTCGCCTCGGCAGCGGGCGTCTTCCGGACCGAGAGCGGCTGTCGACCGGCGAGGGCACAGTCGAAGGCGGGGTGCTCGACGAAGTGCCAGGCGAGCATGTGCCGGCGCCCGCCGGAGACGCCCGGCGCGTCCAAGTCTGCGGCGGCGAACTCCGCGGGCAGGCCCTCGAACAGTCGCCGGCAGGCCCCGAACGAGTCGAACACCTTCCGGTGGCCCGAGGAGTCCGCCCCGCGGCGCTCCACGACGTAGCTGCCGTCCTCGCGGTGGTAGCCGACGGTGTGGACGAACTCCCGGCGGTCGGTGAGCGCCTCGCCCAGCGCCTCGCGGAGCTCGGTCACCTCGGCACGCGAGAGCTCGCGGCTCCGGCCACCGACGGTCAGTCGCACACCGCCCGGCGATGGGTCGACCGCCACCGATCCGTCGCCGGCCGGATCGCCCGTCGTCGGCTCCGGGGTCGCGGACGCGTCGCTGTCGGAATCGCGTCCGGACCCCCAGTCACGGTCGTGACTGCCGTTATCGCGGGCGAATTTCTCGATCAGCGGCGCGAGCACCGCTTCCTCTATCCTCCGTGGTGGGGGGCTGCGAAGACATCATCGCACTGTCTTGGGAACACACACATGAATCCTGCGGTGGTGCGGACCGTGTCTGTCACGCGGGCTGGCCCCGAGCGCCTGTGACGGGCTCGGTACCGGTCCGACCGGGCAGTTTATCCGCCCCCGGCCCGCCGCGTGGAACAGATGGCGTCACCGCTGGTGGTCGCCGTGGCGGTGCTCGCGGGGCTGTCGATGGCCTGGGCGGTCGGGGCCAACTCCAACTCCCCGCCGTTCGCACCGGCGGTGGCGGCGAACGCGCTGCCGACGATGCGGGCCGCCTTCCTCATCGGTCTGCTCGCCGGCGCCGGCGCCGTCCTCCAGGGCGGGTCCATCTCCGAGGCGGTCGGGCGCTCGCTCATCGACGGCGTGGCGATCACCCCGCTGGCGGCGGCGGTCGCGCTCATCATCGCCTCCGGGTCGATCGCCGCCGGCGTGAAGACCGGTTACCCCATGCCGTCGGCGTTCGCCACCACGGGGGCGGTCATCGGCGTCGGCCTCGGACTCGGTGGCGCCCCCGCCTGGGGGAAGTACGTCGAGATCGGCCTGTTCTGGCTGGCGATCGGCCCCTTCGCCGGCGGCGTGGCCTACGCGACGGCGACCGTGCTCCGTCGCGAGGACGTGCCCGAGGAGGTGGGCGTGCCGCTCTTGGCGGCGGTCGTCGGCGCCGTCGTCGCGAACATGTCGCTGTCGCTGCTGCCGAGCAACGGCGGCACGAGCACGCTCGCCGGCGTCGTCTCCCAGCGCGTCGGCGCCACGCCCGGCGTGGCGGGGTACGACCTGGCGATGCTTCTGACGACGCTCGCCGTCGCCGCCCTCGGCTTCGCCCTGATGCGCCGGGCCACCTCGGAGGACCCCGAGCGTGGCATCCGGCGCTTTCTCGTCGGCCTGGGCGCACTCGTCGCCTTCTCCAGCGGCGGCTCGCAGGTGGGCCTCGCGACGGGACCGCTTGAGTCGCTGTTCGCCGACGAGGTGTCGCTGCCAGCGGCGACCCCGGTCGACGCCGGCACCGCCCTGCTCGTGCTGGGCGGGCTGGGGATCCTCGCCGGCGCCTGGACTGGCGCCCCCCGTCTGTTGCAGGCGGTCGCCCGGGAGTACTCCGAACTGGGCGAGCGCCGCTCCATCGCCGCCCTCGTGCCCGGCTTCGTCACCGCACAGGCGGCGATCACGCTCGGCGTGCCCGTGTCGTTCAACCACATCATCATCTCCTCGGTGATCGGCTCCGGGCTCGTCGTCGGGTCCGCCGGCGTCTCCGCCCGGAAGATAGGCGTCACCGTCGCCGCGTGGCTCGCCACGCTGGTCGGCGCCGTCGGCGTCGGCTTCGGCCTCTATCGGGCCGTCGAACTCGTCCCGGGACTGGCGTAGCCCGGCAGGCGCCGGTCAGTCACCCGACGCCCCATCGACCTCGCCCGCGGCGCTCTCGAACACGCCCGACCGCGTCGCTCGCAGGTGGTACAGCGCGAGCGCAAGGCCGGTCGCGACCTTCGCCACCGTGACCGACAGGAACACGAGCCGGATGTCGCTCGCGAACACCAGTCCGACCGCGGCGGCCAGCGGGAGCTGCACCACCCAGAACTGGAGCACGGAGGCGTAGAAGCTCACCCGCGAGCGGCTGGCCCCGTTGAAGGCCCCCTGGAGGGCGTAGACCACGCCCACGGCGGGGTAACTCCAGGCGAGCAAGCGCAGGAAGGCGACGGCGTTGTCGAACCCGACGCCGGCGAGGTCCGGCGCGAGCAGCCCAGCGATCGTCGGCGCCGCGAGCCACTGGCCCGCCGCGACGGGCACGAGCACGGCCACGAGGAAGGCGCCGCCGACCGGGCCGGTCCGGGCGGCGCGGTCCGGGCGGTCCGCGCCGAGGTTCTGCCCGACGACGCTCTGGGTCGCCTTCTGGATCCCCAGGGCGGGCACCAGTGCCACCGAGAAGAACTGCGAGCCGACGATGTATCCCGCGACCCCCGCCGCGCCGCCGGCCCCGAACACGACGATCGTCACGAGCAGGCGGGCGACGAACTGGTTCGCCCGCTGGGCGGCCGGCGGCCAGCCCACCGACACGATCTCCCGGAGGTCCCCGCGGCTGACCGTGGCGGCGGCCCGAGAGAGCACGCCACCCCGGCGCCGCCGGAGGACAAACACCGCTGCGGTCAGCGCCGCGAGGACGTACGACAGCACACTCGCCAGCGCCACGCCGCGGATGCCCAGGGCGGGCAGCGGGCCGACACCGAACGCCAGCAGCGGGTCGAACACGACGTTGGCGCCGACGACGACCAGTGTCAGCGCGAGCGCCCCCCGCGAGTCCCCGCGGGCGACGAGGGAGGCCTCCACCGTGTCCGCGAGCACCGCGAAGAACTGCCCGAGAACGGTCACCTCGACGTAGGCGACCGCCAGCGAGCGCACCGACGACCCCTCGGTCGTCGGCTGGAGCACCGTGACCAGATCGACCAGCGCCGGCGCCGCGAGCGAGGCGCCGACGCCGAGGACGAGTCCCAGCCCCGCCCCCAGCAACAGGCCGTTAAACGTCACCCGCCGTGCGCCGCGCTCGTCCTCGGCACCCACGCGCTGTGAGGTGAGCACCTGCACCCCGAGGTACGGGATACCGACGACGGCGATGTTGACGAGCGCGGAGATCGGCACGCTCAGGCCCACCGCCGCGACGGCGTCGCCGCTCAGGCGACCGACCCAGAACAGGTCCACCAGCCGCTGGACGACGATGACGAGGTTCTGCAACAGAAGCGGCGCCGCCAGCACCGGCACGACGCGGTACAGCGGCCGCGAGGTGATCTCCTCGGGGGTGAGGTCGAACCGACGCATCTCAACCCCACCCGCGGGCGCCGGTCGTCGGTCCACAGACCGGGACGGTACGGTCCGGCACGGCGCGACGCCGGCCGGACGGGACGGTGCTCGACACCCCACGACGCGGGCGAGCGGTCATCGCCCCTGCCTACCCCTCTCACCGGATTAAGTATTATCTGAACGACACTTTTGTAGCGGTCGAAACACAACTCCGCTTCGGTAGGTGGGGAGACAGGTAGAGGGCGGGGGATCATGCGGCCGCGGGCGGGGGTGTGAGGCGTCCGCACGGGGGCGGAAGAGTGATTGGGTCGTGTGCGTACCGGTGGGCATGAGCCAGGACGCGACGCCCCAGATCGGGCCGGCGGCGGCGTTCAACCTCGTGGGCGAGCAGACGCGGGTCGACATCCTCCGGTTGCTGCTCGCCGAGGACGACGACACCGTCGCCTTCTCCGACCTCTACCACGCCAGCGACGTGGACAACAGCGGCCGGTTCAACTACCACCTGCAGAAACTCACCGGCCACTTCGTCGAACACCGCGCGGACGGGTACCGGCTCAACACGCAGGGCCGGAAGGTGGCCCACGCCGTCCTGGCGGGGACGTACAACGAGCGGCCGCGGATGCCGCCGACGCCGGTCGAGGGCGAGTGTCACGAGTGTGAGACGGCGACGCTCGTCGCCTCCTACGACGGGGAGCGACTGGGGATCACCTGCGAGACGTGTGACACCCAGGTCGCCCGCGTGCCGTTCCCGCCCGCCGCCGTCTCCACCCGCGAGCCGGCGAAGGTGCCCGCGGCGTTCGACCGGTGGGCGACACGGAACGCCGCCCTCGTCACCGGGGGCGTCTGCCCGGAGTGTGGCGGCACGAGCGTCGGGCGACTCGAACCGAACACCTGTGACGTGGCCGCCGACGTGGTCGCGACCTTCGAGTGTGCGGTGTGTCGCCACGAGGTGATGACCGCCGTCGGGACAGTCGCCTTCCACCACCCCGAGGTGCGGACGGCCCACCACCGGGCCGACGCGTACCCACTGGACCGACCGTACTGGACCACCCCCCAGTTCGTCTCCGACCGCCACACCGAGGTCCGCGAGACGGACCCGTACCGCGTGGCGGTCGAGTTCCCGCTGGGCGAGGAGACCGTCACCGCGACCGTCGACGGGACCGCCACCGTGGTCGACGTCGAGACCGACGCCGACGAGCAATCGGACGGGTGACCCGCAGGCGGCAACGACGACCGACACCGTCAGTGTGATCCCCGACGATACCCGAGATCGTGTAATGGTACCCCGCGTCGTCCATTACTCCGACCTGGAGACGGTCCTCGACGAACCACGGCGGGCGGGCGCCCTGGCGGCGACCGTCGAGCGCCTGCGCGACGACCGCACCCTCGTCGTCGGGACCGGCGACAACACCGCGCCGGGGGCGCTCTCGCTGGCGACCGAGGGCCGGGCCGCGCTCGCCCTATTCGACGCCCTCGACCCCGACGTCGACACCTTCGGCAACCACGACTTCGACTTCGGCCCCGACCGGGCGCGGGACCTCGCCGCCGACGCCCCCCAGCAGTACCTCTGTGCGAACGCCGAGCGCGACGACGGACGGTTCGCCGCCGACGAGACCGACCCACACGCCCTGTTCACCGTCGGCGACGAGCGGGTCGGCGTCGTCGGCGTCGCCCACCCGGAGACGGCGGCGATGAACTACACCGTCGACGACGTGCGGTTCACCGACCCGGTCCCGGCGGTCCGTGACTCCGCGGCGACGTTGCGCGACCGGGGCGCCGACGGCGTCGTCGTCGCCTCGCACTGTGGCCGGGTGGACGAGCGGATCGCCCGCGAGACCGACGTCGAGGCCGTCCTCGGCGGGCACGTCCACGACGTGCACCGCGACCGCGTCGACGGCACGCTCGTCGTCCGCCCGGGCCGGGCGGGTCGGCGCGTCTCGCTGGTGACGCTCGGTGACCGGCCCACCGTGGAGATCCGCGAGGCCGAGGGGGACGGCGGCGTCGCCCGGCGGGTCGCCGACCGACTCCGCGACCACCACGCCGAGCACGGACTCGACGAGGTGGTGGCGACGGTGTCGGAGCCGATCGAGCGCACCGAGCGGGCGGCGGTCGCGGCGGGCAGCGCGATCGGCAACCTGCTGACCGACGCCCTGCGGTGGCGCACCGGTGCGGACGTGGCGATCAGTCCGCCGGGGGCGATCCGGGCGGGCGACCCGCTGGCGGGCGAGGTGACCGCCGCGGACCTGATCGGGCTGGCGCCGTACGCCGACGACCTCCTCACGGTGGCGCTGCCCGGCGACCGTCTGCGGGCGGCGCTGGTCGCGGTGCCCTTCGGCTACCACGACGACGGCCACCCGGACCGCTACTGCTGTCACGTCAGCGGTGCACGGGTGGTGTGGAACGACGTGGCGGGGCGCCTGGAGGGGGCGACCGTCGACGGCGCGCCGCTCGACCCCGAGCGCCGGTACACCGTCGCGCTGGCGGACTACCTCGTCGAGACGGACCACGTCGTCGACGCCGTCGGCCCCGGGGACGTGGTCGCCGAGCACGGGCGGGCGACCGCGGCGATGGTCGAGTACGCCCGCGAGGTGGGGCTGACCCCGCCACGGGAGCGCCGCGTGGAGCGCCCCAGACTGGGGGATTGAAACCGCTCGCCGCCGTACCGCCGACGATGCGCGTCCGAGGCGAGCGGGAGTGCCAGGACTGCGGTCACCGCTGGTCGTACTTCGAGACCGGCGCCGTCGAGTGTCCCGCCTGTGGGTCGCTGCGCTCGGTCGGCGTCGACGAGCGCCGCCAGCACACCGACGCCGCCGTCGACCTGGAGTTGACCGCGGCCCGCGAGCGCGCCGAGACGGACCTCCCGGCGGCGCTGGACGCCGCCGCCGAGGAGTGTCGCGAGTACGTCCGCCGTCGCGGGTTCGTGCGGGGAGGCGAACTGCGCGACCTCGACGACACCTACCTCGCGGCGGCCGAACTCGTCCACGCCGCCGACCTCGCCGACCGCGGGATGCACGCTGACCTGGACGACGCCGAACGGATCTACCTGCTCGCGCTCCTGCAGGGCGCAGACACCGGCGAGCGTCCCGAACCGGAGGGGGTCCCAGAGTCGCTGCGGGCGGCCCGCGGACTCGCGTACGCCGACTGCGTCGAGGACTACCGCGGCGAACTGCGGGACTGGCTCGACGACCGCGGCGAGAGCGACGACGCCCGGGAGGTGCCCGCCGTCCGCGTCGCGCTCGACGGGATCGAGGGCCTCGTCACCCGAACGCAGGCGCTGCAGGGCGACGTGCCGCCCGGCGAGGTCGAGGCGCTCGTCGCCGCCGTCCGCGAGGTGGCGCGTGCGCTGCGCGACGGCGACGAGACGGCGCTCGCGACCGCTCGCGACCGGGTCGAGCGCCTCACCGAGTGAGCGGGCGCCGCTCAGGGCAGGTCCACGTCGATCCCCTGCTGGAGCGCGGCGGCGGCGGCCGCGTTGTACAGCAGCATGGCGATCGTCATCGGGCCGACGCCGCCCGGCACCGGCGTGATCGCCTCGACCTTCGGGCGCACCGCCTCGAAGTCCACGTCGCCGACGAGTTCGTACCCCTTCTCGGTGTCCGCTTCGACGCGGTTCACGCCCACGTCGATCACCGTCGCCCCCTCGCCCACCATGTCCGGGCCGATCATCCCGGCGCGCCCGGCGGCGGCGACGAGCACGTCCGCCCGGCGGGTCTTTTCGGCGAGGTCGCGAGTGCGGGAGTGACACAGCGTCACCGTGGCGTTGCCACCCGCCGACCTGTTCGAGAGCATGTTCGCAAGCGGCTTGCCAACGATGGCCGAGCGGCCGACGATGGTCACGTCCGCTCCCTCCGTGTCGACGCCGACGGCGTCGAGCAGGCGCTGCACACCGTGGGGTGTGCAGGGCTTGAACCTGGGGCGACCGGCGGTGAGGCGCCCGACGTTCTCCGGGTGCAGGGCGTCGACATCCTTCCGGGGGGCGATCCGCTCCAGCACCTCGTGGCGGGGCACGTGCTCGGCTAAGGGCAACTGCACCAGGATCCCGTGGACGTCGGGGTCGTCGTTCAACTCCGCGACCGCGTCGTACAGTTCGGCGGCGGGCGCGTCGGTGTCGATCTCGACGTGGACCCCCTCGATGCCCACGTCCTCGCAGGCGCGTTGCTTCATCGAGACGTACGTCTCGCTGGCGGGGTCGGGACTCATCAGGACGGTCGCCAGCCCCGGCCGGGTCCCCCGGTCGGCGAGTGTCTCGATCGCTCCCGCCAGGTCGGTGCGAATCCCCTCGGCCACCTCGTTGCCGTCGATGACGGTGGTCACGGTCGGCTGACGGGGGCGGGCGGGTATCAACCTGACCATCCCTCGTCCGGTCGAACAGCCCCGTCGCCGCGGACAGGGGGTCAGCGACCGGCGAACGAGTCCGGCTCCGACCCCTGCCGGACCAGGTCGACCGCCCCGTCGGGCACTGAGACGATCGCCGCCTGGCCGCCGTAGCCGTGGGTCTGGTCGTGGCCGCGGACCACCACCCGGTCGGCGTCGATCGTCACCGTCGCGGAGCGGGTGAACTCCCGGGTGCCGTGCGGGTGCGCGAGGTCGCGCCGGCCCAGGCGGTCGCCGGCGAGCGTCTCCACCTGCCACCAGTCCGCGTACCCCGACTCGCCGTCGTCGTCGTGGATCAGCGTCGTCGCGACGCGGTACTCCCCGCCCGACGCCGACAGCGACACGCCCGTCACGTTGGCCTCCCGCAGGTCCAGGTCGTCCGTCCCGCTCCCGGCGGTGGTGTCGTCGTCTGTCCCGCTCCCGTCGGTCCCGTCGCCGGTACACCCCGCGAGGGCGGCGAGGACGGCACCGCCACCCGCGAGCACCGCGCGACGGTCGAGTGGGGAGGTCGGTGACACGCCAGGTGGTCGGGGCCGTGGCGGCAAGAGCCTTTCCGGACCCACGAAATAAGTGACCTGCCGACGATACACGGGCGATGGCACTCTGGTTGGTCGCGCTCGTGGCCGGCGTGGTCGCGATCACGGTCGTGCAGGTCGCGGTGTACTACTACCTGCTCGGCGGGGGACGGGCGACCACGAGCGGCGGTGACGGGGGCCACGGCGGCCCGGACCACTCGCCGGGGGTCGACCCCCGGCCGTCGGACGACGGCGAGACGGAGCGGGCCCGGCGCTGTTCGGAGTGTGGTGCGCCGAACGACACGGAGGCGGTGTACACGTTCTGTCGGCACTGCGGCGCGGAGCTGTCGTGACGGGCGCAACGGATGGGCCCGACGACCGCGACCCCCGCGCCGTGGCGATCAACGTCGGCGTCAACACCAGTCTGCCGGGGTTCCGCGGGCCGGTGCGGCCCGACGGCTCGTTCGTGTACGTTCCCATCCCAGAGCGAGCACCGACACTGCCGGACGACGAACTGGCCCGTCCGGTGCCGACCTACGGCGATCTGAACCTGGAGCTCTCGCTGCCCGCCGGCCTGGCCGACCGGCGGGTCCACCTCGACCCAGCCCTGCCGGACCACCGACCGTACGACGGCCCGGAGTACACCTACGGCGACGAGCACGGCGTGAAGGCCGGTCCGCTGTCAGCGCTCGCGCCGGGCGATCACCTCCTGTTCTACGCCACCCTGGCGTCCACCGTGGGCCGTGACCCGCCGTCGCTGGGCGGGACGGCGCCCGACTACGAGAAGCGTCCGGCCTGGATGCCACCCGAGTGGGGGGCGTACCTGATCGGCCGATTCCAGGTCGAGCGGGCGGTGACCGGCGAGGAGTACCGGGCGCTGCCCGACGCCGAGCGGCGGCGGTTCCGTGACAACGCCCACCTGAAGCGCCGTGAGTTCGACGCCAGGGTGCTCGTGCTGGGCGACCCCGGGGCGTCGGAGTTGCTCGACCAGGCGGTGCCGCTGTCGACGCCGTCCGGCGGCAGCGACGCGAACTCGCTCGTCACGGACCTGTCCACCGACTCCGGGCGCGGCCCATGGTGGCGCCGTCCGCTCCGGTACGACTCCGGGTCGACACAGACGCTTTTGGAGACGGTCGCGGCGGGACCCGGGGCGACCACCTGACCCGCCCCGCACGCCGTAACGTCCATGCGTCACGGGCAAGTCAGGTCGGACGAATGGTTCCTGAGGTGGTCGCGCTGTACGTCGGTGCCATGCTCGTCACCGCCGGAATCAACGTGGCGTTCGTGCTGTGGCTCCGCCGGACCCGGGCGTGGACTCGCGCCACGCAGGCAGCGACCGTCGTGGTGGTGGTGCTGACGGTCTCCGCAGTTCTCACCGCCGTCCGTGCCGTTCTCGGTCAGGTGACCGAGGGCACAGGGCCGATGGCGGCGACGTTCGTGGCACAGACTGCCGTCACCGGACTCGGGCCGGCGGCGTTCGTGCTGTTCGGGGTGTACTTCACGGGCCGGACGGGACTGCTCACCCGTCCGGTGAAGTTGGTGCTCGGGCTCATCGCCCTCGTCCCGACGGCGCTCGTCGTCACCCAGCCGCTACACGGCGCGGCCTACGCGCAGTTCGGCCGGACCGACGGCCCGTTCGTCCGGTTGACCGCCGAGACGACTCCGCTGTACGACGCGGTGACGACGCCGAACGGTCTCCTCGTGTACGTCGCGATGGCGCTGTTCCTGCAGTTCGCACTGTCCTCGCGGCGGGTGAGCCGGCGGCAGTTCGTCGTTCTCCTGGCCGCACCGGTCCCGTTTCTGGTGGTGCGATCCGCCGGGTCGTTCGGCCCTCTGGTCGAGAACGTCAACTACGGCGTGATGACGACGTCGCTCATCCTGCTGGCGATCGGGGCGACACTGCTGCGTGGGAACACGTTCGCCGTCGACCCCGTCGCCAGAGACGCCGTTCTCGACGACATCCAGGACGCCGTCGTCACCGTCGACCGGGCGGGCAACGTGGCCGACTACAACGACGCCGCGGTCGGGCTGTTCCCCGCGATCGCCGACCGCGTCGGCGAGCCGCTGGTCGCGGTCGCCCCGGGGCTGGTCGACTGTGACGACGACCAGGGATCGGCCCGTGTCGGCGCCGGGACCGGGGTCGACAGTCCGGCCAGCGAGGCAGCGACGGCCACCGACGGCGGCGCGACGGGTGACCGGTACGTGGACGAACTCGTCCGCTACCACGACGGGGACCGGACGATCCACGACGTCGTCGTGTCGCCGATCAGCGTCGACGGCGAGCACCGCGGCGAGACGCTACTCCTGCGGGACATCACCGAGCGCCGGCAGCGAAAGGAGCGACTCGAGCGCGAGACCGAGCAACTCGACGAGTTCGTCGCCACCGTGTCACACGACCTGCGCAACCCCCTGACCGTGGCCCGCGGGTACGTCGAGACCGGCAGAGAACACCGTGACTTCGACCAGGTGGCCGAAGCGGAGGCCGCCCTCGACCGGATGGAGCGAATGATAGAGGACACCCTCGCGCTCGCCCGGGAGGGACGGGCCATCGACGACCGACGGCTCGTCTCCCTCACCGACGCCGTCAGAGAGGCCTGGCAGGGCAGCGAGACGGCCGACGCCACCCTCGAAGCGCGGGTGGAGGACATCTCGATATACGCCGACCCGGACCGCCTCGGCCGACTGTTCGGCAACCTGTTTCGCAACGCCGTCGACCACGGGCCCGACGACGTCACCGTGACCGTCACCGTCGACTCGGCTGACGGCGCAATCCGGATCGCCGACGACGGGCCGGGCGTGCCACCCGAGAGGCGCGAGCAGGTCCTCGAGCGCGGCCACACCACCAGCGAGAACGGCACCGGACTCGGACTGGCGATCGTCGAGTCGATCGCCGAGGCCCACGGCTGGACGGTCACTGTCGGCGAATCTCCCGCCGGCGGCGCCCTGGTCAGCGTCGAGGGTGTGGACCTCAACCACGGCGCCGCGACGGACGGAGACTGACTGCCGGGGACCGGGAACCCAGCCGGTCCCCCCGACAACACGCCACAACTGTTAATTCACGGGCGGGTCCGACCCTGAACGTCGGTGGCCAGCGTGGGGTTTTTGCTGTACGCCGCCGGGCTCCTGTCGACCGTCGGGCTGGGGCTGGGACTGGTCTACTGGCTCCGCGCGAGCCGACGGTCGACGGCGGTCAACTGGTTCGCCGGGGCCAACCTCGCGGCCGTCGTCTGGGCGCTGACCTCGCTTGCCGAGGTGGTCGCCGGTCGGTTCGGGGTCAGTGACGGGGTGGTCATCACCCTGTTCGAGCTCAGCGCCGTCGGTCGGTACAGTGTTCCCGTCGCGTGGTTCGTCTTCGCGCTGTACTTCACCGGACGCACGGAGTTGCTCACCCGTCGGCTGTGGACCGCACTGGCGGCGTCGTACGTCGTCCCGGTGGGACTCGTGTTGACCAACCGGCTGCACTATCTGGTGTTCGCCTCGTACGAGGTGAGGGGACCACCGTTCAACAACGTCGTCTCTCCACGGATGGCACTGCGATCGGGGTTTCTCCTGCTCTCGGTGCTGATCACGCTTGCCGGGGTGTTCGTGCTGGGGCGGTTCGCGCTGTCCTCCCGGCGGGTGAGCCGACGCCAGTTCGCCGCCGTCCTGTTGACGCCGGTGCCGGCGTGGCTGTTGTACGCCGGCGGGCGGGCCGGGCTGCTGGTGTCCGAACTCGAGTACGGCGCCATCGGCACCGCCGCCGGCATGGCGCTCGCGGCGTGGGCGCTATTCAGAGAGGACCTGTTCGCCGTCGAACCGGTCGCCCGTGACGCCATCGTCAAGAACGTCCGCGACGGTATCGTGACCGTCGACCGGACCACCCGTGTCGTCGACTTCAACGACGCCGCGCTGGAGCTGTACCCGGGAATCACCGGGGCGGCCGGACAACCGCTCTCGTCTGTCGCCCCGAACCTCCTCGTCGACCCCGAGGGCGGCACCGACGACGACAGGTTCGCCGACGAGGTCGTCAACTACCCGGGCGACGACCGCACGGTCCACACCGTCGTGGTCTCGCCGGTCGCCGTCGACGACGAACTCCGGGGGTACACGCTCACCCTGCGGGACGTGACCGCCGTCAGGGAGCGCGAGGAGCAACTGCGACAGGAGACCAGACAGCTCGACGAGTTCGTCTCGACGGTGTCACACGACCTGCGCAACCCCCTGACCGTCGCCCGAGGGTGTACGTCGAGACGGCCAGGGAGACCCGCGACGACGAGACCCTGGCCGAGGCGGAGGCCTCGCTCGACCGGATGGAGACGAGATAGACGACGCCCTGTCGCTGGCTCGGGAGGGACGGGCCATCAGCGACCGCGAGTTCGTCGCGCTGGCCGAGGTGGCACGCGCCGCCTGGCGCACGAGCGACACTGCGGAGGGCACGCTCGAGGTCGGCGTCGACGACGAGGTGCGGGTGTACGCCGACGCCGACCGGCTGCGGCGACTGCTGGAGAACCTCTTTCGCAACGCCGTCGACCACGGCCCCGAAGACGTCACCGTCCGGGTCGACGCCGGCGAGTCCTCGTTCTCCGTCGAGGACACCGGCCCGGGCGTCCCCGAGGACCGCCAGGACCAGGTGTTCGAGCGGGGGTTCACCACCGACGACTCGGGGACCGGCCTGGGACTCGCCGTCGTCGGGACGATCGCAGAGGCACACGGCTGGTGGGCGACGGTCGAGGACGGCGACGACGGCGGCGCTCGCTTCACGTTCGACGGCGTCGACCTCCGGTCGAACGGACCGCGGCGGACCGTCGACGTGGCCGCCGACGGCGACTGACCCGACCGCACACCACGACGGGCCGCCTGCCCCGGCGGCGACCGCGCGGCGCGAACAGACTTTTCCGTGTAACGAGTTACCACCACGCATGGAGCGGGACTGGGAGTACGCCCTCCAAGAGATCGTCGGCAGCGGCCGGTACGTGCCGGTTCCCGACGCGGTGCGTGACGCCGTCGAGCGGGACCACCCGCTGGACGGGCCGAGCGTGTTCTGGAACTACGAGCGCAACTCGGGGTACGTCGTCCTCTCGGCCGAGAGTCTCGCGGAGTCGACCTACGTCGGCGTCGGCCGGTACAAGGTGTACGGCGCGGAGAGCGGGGGACAGACCCGGATCCGCCCGCCGGACCGACTCGTGGAGGCGCTGCCGGTCGCCTTCGGCGAGGGCGACCGGGTGATGTTCCTCGCCTACGAGGAGATGGTCGCGGGCGACAACCCCACGGCTTACCTGCTGTCGACGGAGCAGGTGCTGGATCTCCTCCCGGACGGGACCGCGACGAGCGCCGTCGGCGACGGCGGCGACGACATCCGACGGGCGATCCTCCGCGCGCCCGGCTTCCTCCCGACGCCGTGATACTGTACGAGGAGTGCCACGACCTGAGCCGCCCCCCCGCGTGGGTGGCCCGGTCCGTCGGGGAGTGGTTCCCGGGGCCCGCCGAGGGCGAGGCGGGCGGCCGCGCACAGGGCGACCACACGGACGGCGTGAGACGCTGGTCGTCGAAGGGCCGACTGCTGACCCGGCGGGCGACGCTCGACCCGGCGGCGGGCGAACTCCGCGTGGCCGTCGTCTGCCCGGACGCCTACCGGTACCTGGCGCTGACGGGACTCGTCGTGGCACCGTCGGTCGCGGTCCTCGCTCCTCGCGGTGGCGTGCTCGCCGTCCTGGCAACGGTCTACGCCGTGCTCGCCGTCCTCCCGGGCGTGCATCACCTCCCCGGCGTCGCGTCCCTGCCGAACGTGGCCGGCACCGAGATCATAAGGAGGCGGCACACACCGGCCGCGGCGGCGACCTACCTCGTCGTCGGCGCCGCGCTGTTCGTCGCACTCGGCGGCGCGGAGCGAACGCCCGGGGCAGTCACGGCGGGAGTGGTCCTCGCGGGGGTGGCGGTCGCCCACCTCGCGACGGCGTCGGGGGACACCGGCGTGCCGGCGCTCGGGATCGCCGTCGTCGGGCTCGTGCCGGCGGTGCTCTCGGGGGCGAACGTCCTGTTCGCGACGGCGGTACTCGACGGGGGCGGCACGCTCGGGGCCGACGCCGCGGGACTGGCGGTCGTCTGCGCGGGCGCTCTCGCCCTCGACGCCCTCTTTTTCTTGTCCTGTGCGCGCGTCGCCGGCGAGGTCGCCGGATCGCGGCCGTCGTCGGCCGGGTCGTGGCGCCGCCTGGCCGGCCTCGCGGCCGTGGTCCTGGCGAACGTCGCACTGCTGGGCGCGACGGTCCTCGGCGCCAGGGCGCTGACCGCGGACGGCGGGGGACTCTCGCGAGCGCTGTCGCCGCTCGGACCCGTGACCCCAGTCGCGACGGGCGTCGTCGCCTGCGTGCTCCTGTTGCCCGCCGTCGTGACCGCGGCGGGGTGGGCTCACCACCTGCTGACGGGGGTCGCCGCCGCGATTTGGGCGCTCGTCCGCTCGGAGCCGGTCCACCTGCCCGGCGTGCCCGACGGCGTGACCGTCCGGGTGATCGACTCGCGGGCCCCCGTCGCAAGGCCGCTCGGTGTCCCCGGTCGGCCGACCGTGGTCGTCGGCCGGCCGCTCGTCGAGGAACTCGACCGCGAGGCGCTGGCGGCGGTCGCCTGCCACGAGGCGTACCACCTCGTCGGTCGTGACCCCGCCACCGGACCGCTCCCGTGGGTCGTGGGGGCGCTGGTCGGCGGCCCCAACGCCGTCCGCGCCCTGTACGACCGGGGCGCCGTCGAGCGCGCCGCCGACGAGTTCGCCGCCGACCGCGTCGGGAGCGACGCGCTCGTCAGGGCCGTCAGGACCGTCGGCCGTCTCCAGGTCGCCGCTGACGGAGCGTTCGACACGGCGGGGAGTCCTGCGAGCCCGGCGGGTGACGACGCCGCCCTCCGCGGACGCCTCGCCAGGGGTGCGATGGCCCCCTACCGACTGTTCTTCGGAAGCGTCGTCCCGCCCGCCCACGACGACCTCACCCGGCGTGTCGCCCGGATCCGGGGACTCGACCGCGGATAGCAGTTGGCGGCGACCGCCCCCGATGGGTCCACACCTCGGGGGTCCGCTCGCCTGGTCACCGCTCACGAAGTCGTTCGCACAGAAGCGCGCCGACCGGGAATTGAACCACCCGAACGTCGCTCGCCACGCTCGCTCGTTCTGTAGTTCAGTTCCCTCTGACACAGTCGCTGCTCACGGTGTGTTCGCAGCGGCATGCGCCGACCGGGAATTGAACCC
>CAYODS010000046.1:0-19711 GCA_964402765.1 uncultured Halobacteriales archaeon
GCCTTCGACAGTGCCGCCGGCAACACCACGAGGCCGGCGAGGACGTACGCCGCGATCACGGCGGGGCCGGCCTTCTTGAACCCCAGCGCCGGCAACACGAAGATGCCGCTGCCGATCATCGCCCCCATGCTGATCATCAGTGTCGGGTACAGTCCCAGGTCGCGTTCGAGGTCCTCGCCCATCTACGAGTCGTCAACGGTCCCGGTCGGATGAGCCTTTCCACCGCCGCCCGCGGTCAGCCGTCCCGCGTCGCCCGGGCGCTCGGCTCCTGGGTCTCGTCGGTCACCTGCCTGACGACGAACACCGGACGCTCGCTCTCGGCGGTGATCCGGGCGGGGGTGGCGCCGAACAGCCGCTCGCGCAGCGACGGTTCACTCTCGCCGATGACGACCACGTCGTACTCCGCGCCGGCGGCCGCGATCGCGCTGGTCGGGTCGCCGTCGGTCGAGAGCCGGCGCTCGATCCGCTCTTCGGGGACGCCGGCGGCGGTCAGTTCGGCGACGGCGTCGTCCAGCAGTTCCTCGCCGGGCCGGCGGTCGTCCTCGTCGGCGGCGTGGTACAGCGTCACCGTGGCGTCACACGCCGCCTGGAGTTCGGCGACGAAGGCGAGAATCCCCGCGAGGTTGTCGTCGCCACGCAGCGGCACGAGCACGCTGTCGACCGCGCCGCCGACCGCGCCGCCTGTGAGGATCACGTCGCAGTCGTCCTCCAGTGCGACGCGGTCGATCGTCTTCGCGCGGTCCTTGCCGAACACGAGGCGGGTCTCGACGGTCGCGCCGTCGCCGAAGGCGGCGGCGATCTCGTCGAGGTCCGCCTGGGCCTCCTCGCCGAACTGCTCGCGGCCGGCCGAGGCCGGCGTCTGCTCCGGCAACTCGAAGTTGCCGAGGACGACCACCTCCATCGCGGTGATGTCCTCGACCAGTGCCGCCGGGACGGGCTCGGGGTCCGGTAGCGAGAACGGGACGAGGACGCGGTGTGAGTGAGACACGACCCCCCGGAGTTCGGCCTCGACGCACATAACCCTGGTGTGACGGCGCCAGGACCGCCGCCGTCAGTCGTCAGCCGAGACGGTCTGGCGGGTGCCGACCCGCCGCGCGAGGAAGTCGTCGAGAATGCGGAAGGTGCGGACCTTCTGGTCGATGTCCGACGTCGCGTGACCCTCCTCGCCGAGTTCGACGTACTCGAAGTCGGCGTCGACCGGCTCGTTCAGCGCCTCGTCGGTCTCGTACTCGTGGCCGTCGTACCCGGCCTCCGCCAGCGCGTCACGGAACAGCCGCGCCTGGGTGATTGGCACGCGGGGGTCGTTCACCCCGTGGACGATCAGGAGTGGGGCGTCGACGTTGTCGGCGTGGGTCGTCGGCGACCGCTGCTCGTACAGGTCCGGGTTCTCCTCGGGTTCGCCGAGGTACTTCACCATCAGTTCGGTGCGGAAGTGCGGCATCGTGTTCTCGTACATGTCCAGCAGGTCCGAAACACCGATCCAGGCGACGGCGGCGTCGTACAGGTCGGGGTACTGGACCGCCTGCCAGTAGGCGGAGTAGCCGCCGTACGAGCCGCCGAACACGACCACCCGATCGGAGTCGATCCAGTCCCGCTCCAGAACGGCCTCGGCGGCCGTGGCGACGTCACCCTGCTCGGCACCGCCCCAGTCGTCGTACAGTTCCTCGATGAACTCCCGTCCACGGCCCGTGGAGCCACGGTAGTTCACCTGCAGGACCGAGAAGCCTCGGGAGACGAGAAACTGGGTGTACAGGTCGAACCGCTTGGTGTCGCGGTGGCGCGGCCCGCCGTGGGGGTTCACGACGAGCGGCGACGGGCGCTCGCCGGAGTCGTACAGCAGGGCGCCGATCTCCAGTTCGTCGTAGGGGTCGTGGTCGACGGCGCGGGCCGGTGTCTCCGGCACGCCGTCGGACTCGACGGTAAAGTACTCCGCGTCGGCGAAGTCCGCCGGCGAGAACGGGCCGTACTCGGCCTCTAGCAACACCTCGTACTCGTCAGTCGCCAGGTCGTAGGCGACGAGTTCCGGCCGTCGCGTCGGGGTCGTCAGCGTCAGCAGCAGGCGCCCGTCGGCGAGGACGTTGTCGCCGGCCCGACCGAAGCTGGCGACGCCCTCCGGCAGGTCGAGTTCGCGGCTCTCGCCGGTCTCGAGGTCGTACACGGCGGGCACCGTCGTCGCGTCACGGGACCGGGTGACGACGACGTGATCGCCGTCGGGCGTGAAGAACTGTGCGGTCTCCTCGTGTTCGAGGTCGCCCAGCCACTCCACGGTGTCGGTCTCGAAGTCGTACACGCCCGCCCGTCCGAGGTCCTCGGTGTTGTCGCCCACCAGCAGTTTCGTGCCGTCCGGGTGCCAGTCCGCGGGGCCGACCTCCGCGCCCGTCGCGCCGATCTCCAGGTTGCGCGGGTCGGAGCCGTCGTCCGTGGCCCGTGGCGCCACGCTCGCCACGTACACGTCGTGGTTGTCGTAGTCGTCCGCCTCGTTCGTCCCGAAGGCGATCCGGTCGCCGTCGGGCGAGACGACGGCGCCGCTGGCGGCACGCTCGTAGTCGGTGATCTTCGTCGTCTCCCCGCCGATCTCGTGGCGGTAGAGGTTCATCTGGCCGTCGCGGTTCGAGCCGACGATCAGCGTCTCGCCGTCGGCCGCCACGTCGTTCAGCGCGACCTGGCCGTCGAGTTCGACGACGGGGTCGGCGGTGCCGTCCCGGTCGATGGCGTACACGTCGTTCTGCTCGTCGCCGGCGTCGTCGAGGTGGTAGAACACGCGGTCGCCGTCGGCGGCCCACTCGACCGGCCAGCGGGCGTCTTTCGGCACCTCGCCGTCGCTCCAGGGCTCGTGTTCCCCGGTCTCGACGTCGAGGACGTGCAACTCGTTGCGCCCGGTGACGTCGTAGTAGAAGGCCACCTCGGTGCCGTCCGGCGAGACGGTGGCGTGGGCCAGCGTCGGCAGACTCGCCAGTTCCTCCAGTACGTCGTCGGCGTCAGTGGGCTCTGCCATACGACTGGGGACGGGCCGGGGCCACTTCAGTCGTCCGTGAAGACGGTTTCTGTCTCTCGGCTGTCACCGTCTGCGAGGACACTCACGAGATCGAGCAGGTGGACGCGGTCTGTGGTGCCCTCGGTCATCGCCAGGTCGACCGCGCCGGCCCGCTCGTACAGCGCCAGCAGGCGGTCGTCCGAGTAGCGCCGCCGGGCCACCTCCAGGACGGCGGCGAGCAGTTCGTCGCCCTCGAACCCCTCGTCGTACAGCAGGTCGTTGACGATCGAGCGGGCCTCGCCCAACTCGTCGCGCTCGGCGACCGCGAGCAGGTCCTCGACGCGGTCCGTCGGGCCGATGTCACCCAGCGTCTCGTGGGCCGTCGCCATCGTTATCTCCTCGGCCTGGCCGGCGACGGTCTGTGCCGCGAGGACGGCCCGCCGGAGGTCGCCGTCCGCGTAGCCCGCGACGTACTCGATGCCATCGGCGTCGTACGAGACGTCCTCGCGGTCTGCGATCCGCTCGAGGACGGTCACCACCTCCGCCGTCGTCGGCGCCCGCATCGGCACCGGGAAACACCGCGAGCGGATCGGCGGGATGAGCTTCGTCGGCTGGCGGGTGGCGATCACGAAGCGAGTGTTGCGGTGGTAGCGCTCCATCACGCGGCGCAGCGCCTGCTGGAAGTCCTCGCGGATCGCCTCGGCGTTGTCCAGAAGCAGCGTCTTGTAGTCGCCGGAGACGGGCGCGTAGCTGGCGGACTCTTTCAGGACGCGGTTTATCATCTCCCGTTTCGCCATCGAGGACCGCCCCTGGAGGAACGAGCGAAAGCGCGGGTCCTCACGGATCTCCTTTTTCGTGCGGTCGAAGAAGTCCGCGACGTTCACCACGAGGAAGTCGTTGTCCGGGTCGGCGTGGGCACGGCTGGCCATGGCGCGAACCGCGGCGGTCTTCCCGCAGCCGGGCGGCCCGTGGACGACGAGGTTCATCGGCTGGTCGACCGCCCGCTCCAGCCGGTCGCGGGCGTCGTCCTGGGGGATCTCCGCGAGGGTGGGGGCGTGGGCGTCGGTCCACAGCACCTCTCCGGCGTCGGCGAGGTCCTCGGCCACGGCGTCTGCCATCGTCCGACGTAGCGCGGCGGCGGGTAAGAATCGGTCGGTCGCGGGCTCACTCCCGCTCGTCGGGGTCGACCGTCGGGTCCGACATCGCCCGCGCCACCGCCCACGCCTCCCGGCCGAGGGCCGTCCGCGTGACACGCCAGCAGGCGAACCCCCCGGCCACCGCGGCCGTCACGAGCCAACCGAGCCAGCCGAGCGCGGTCCGGGGGAGTTCGCCGCGGTCGGGCGACCCCGGGGAACGGGGGAACAGCCCCGGCAACGTGTCGCGCAGCCACGGCGCGACGGCGAACTCGAACGTCAGAAGCGTCGCCAGCAGCACGACGACGACCTCCACCGCGAACCGCCTGAACGCGGGGTCCGACAGCAACGCGAGATCCTGCCGCGTGCGACTCATCGGTCCGGCGTTTTCGACGGCGTGGGTAAGTCTTCGTCCGGGGAGGCGGTCGCGTGGCGTCGGACCACCGGGGGCCACGCCACCAGTTTATTGTCCGTCCCGGCGCAGCCCCCGGCCCGTGCAGCACCCGGAGACGAGCACGGAGCTGGACGCGGCGGACCTGCGGGCGGCCGGTCTGGACGGCGTGCTCGACCGGCTGGACCGGCTGGTCGGCGAGGGGCTGACGGAGCGAGGGACGAACGTCGCGGTCGTCGGCGGCCCGTACGTAGGTCGTGACGTGCTGCTGGACCACGTCGAGCGCGAACTGGCCGTGGAGACCCACCGTGAGGCCCTCGGTGGCGTGGTGCGCGAGCTGCCGGCGTTTCCCGAGAGCGAGGCGGTGGTTATCGACGACTGCCAGTCCCTCTACACCCGGGAGGTCGGCGGGTTCGACGCCCTGGAGGCGTTTCTGGACCGGGCGGCGGTGTCGGACCGGCCGTTCGTCACCGCCTGGAACCGCTACGCCTGGACGTACCTCACCGCGGTGCGGGACGTGGGCGAGTCGTTCACCGAGGTGGTGCGGGTGCCCCGGGTCGAACCCGAGGGGATCGCGGCGATGTTGCTGTCCCGCGGGCCGACTCCCGAGTTCGTCGAGACCGACGACGAGGGGCCGGTCGGCGTTGTCGACCTGGAGTGGGCGCGGGTGTCGGTCGGCGGGCGGACCGTGCCGGTGCCCGTGCCGGAGGTGAACGCCGAGTACGTCACCTCGCAGGCGCTCAGTCTCGGCGAGGGGATGACCGACGCGCAGGCGGTGGTGTTCGAGAAGGTCGCCCGGGCGTCGCGGGGCAACCCCGGCGTCGCGGCGGCGGTCTGGGAGCGCAGCGTGCGCGACGGCACCGTCGCGCCGGTCGACGTCGAGGCCGACGACCGCGAACTGCGGGTGGACGACGACGAGGCGTTCGTCCTGGAGTTGCTGCTGGCGAAGGGGGCCCTGTCGCTGGCGACGCTGTCGTCGGTGCTCGACCGGCTCCCGGCCCAGCGGATCGTCCAGAGTCTCGCCGACCGGGGGCACGTCCTCGTGGGCGAGGACGACCGCGTGACGCTCGCGCCGGAGTCGCTGCGGGCCGTCGTCGACCACCTCGGCGGGAGGCGGTTGGTGTGGTGATCGTCGTCGCCGTCGGCCTGGCGCAGGCGAGTGCCCGCGAACAGGTCAGTGAGCAACTCCCGGGTCTGGACGTCCTCGCCCAGGCGCTTCTGGTGCTCGCGGTCGCGTACGCGGTCGCCAGGGGCCTCGGCTTCGTGCTGGCCGCGGTCGCGAACCGGTTGCTCGCTGACCGGTTCCGGGTGACGACGCTGATCCCGCTGGTGCGACTCGCCGTGTACGGCGTCGCGCTGTGGGTGGTCGCGCTGACGCTGTTCGAGTTGTCGGCGACCCAGGTCGTCGCCTTCTCGGGCGTGCTCGGGGCGGTGCTCGGGTTCGGCCTGCGCGACCTGCTCGCCGACGTCGTCGGCGGGGTGGTGCTGGTCGCCGAGCGTCCCTACCAGATCGGCGACAAGATCTCCGTCGACGGACACTACGGCGAGGTGACCGACATCGGCATCCGGTCGACGGAACTGGTGACGCCGACGGACACGGAGGTGACGGTGCCGAACTACCTCTTCTTCGACGAGTCGGTGGCAAACGCCAGCGCGGGCGCCGCGGAGATGCTCGTCGCCGTCGACTTCTACGTCGCCACCGACGCCGACGTGACGCTCGCGAGCGAGATCGTCGAGGAGGCGATGGCCACCTCGCAGTACGTGTACGTCACCGACGACCACCCCGTCGTCGTGGAACTCAGGGACGAACTCAACTACCGGCGCGTCCGGGGGAAGGCGTACGTCAACGACCTCCGCAACGAGTATCCCTTCCGCACGGACGTCACCGAGCGGGCGCTGGCCGCCTTCGAGGAGCACGGCATCGAGTCGCCGCGGATGCCCGCCGCCGCCATGGACGCCGGGACCGGGGAGTGAGCGACGGGGCGCCGCGATCCCCACGTTTTTGGCCGGCGGTCACCACGTTCAGGTCATGAGTCGGTCGCGGAAGCCGGACTGGTTGCGGGTGGACCTGCCGTCGGGCCAGGAGTTCACCGACATCCGCGAGACGCTCCGCGACCGGGACCTGCACACCGTCTGCGAGGAGGCTAACTGCCCGAACCTGGGGGAGTGCTGGTCCGGTCGCGGCGAGGACGGCGGCGGCACCGCGACGTTCATGCTGATGGGCGACCGCTGCTCGCGGGGCTGTAACTTCTGTGACGTGAAGACCGGCGGGATGGAGCCACTCGACCCCGACGAACCGGAGAACGTCGCCGAGGCGGTCGCGGAGATCGGCCTGGACTACGTCGTCCTCACCAGCGTGGACCGCGACGACCTCCCCGACCAGGGGGCGGGTCACTTCGCGCGGACGGTCCGGGCGATCCGCGACCGACACCCCGAGGTGCTGATCGAGGCGCTCATCCCCGACTTCCAGGGCGAGCGCCACCTGGTCCAGGAGGTGATCGACGCCGGCCCGGACGTGATCGCCCACAACGTCGAGACCGTCGAGCGCCTGCAGCGGCCGGTCCGCGATCCGCGAGCGGGCTACGAGCAGTCGCTGTCGGTGCTCGAACAGGTCGCCCGCGACTCGGAGGCGTACGCCAAGACGTCGCTGATGCTGGGCGTCGGCGAGTACGACCACGAGGTGTACCGCACGCTGCGGGATCTCCGGGAGCGTGGCGTCGACGTGGTGACGCTGGGCCAGTACCTCCAGCCCTCCCGCACCCACCTCGACGTCGACTCCTACGTCCATCCCCAGAAGTTCGAGACCTGGCGCCGCGTCGCCGAGGACGAACTCGACTTCCTGTACTGTGCGGCGGGGCCGATGGTGCGGTCGTCGTACAAGGCGGGCGAACTGTTCGTCGACGCCCTACTGCGGGACGGCCGCTCGGTGGCGGAGGCACGCGAGCGGGCCCGTGCCCGGTCGGGGGCGAACGCCGGCGACTGACGTGGTCGGCGAGTGGCCCCGGGTCGAGATGCTGTGGTACCGACTCCGGGAAGGTGCCGTCAGGCAGGTGATCGACCTGGCTGACGTGCGGGCCGACACCGTCCCGCCGGGGGCGCTGCCCGACCGGGGGACCGTCGCCGTCGTCGGAGGCGTCGAGGCGTTCGAGGACCGGGTCGTCCGACCGGCGGGTAGCCTGACGCCCGCCGTGGTCTGTCGCGTGCGGGTCGACGCCTACCGGGACCCCGTCGCGGACCCGGGGAAGCGGTCGTTCACCGACGGGCTCGTGGCGACCGACGACGTGCACGCGGTGCCGTTCGTGCTGACGGGTGACGGCGACGGCGACGACCGCGATCGACTCGCCCGCGCCGTCGTCGACCCGGTGCCGCGGGCGGCGAACGAGGGGCTGGTCCCCGAGGAGAGTGTGCGCCCGCGGGCGGCGTACGTCACCAGCGACCTGCGCTTCCCCCACGAGGAGCTGGTCGTCGCCGACCGCCTGCGCGACCTGGACGAGCGCCGGCGGTCGTGGCTGCGGGAGGCGACCGACCTCGCCGACGGGGCGTTCGTGCGGGTGCTCGAGCGGCGAGTCGAGCCAGGTGACCGACTGCGGGTGCTGGGCCACCGGGTGCGACCCGGGCCGGCAGTCGAGCGGGACCTCATCAACGTGGCCTCGTGGCGGTCGCCGTTCCGGGTCGAGCCGGCATCGGCGTAGCCGGGGGGCGCCTGGCGGGCCAGACCCCCGCACCGGCGGCTGACGGCGGTTACGAAAGCACTATGACCGGAGCGGGCGAGGTTTGTGGTATGACGAGGTGGATCCGGCCGTGAGTGTACTCCAGCGCGACCCGGGCGACCGGGTACAGGTGCTCGACGACACGGGTCGGGTGCTCGAGGACGCCGAGGTGCCGGACCTCGACGACGAGACGCTGGTCGAGATGTACGCACAGATGCGGCTGGCGCGGCGCTTCGACGAGCGGGCCGTGAGTCTCCAGCGCCAGGGACGGATGGGGACCTACCCCCCGCTGTCGGGCCAGGAGGGCGCCCAGATCGGCAGCGCCCACGCGCTTGACGAGGGCGACTGGCTGTTTCCCTCCTACCGGGAGCACGGTGCCGCCCTCGTCCGTGGACTGTCGCTGAAGCGCACGCTGCTGTACTGGATGGGCCGCGAGGAGGGCAACGTAATCCCCGAGGACCTGAACCTGTTCACCGTCGCGGTGCCGATCGCCACGCAGGTCCCCCACGCGGCGGGGGCGGCGTGGGCCTCGAAGCTGAAAGACGAGGACAACGCCTTCCTGTGTTACTTCGGCGACGGCGCCACCAGCGAGGGTGACTTCCACGAGGGCCTGAACTTCGCCGGCGTGTTCGACGTGCCGGCGGTCTTCTTCTGCAACAACAACCAGTGGGCGATCTCCGTGCCCCGCGAGCGCCAGACCGCCTCGGCGACGCTGGCCCAGAAGGCCGAGGCGTACGGCTTCGAGGGCGTCCAGGTCGACGGGATGGACCCGCTCGCGACGTACAAGGTGACCCGCGAGGCGGTCCAGAAGGCAAAGGACCCCGACAGCGTCGAGCAGAACGACGCCCTGGGGTCGGCGACGCGACCGACGATGATCGAGGCGGTACAGTACCGCTTCGGCGCCCACACCACGGCGGACGACCCCACCGTCTACCGGGACGACGAGGAGGTCGAGCGCTGGAAACAGCGCGACCCGATCCCGCGCATGGAGACGTTCCTCCGAAACACCGGGCGACTGGACGACGAGGGCGTCGAGTCAATCGAGAACCGCATCGAGGAGCGCGTCGCGACGGCGATCGACGAGGCGGAGGCGGTCGCAGAGCCCGAGCCCGAGGAGATCTTCGCACACGTGTACGAGGGGATGCCCAAGCGACTGGAGGAGCAACTCGACTACCTCGAATCGCTGCGTGAACGCCACGGCGACGAGGCACTTCTGGAGTGATACGATGGCGACACAACAGGCGACACAGAACCTGACGCTCGTACAGGCGGTCCGGGACGGACTCGAGACCGAGATGCAGCGGGACGAGGACGTGCTCGTGATGGGCGAGGACGTCGGCGTCAACGGCGGCGTGTTCCGCGCCACCGACGGACTCTACGAGGAGTTCGGCGACCAGCGGGTGATCGACACGCCGCTGGCGGAGTCCGGCATCGTCGGCACCGCGGTCGGCATGGCCGCCTACGGCCTGCGTCCCGTCGCGGAGATCCAGTTTCTCGGGTTCATCTACCCCGGGTTCGACCAGATCGTCAGTCACGCCGCCCGACTGCGGACGCGGTCGCGGGGCCGGTACACCGCGCCGATGGTGATCCGGGCGCCGTACGGCGGCGGTATCGAGGCGCCGGAGCACCACTCCGAGTCCACCGAGGACTTCTTCGTCCACACCCCCGGTCTGAAGGTGGTGATCCCCTCGACGCCGGGCGACGCGAAGGGACTGCTCGCCTCCGCCATACGGGACCCCGACCCCGTCGTCTTTCTCGAACCCAAGCTCATCTATCGGTCGTTCCGCGAGGACGTCCCCGAGGGCGAGCACACCGTCCCGCTGGGCGAGGCGGCGGTCCGCCGCGAGGGATCCGACGTGTCCGTGTTCACCTACGGCGCGATGACCCGGCCCACGCTGGAGGCCGCCGACCGCCTGGAGGGGGAGATCGACGTCGAGGTGGTCGACCTGCGGACGCTGTCGCCGCTGGACGAGGAGACGATCGTGGAGTCGTTCGAGAAGACCGGACGGGCCGCCGTCGTCCACGAGGCGCCGAAGACCGGCGGCGTCGGCGCGGAGATCGCCGCGACGATCCAGGAGGAGGCACTGCTGTACCAGGAGGCGCCCGTCGAGCGGATCACGGGCTTCGACACGCCGTTCCCGCTGTACGCCCTGGAGGACTACTACCTCCCGGAGGCCGAGCGGGTGGTAGACGGGATCCGCGAGACCGTGGAGTTCTGAGATGGCACGACGCGAGTTCGAACTCCCGGACGTCGGCGAGGGCGTCGCCGAGGGCACCCTGGAGGCGTGGCTGGTCGAGGTGGGTGACCGCGTCACCGAGGACCAGCCACTCGCCGAGGTCGAGACCGACAAGGCGCTCGTGGAGGTGCCCTCGCCGGTCAACGGGTCGATCGCCGAACTCCACGCCGAGCCGGGCGACATCGTCCCCGTCGGTGACGTGATCGTCACCTTCGAACTGGACGAGGGCGAGAGCGGCGCCGGCACGAAGGCGGAGTCCGAGCCCGACCCCGAACCGGAACCCGAGACGGCGGAGAACGGCGCCGCGGCCGACGCGACCGCCGACGCCGAGACGGCCACCGGCGACAACGGCACCGCGGCCGCGGCCGGCGGCGACGGGCGGGTGTTCGCCGCCCCGAGCACCCGACGACTCGCCCGCGAGCTGGGCGTCGACCTCACCCGGGTCGAGGGCACCGGCCCCGGCGGGCGCGTCACCGAGACGGACGTGCGACGGGCGGCCGGCGACGGCGCCCCCGCCGAGACGGAGACGGTGGCCGAGGCCGAGACCGAGACGACGGCACCCACCGCCGACGCCGGGGGGGTGACCGACGACACGGCGGCCGGCGAGGACGTGATCGAGGCGCCGCCCGCGGTGGAGAGTGCCGACCGCGAGCGGACGCTCGCCGCGCCGGCCACCAGACGGGTCGCCCGCGAGGAGGACGTCGACATCGACAGCGTGCCCGCCGTCGAGCAGCGCGAGGGCGAGGCGTTCGTCACCGCCGACGCCGTGCGGGAGTACGCCGAGCGGCAGCGCCGCGCCCAGGAGGCCGACGCGACCGCACTCGCCACCCGCGGCGAGGAGGCGGTCGAGACGGTCGACGAACCCGCGACGGCGGAGGAGCCACGGCACGTCGAGGCCACCCAGCGCGAGGAGCGCGAGCCGTACCGCGGGGTGCGTCGCACCATCGGCCAGCAGATGGAGCGCTCGAAGTACACCGCGCCTCACGTCACCCACCACGACGAGGTCGACGTGACCGAACTGGTCGAGACCCGCGAGCGCCTCAAGAAGGTGGCCGAAGAGCGCGGCATCCACCTCACGTACATGCCGTTCGTGATGAAGGCGTGTGTCGCCGCGCTGAAGCAGTTCCCCTACGTCAACTCCCAGCTCGACGAGGAGAACGAGGAGATCGTCAAGAAGAACTACTACAACCTCGGCGTGGCGACGGCGACCGACGCCGGCCTGATGGTGCCGGTGGTGGACGGCGTCGACGGCAAGGGTCTGCTGGAGATCGCCGAGGAGACGAACGAACTGGTCGAGCGCGCCCGGGACCGGAAGATCGGCCGGGAGGAGATGCGCGGCGGGACGTTCACGATCACGAACATCGGCGGCATCGGCGGCGAGTACGCCACGCCGATCATCAACTACCCCGAGGTGGCGATCCTCGCGCTCGGGCAAATAAAGGAGAAACCCCGCGTCGTCGACGGCGAGATCGAGCCCCGCCACGTGCTCACCCTGTCGCTGTCGTTCGACCACCGCGTCGTGGACGGCGCCATCGGCGCCCGCTTCACGAACGCGGTGAAGCGGTACCTGGAGGACCCGGACCTGCTGTTGCTGGAGTAGGGCGACCCCCGCCGACCGTCCTGTCCCGCCCGCTCACGATCAGTACAGCAGGGCGTCGAGCACCACGGCACTCGGCGGGCGACCGGGGTCGGCGGGAACCGTCACGTCGGTCGATCCCACGTCGCTGTAGGTCCTGACGTGCCGGCGCTGCTCGACGCCGGGGTCGTCGGGGTCGAGGTACCGGGAGACGGTCTCGACTCGCTGGAGGTGTCCGGTCGTCGCGTCGAGGGTGACGCGAACGCTGACCGGGTCGACCTCCTCGCCGTCGTAGACGGACGCCGACATCAGTTCGTTGAAGCCGACGACGGTCTCGGGGGCGGTGGACTCGTAGACGACCTCGCCGTCGCCGCGGGAGACGACGCGCCACCCGGAGCCGGCGTCGGTCGGGCCGTCGTCCACCCCCCCGACGACCGAGTCGAACCTCGTCGGGAGCGCGGCGGCGCCGGTCGTCCTGGAGAACGTCTCCCGGACCGTGCGGTTCACGTCGGGGGTGTCGACCCGTGCCACGTCGTCGCCGACGCGGGCACCGGTGCGGGAGACGTACACGAGGGTTCCGGGGCCGGTCGGGTCGTTGGTGCCGTTGACGACGCCGAACACCAGCAGTTGTCTGTCCCGGCGGTCGACGGCGACCCGGATTGTCGCGCGCTGGCGCCACGGCTCGACGGTGTCGTTCTCGGGGTACACGCGGCGGTCGTACCACCGCTCGTCGGCGGTCCAGCTGGTCTCCGCGAGGGCGGCGACGCCTCGCTCTATCGCGCCGTCGGGGTCGTCGGGGACCGGACCCGGGGCCGCGGCGGCACCGGTGCCGGGGTGGACGTCGGCGAACCGCACGCCAGCGCCGACAAGACCGGCCGACACCACCAGCACGACCGCCAGGAACACCCGCCCGGTGGGTGCCGAGGCGTCGGACCGGTCGGGACGGCGGTCGTCGGACCGGCCGGCGGCGTGTCGCCGTCGCGGGTCGGCGTCGACGACCGACAGCGACCGGTACGCCGCCGCCGTCGACAGCGTCACCGTCGCGAGCAGGGCGAACAGCACGACCGTGACCCAGAGCGTGGTCGTCCGCTCGACGTCTGCCGACAGCGACAGCACGACCAGGCCGGCCCCGACGGCGAACGGGAGCGCGGCCAGACCGGTCGTGACGAGGGCGTCGACGAGACGCCGGCGGGGGTGGGCGACAGTCACGGCGAACGCGGTCGACAGGCCGACCGGCCCGGGTCGCTCGGCGGCGTCGTACTCCCGGAGGGTGGCCGCCGCGACGGCCCACGCAATCGAGGCGGCGGCGGCGGCGAGGGCGACAGTCGTCAGGAGCCCGGGGACGGCCGAGTACAGGCCGAGCGCGTAGCCCACCGCCTCCAGGGCGGTGCCGACCGAGAGGTACACCGCGACGGCGAGCAGCGCGACCGGAAGCCACACCGCGACGTGGAGGAGTCCACGGCTGACCGCCGACCGCGCGAGGTCGGGCCAGTCCGCGAGCACGCCGCGGGCGGCGCCACCGAAGGCGGTCCCCCGGACCGTCCGATCCGCGAGCGCGGTACCGGGGACCAGGACGGTGGCCCTGGCGAAGAGGTACGCGGGCAGCGCCAGCGCGAGGGTGAGCCCGGCCCGGGGGAGCGCGTGGCGCACGGTGGGGCCGTCGACCGGGAAGCGGTACCGCCTGCCGGCCGGGTCGGCCAGCAGGTCGAAGACGAGGCCACCGGCGACGTTCCAGGCGGCGGTCACCGCGAACACGCCCGCGAGGGCCACGGCTGCCCACGTCGCCCCTACGAGCCACAGCCACGGCCGCCCCCGGAGTGTCCCGACCGCCCGCCGGAGCCGACCGGCGACGGATCCCCTCTCGTCGGTCACGTGCACACGGCGAGGCTACATGAAAAAAAGGGTTGTCCCGGTGGTCAGTAGAACAGGGCGTCCATCACGACCGACAGCGGCGGCCGGTCGACGCCAGGCGGAGAGGGGTCGGTCTCGCCGACGCCGTCGACGGTGTACTCCGCGCGGTTCTCGACGACGCCGGGGTCGCCCGTGTCGTCGTACGTGTACCGCACCGTCGCGCCGGCGACGTGACCGGTGTCGGCGTCGACGGCGACCCGGACCGAGCGGAGGTCGGTGCTGTCGCCGCCGACGGCGGCCCGGGCGAACACGGCGACGGTCTCGGGGTCGGTGCTCTCGTACACGATCCGGTCGTCGGTGCGCTCGACGACGGTCCAGCCGGTGGTGCCGGCGGCCGTCCGCACGCCGTCAGTCAGGAACGACGACGAGAGGGTCTCCCCGAGCCCGCCGCTTTGCCCGTCTGCGCCCATCGTGTACGCCGGCGTGGCCGGTCTGTCGGTGCCCGCCGAGAGCAGCGTCCCGGCCCGAGCCGGGGCGGTCTCGCCCTCGGCCCGGGCGGCCCGGCCGTCCACCGTCGCCCGCACACCGAGCGTCGGCTCCAGGTAGGCGGCGTCCTCGGACCAGCCGTCGTCGAGTCGGACCCCGCGGTACCCGAGGAACCGGCGGTCGACCGGGTCGATCAGCACCACCACCTGGCCGCTTCCGTCCCACGGTTCGCGGCTCCCGTTGTCGTACAGGCGCCGGGAGGAGTACTGGAGCCGGACCGTCCGGGAGCGGTCCGCGACCGAGGCGACGGCGCGCTCGACGACTGCGTCCGGCGGGGCGTCCTCCGCGACCGGGCCCGGCGCCCCGCCGGCGTCGACCGGGCGCAGGTCCGCCGTGCGGACGGCAACGCCGGCGAGGGCCGCCGCGACCACCACCACGACCGCCACGGCGATCCGGGTGAGCGGGACCGTCGGGGCGTGGTCGTCGCGGTCGGGGACGGTCCGCCCGGGGCCGCCGTCCCGACCCAGCCCGAGGACGACCGAGCGGTACGCCGCCCGGAACGAGCCGGTGACGACCCCGACGGTGAGGGCGGCGGCGACGGCCCACAGGAGCACCACGTCGTTCCCGAGACCGGTGTCGTCGGCGAGAAACACCGTGCCGACGCCGGCGACCAGCGGCGCCAGCGAGAGCAGCGTGACGACGACACTGTCGGCGACGGTCGACAGCGGTCGGGCACGGGCACGGCGCAGTCCCGCCCGGAGGTCGGACCCGGCGGCGCGGCCGACGGCGCCCGGTCCCCACAGCAGTGCCGTGGCGCCGGTCCAGCCGACGAGCCCGGCGGCGGCGACGGCGGCGACCGTGGCGACCCACGGGACGACCGTGTAGAGGTCGAGCGCGTAGCCGACCGCCTCCAGAGAGGTGCCGACCGAGAGGTACACCGCCACCCCCAGCAGGGTCCAGAGCACCCAGAGCCCGAACCGGGCGACAGTCCGGAGGAGAGCGGCCAGCGCGAGCCCCCCGAGGTCGGAGCGGACCGACCGGAGGACGCCGGACTCGTCGAGGGCGACCCGGTCGGCGGCGGCCGCGACCAGGGTGGCGACGACCGAGAGCGGGAGCGCGGCGACCGCACAGAGGCCGAGCGTCAGTCCACCCCGGAGGACGGCCGCGGCGAGCGTCGCCCGGTCGGAGACCGACCGGGTGCCGTACCGGCCGGTGGTGGCGAGGAGGTCGAAGACGAGACCGCCGGCGACGTGCCAGGCGGCGACGACGACGACCACGCCAGCGAGGGTCAGCACCGTCGTCATCGCCCCGGCCAGCAGCAGCGCCGGCCGGCGGGTGAGCAGCCCAGCCGCCGCACGGAGCCGGCCGCCGACACCCCCCTCGGTCCGTGACACGTGAGTGGATCGTCACCGCGTGGAAAAAAGGCTGATCCCGACGCGGCATCCACACGTTTAACCGCCGCGGTCGCCTGTCTCGTGGCGATGGTCGTCGGAGACATCGAGACCGGCACGGAGGTGGCCGTCGTCGGCGCGGGCCCCGCGGGGTACGTGGCCGCCATCCGGGCCGGCCAACTCGGGCTGGACGTCACGCTCGTCGAGAAAGAGGCCTGGGGAGGTGCCTGTCTCAACTACGGGTGTATCCCCTCGAAGGCGCTCATCACCGCCGCCGACCTCGCACACGAGGCCGGGGGTGCCGAGCACATGGGCGTCCACGCCGACCCAGCCGTCGATCTGGCGGCGACGGTCGAGTGGAAGGACGGCGTCGTCGACCAGCTCACCAGCGGCGTCGAGAAACTCTGCAAGGCAAACGGCGTCGACCTCGTGGAGGGCCGCGCCGAGTTCGCCGACGAGGACCGCCTGCGGGTGGTCCACGGCGGCGAGGGCCAGGGCGCCGAGACGCTGGCCTTCGAGCACGCCGTGATCGCCACGGGCTCGCGGCCGATCGAGATCCCCGGGTTCGACTTCGACGACGCCCCCGTCCTCGACAGCCGGCAGGCGCTCGCGCTCGACGCCGTGCCGGACCGCCTCGCCGTCGTCGGCGCCGGCTACATCGGCATGGAGCTGTCGACGGCCTTTGCGAAGATGGGCGCCGACGTCACCGTCGTCGAGATGCTTGACGACGCCCTGCCGACCTACGAGGACGACGTGGCCGAGGTGGTCCGGAAACGCGCCGAACAGTTGGGCATCGAGTTCCAGTTCGGTCGGACCGCCGCCGGCTGGGAGTCCACCGACGACGGGATCCGCGTCACTACCGAACCCGCCGACGTGGCCGCCGACGGCGGGGCGGCCGTGGATCCGGAGGCCGACGCCGGCCCGGAGACGGTCGCCGCGGACAAGGTGATGGTCGCCGTCGGGCGCGAGCCGGTGACGGACACGCTGAACCTCGGGGCGGCGGGCATAGAGACCGACGACCGCGGGTTCATCGAGACGGACCACCGCACGGAGACGGCCGTCGACGGGATCCACGCCGTCGGTGACGTGGCCGGCGAGCCGATGCTCGCCCACGCCGGCTCCGCCGAGGGGAAGGTCGCCGCCGAGGTGATCGCCGGCGAACCCGCCGCGCTGGACCACCAGGCCGTTCCCGCCGCGGTGTTCACCGACCCGGAGATCGGCACCGTCGGGATGACCGCCGAGGAGGCCGAGGCGGAGGGCTTTACCCCCGCCGTCGGGGAGTTCCCCTTCCGCGCCTCGGGCCGGGCGCTGACCACCGGCGAGGACGAGGGGTTCGTCCGGATCGTCGCCGACGAGGAGACCGGCTTCGTGCTGGGCGGGCAGGTCGTCGGGCCCGAGGCCTCGGAACTCGTGGCCGAGATCGGCCTCGCGGTCGAGATGGGCGCGACGATCGAGGACCTGGCGGCGACGATCCACACCCACCCGACGCTGTCGGAGGCGGTGATGGAGGCCGCCGAAAACGCCGCCGGCGAGGCGATCCACACGCTGAATCGCTGACCGGCGGCGGTCCGGCTCGCCGGGGGACCACGGCCGGTGCCGGACGCCACACGACCGGGTGCCGTCAGTCAGGTTCGTCCGGTCGGGCGGCTGTACTAACCGCTCCCTCGGGCGGATCGGGCCGGGGGTTTCATGTCTGACCCCCTCGAACCGCCGACCCGGAGGACAGAGGATGGCGAGGGCCCCGGAGGACGGTGCCGGCGAGCACGACAGCGGCGGTGCCGGGACGACCCGGTTCCACCGGACTGACGGCGGGCACCGGGTCGCGACCGACGGCGGGCGGCCGATCGACCAGGCGATCTGGAGTGCCGTCGTCGACGAGGTGCGCGAGGGGTGTCTCGTCGTCGACGGCGAGGGGCGGGTCGTCGCCGACAACGAGGCCGCCAAGGGACTGCTCGGGGTGGACCGCACGGTCGGGCGCCGGGTCGAGGGGCTGCTCCCGGACGGCTTCGAGTTGCCCGCGCCGACGGACGAGCGCGAGGGCGAGATGGTGCCCTCGCTGGAGCGGCTGCCGGGACCGCCGGCGGGGGTCGGCTGGACGGTCAGGGACCCCGGAGCGCAGTGTGTCGTCGAGCGCCGCGGCGACCGCCGCGCGCTGTCGGTGCAGGTTACCCGACTGGACGACCGCGTGCCCGCCGACCGGCTGGTGACGCTTTCGGATGTCTCCCCGCGGCGGGCGGTCGAGGACCGCTACCGGTCGCTGGTCGACCGCTCCTCGGCGCTTCTGTCGGTGCTCACCCCTGACGGCACGGTAACCTACCAGACGCCCGCGGTGGCCGAACTGCTGGGGTACGAGCCCGAGACGCTCGTGGGCGAGGCGTTTCTCGATCTCGTGCACGAGGACGACCGCGAGCGGGTGCAGGCGGCGTTCACCAAGCCGTTGCGTGACCCGGGACGGACCGCGAGCGTCGAGTACCGCGTCCGCACCGCCGAGGACGGGGTGGTCGTGCTGGAGTCGGTGGCGTCGAACCCCGCCGACGTGGACGGACTCGTGGTCAACTCCCAGGACATCACCGACCGCAAGCGCCGCGAGCGCCGCCTGGAGACCCAGAACGAGCGCCTGGACGAGTTCGCCTCCATCGTCAGTCACGACCTGCGCAACCCGGTCGACGTCGCCAGCGGCAACCTGAACCTCGCGCGGGAGATGGACGACCCCGAGCCGTACTACGAGGAGATCGACCAGGCGCTTGCCCGCATGGAGGCGATCATCGACGACGTGCTCACCCTGGCCCGCCAGGGCGAGGCCGTCGTCAAGACCGAACCGGTCGAGTTCGACACCGTCGCCCGCGACGCCTGGAGCAACGTCGACACCGCCGAGGCGGAGCTGTCGGTGAGCGGGTCGACCACGCTGTCGGCGGACTACGACCGCCTGCTGTCGATCCTGGAGAACCTCTACCGCAACGCAATCGACCACGTCGGCCCCGGGGTGGCGCTGCGGGTCGGGGCGACCGACGCCGGCTTCTTCGTCGAGGACGACGGCCCCGGCATCCCCGAGGAGGACCGCGATCTGGTGTTCGACACCGGATTCACGACCGCCGAGGACGGCACCGGGTTCGGGCTGTCGATCGTCGAGCGACTGGCAGAGGCCCACGGCTGGTCGGTCACCGTCTCCGAGGGTCGCGAGGGCGGCGCCCGGTTCGACGTGCTCGTCAGCGACGACATCTCCTACCGGCGGGGCGACAGCGACGCCGACGCCACGGACGAGGGGCCACCGGACGCCTCGACCGCCGACGCGGGCGACGCCGGTGTCGGCAGCGTGGACTGGGACGACGTCTGAGTGGTCAGTCGCCGAACGGGCCGGAGCCGCCCGGTGGGCCACCCATCCCGCCCATGCCGCCGCCGCCCTCGCCCTGCTGCATCTGTTTCATCATGCGCTGCATGTCGGCGTCGCCCATCCCCTGGAACTGCTTGAGCGTGCGCTCCATCATCTTGTGCTGCTGGAGCAACTCACGGACGCGGTCGGGGTCGGTGCCCGACCCACGGGCGATGCGGCGGACCTGCTGGGCGCCGACCGACCGGGGGTTCTCCAGTTCGCCCTCGGTCATCGAGTCCATTATCACCTCGAACTCCACCAGACGCTCCTCGGTGACGCTCATCGCGTCGTCGGGCAGCTGGTCCATGATCCCCCCGCCGAGACCGGGGATCATGTCGAACACCTGGTCCAGCGGTCCCATGTTGTTCATCGCCTCCATCTGCTTTCGCATGTCCTTCAGGGTGAACTGGCCCTGGAGGATCTCCTCGGGCTCCCAGTCCTCTTCCTCCTCGCCGGTCTCCTCCATCGCCCGCTCGACGCGCTCGGCCAACTGTTCGAGGTCGCCCATCCCCAGCAGTCGGGAGATAAAGCCGTCGGGCTCGAACCGCTCGACGTCTTGGACCTCCTCGCCGGTGCCGAGGAAGGCGATCGA
>CAYODS010000047.1:0-19693 GCA_964402765.1 uncultured Halobacteriales archaeon
GGACAAAAATTGGTGGCCCCTGGCGGGAGTCCCGGGCGACTGCCGCCCCGTCACTCCCGGCGACTCCCCGGCTGCGGGTCGACGTGGTCCCGGGGCAACAGCGCCTCGCGGGGCTGGTCGTCGAGCCACTCCAGCAGCGCGACCAGTTGCTCGGTCGCCGCCTCGAACAGCTGCTCGCCGGCCTCGGGCGTGGCGTCGGTCTGGTCGCCGAGCACGCCGTTGTCGGTGTTGTCGATGGAGTCGTAGAACGTCCGGGCGCCGTGGACGACCGTGTCGGCGTCCTCGCGCCAGTCCACCAGTCCGCCGTCCCTGGCCGCCTCGATCTCCTCCTCGCGGACCAACTCGGGGGCGACGTGCATGATCATCGCCGTCTCCTTCGGACCGCCGTGAGGGCCAGGGTGCTCGAACAGCTCCGCCACGAGGTCGGGGATGGACTCGTCCCACATCCACTCGATCGCGTAGGCGGTGCCGTCGTCGCGCAGTCGTCGCCCGACCTCCCGGAGGTGCTGGACGTTACCGCCGTGGGCGTTGACGTACACGACGCGGTCGATCCCGTGGTAGGTGAGGTTGCGGGTCAGCGACTCCACGTAGTCACGGAACACGGGGGCGTCGACCCACATCGTCCCGTGGAACTGCCGGTGGTGGGGGCTGACGCCGACGGTGACCGTCGGCGTACAGAGGTGGTCTGTCCGGTCGGTCGCGGCGCGAGCGAGCGCCTCGGCGATGAGGTGGTCGGTGCCCTCCGGCAGGTGGGGGCCGTGCTGCTCGGTCGAGCCCAGTGGGACGACGGCGAGTGACTCCTCGGCGACGTAGTCGCCCAGTTCCGGCCAGGTCTGGTCCGCCAGGTACATGGACGGCCCCACGCCGCCCGGCGACTAAACCCGTCCGGTCCGCCCGCTCCCGCGGTCAGCGAAACAGGTAGACGCCGAGCAGGAGCGCCCCGACGCCGACGACCGCACGCAGTGCCGCCTCGAACTCGTTGCCGGCGAGAAACAGCACCGTCGCCAGCCCGAAGAAGCCGAAGCCGACCGCGGTGTGGACCCCGAGGATGACGTGTCGGGTCTCCAGCCACTCGGGGAAGACGCGCTTGAATATGGTCATACCGCGGCCACGGTCGCTGCTCACTAAAGCGGTCCGGAACGCGCTCGTGGTCCGGCCCCGCCGGCGCGGTCACTCGGGGGTGTCGACGTCGGGCATCTCCTCGTCGCCGGGGAGGTCCTGGAAGGCGCCGACGAAGTCCTCGTGGTCGCTCATGCCGGAGATGTGATCGTCGACGCGGGCGGACAGGTCGTCGACGCGGTCGACGAGGTCGGCGTACTCCTCGCTGTCCTCGAGTTCGCGCTCGGATTTCTCTGCCTCGAGGAGTGCCTTCTTCGAGGTGAGCGAGTAGTACTCCCGGACCTCTGACTCGTACCCCGAGCGGGTGTGGACGGTGTCGACGATGTCCAGCAGGTCCTCCTTCGAGACCGGCTTGACGAGGTAGTCGTCAAAGCCCATCTCGACGATGTCGAAATCGGGGTCGACGGCGGTGATCATCACGACGCTGCACCCGTATCCGCGGTCGCGGATCTCCGCCAGCACCTCGTCGCCGGAGAGGCCGGGCATCCGGCGGTCGAGCAGCACCACCTCGACGGAGTCACTCATCGCCTCCAGGGCGTCCTCGCCGTTGTACACTGTCTCGACGGCCCACTCCGCCTGGAGCCAGGCGCCGAACAGGTCGGCGAGTCGGGTTTCGTCGTCAACGACGAGTACCTCAGTGTCCGATGACATTGTCGGTAGACGAGGACCGTCTCTCGCGTGCCCTCACTGTCGTTTGCTACCGCCAGCAGCGTCATAAAACCCTCGGCGACCGCTCCGTCACGGGTCCGACTGGTCCTCACCCGCGGGCGCCGGTGCCGGTCGACGCCGCGTCGTCGGCGAGAACGTGTCGCACGAGCCACCCCTGCACTCGCTCGCGGTCGGTCGCCTCGTCGTCCGCCCCGGGAGCACGCTCCAGCAGGCGGCGCTCCACCTCGGCGTGGTCGGGTTCCTCGCGACGGTCGTTCAGCAGCGCCTCGAAGTCCGCCCGCAGGTCGAAGTCCGCCCGCGCGGCGTTGCACCGCCCCAGCGGCGACATGCCCGCCTCGAGCACCACCTCCCGGACCGTCTCCCAGTCGTCGGCACAGAAGTGCACGGACACCTCCCCCTCCACGTCACGCCAGGCGATCGGTCCCGCGTTCTTCATCGCCGGGATGGCCCGTGGCGGCAGGTCGATCCGCGTCGCCGTCTCCTCGCGCCCACAGAGACAGCACGGCTTGCCCGTCTTCCCGGTGTACATCGCCCGACCGTCGACCGCCCGGCCACAAGACTTCGTCGGCTCGCCCGCGGTCGTCCCCGGGTCGCCGACTCGCCAGACACCGTGCCACGCCGTCGCAGGCGTCCGACGAGACCGAAAGCACTTCAACCCGTAATTACATCTCATTAGGCGATGTCACAGCAGACGTTCCCCGACTACGTCGACGTGGACTACGACGCCGGCGACGGCGAGTCGCCGGAGGACTACCCCGGCACCGCCCGGAAGATAGAGAAGGCCATCGAGGTGGTCCGCGAGGGCTTAGAGGAGTACCGCAACCCCGCGGTGATGTGGACCGGCGGGAAGGACTCCACGCTCACCCTCTACATCGTCAACGAGGTCGTCGAGCAACACGACCTGGAGACGCCGCCGACGGTGTTCATCGACCACTTCCAGCACTTCGACTCCCTCATGGAGTTCGTCGACCGCTGGGCCGACGAGTGGGACCTGGAGGTGCTGTTCGCGCGCAACCAGGACGTCGGCGACTACGTCGAGGCCCACGGTCTGGACCCGGGCGACGAGATCCCCGTCGACGAACTCTCCGAGCACAACCGGCACCACGTCCGGGAGATCCTGGAGTACGAGGACGACACGTTCCCGTTCCTCCTGGACACGTACGTCGGCAACCACCTCCTGAAGACGGTGGCGCTGAACGAGACGCTGCGCGAGCAGGAGATCGACGGCATCATAAGCGGTATCCGGTGGGACGAGCAGGAGGCCCGTGCCGACGAGACGTTCTTCTCGCCGCGACACGACCCCGACACCTATCCCCCGCACGACCGCATTCAGCCTATCCTGCAGTTCTCCGAGGCCGACTTCTGGTCCTTCGTCGTCCCCGACACCGTCCCCGAGTACCCCGAGGGCCACGTCCCCCAAGACTACGACGACCTGCCGGGCGACCTGACACACGAGGACCTGCCCGTCTCCCCGAAGTACTTCGAGGGGTACCGCTCGCTGGGTAGCGAGGTGTCGACCGAGCGCTCCGAGCAGAAACCCGCCTGGCTGCAGGACCTCTCGACGGAGGAACGCGCCGGCCGCGCCCAGGACAAGGAGGACCTCATGGAGCGGCTGCGCGACCTGGGCTACATGTAGACCGGTCACCCGACGACGCCCCCGGCCGCCGCCGTGTCGTGTCTCATTTGTGTGGCGGCGCCCTTCGGCGGGTATGTACACGGTCACGGTGTCTCGCGAGTTCGTCGCCCAGCACTACCTGACGGTGCCGGACCCCGAGCCCCCCGAGGGCGAGCCCCACTCGCACACGTTCACCGCCGAGGCACGCCTCTCCGGGCCGGAACTGGGCGAGTACGACTACCTGCTGAACATCGACGACCTCGCGGCGGCGATGGACGCCACCGTCGCCGACTACCGCGACGAGTTGCTGAACGACCGCCCGGAGTTCACCGGCAACCCCAGCGTCGAGCGCTTCGCCGAGCACTTCGCCGACCGCCTGCTCGACCGCCTGGACGCCCCGCGAGTCGAGCACTGCGAGGTGCGGATGTGGGAGGACGACGTGGCGTGGGCGAGTCACGAGCGGTCCGCGTAGCGCCGTGCACGTCGGTCTCGTCGTCTACGACGACCTCTCGGTCACCTCCGGCGGCTACCTGTACGACCGTCGGCTCGTCGAGCACCTGCGGGCGGCGGGCGACCGCGTCGACCTCGTCTCGATCCCCTGGCGGGACTACCCCCGGCACCTCACCGACAACGTCTCCCCGGCGCTGTGGCGGGCACTCTCGCGGGAGTACGACGTGCTCCTCCAGGACGAACTGTGTCACCCCTCGCTCGTGGCGGCCAACCGCCTGCCCGGGGTGTCGGCGCCGGTCGTCGGCGTCGTCCACCACCTCCGGGCGAGCGAGCACCGCCGCCTCCGGCCCCTCTACCGCGCCGTCGAGCGCCGGTACCTGGCGACGCTGGACGCCGCCGTCTACAACAGCGAGACCACCCGCGCGGCGGTGACCGACTGTCTCGGGCGCTCGCTCCCCGGGGTGGTCGCCCCGCCCGCGGGCGACCGGTTCGACCCTCTCATAGACGAGGCGACGATACGGGAGCGCGCCCACGAGGGGCCACTCCGCCTGCTGTTCGTCGGCAGCGTCGTCCCGCGGAAGGGACTGGACACGCTGGTCGACGGACTGGCGACCGTCGACGGTGACTGGGCGTTGACCGTCGTCGGCGACCGGACCGCCGCGCCGGACTACGTCCGCCGGGTGCGCCGCCAGGCCCGGATCGAGGGGGTCGCGGACCGGGTGGAGTTCGCGGGCCAGGTGTCCGACGACGACCTCGCCGCACGCCTGCGGGAGCATCACCTGCTCGCGGTCCCCTCGCGGTACGAGGGCTTCGGCATCGTCTACCTGGAGGGGATGAGTTTCGGCCTGCCGGCACTGGCCTCGCGGGCGGGCGGCGCCGGCGAGTTCGTCGACCACGGCGAGACGGGCTTTCTGGTCGACCCGGGCGACGCGACGGCGGTGGCGGGTCACGTCGCCGCCCTGCTCGCCGACCGCGACCGCCTCGCCGAGATGGCCGTCGCCGCACGGCGCCGCTACGAGGCCCACCCCTCCTGGGAGACCTCGGCAACCCGCGCCCGCGAGTTGCTGCTGTCAGTCGTCGAGGGTGACTGACCGCCCGGGTCGCTGCTGTCGGTCGCCCACGGCGACTGACCACCCGGACGCTCCGTCGGTCGCCCCGCGTGCCCCATCGCGCAACCCCGCGTGTCGCGGCCCGCGACCACACCGGTTAAGCGCGTGCCCGCCGGACCGGACGGCAGTGAGCGACGACGGAGACGCGACCGGGCGGGACGGCGACGCTCGCCGGCCCGACCCGGAACCGGAGACGTACTCGACCCAGCGGTACCTCGCGGCCAAGCGCACCGTCGACGACCGGGCGCTGGACGACGCGGTCCTCGCCCGCCTCCGCGAGGCGGTCGCCCCCTCGCCGGCCGTCCTCGAGGTCGGCGCCGGGATCGGGACGATGGTCGCCCGCGTCCTCGACCGGGACCTGCTCGCGGGCGAGGTGTCGTACACCGCCGTCGACCTCGACGCCGACAGCGTCGCGACCGCCCGCGAGCGCCTGCCCGAGTGGGCCGCGGCGGCGGGGTACGAGGTGACCCGACCGACGGGCGGGCCGGCGACGCCGGACCTGGTGTTCGAGTCGGGCACCGCCCCCGAGCGACTCTCGCTGTGGCTCCGGGTGGCCGACGCCGCCGCCGTCGCGGACGCGGTCGGGGACGGTCCGGACCGGGAGGGCGACGGGGACGCGACGGCGGTCGTCGACCCGCCGACGGACGAGCCGTTCGCGGCGCCCGTCGCGGGGTACGACCTGCTGGTCGGCGCCGCCTTCCTCGATCTCGTTGACTGGCCGACCGCCGAGACGCTCGCGGGCGCGGTCCGCCCGGGTGGGCACTGCTACTTCCCGATCACCTTCGACGGCCGGACCACCTTCGCGCCGGCGCCCGACCCGGCCTTCGAGCGCCGCCTGGAGCGGGCCTTTCACGCCCACCTCGACGCCGGCACGGGCACCAGCCGCGCCGGCGGGCGGGCGCTCGACCGCCTGCCCGACGCCGGGGTCGAGGTACTGGCCGCTGCCGGCTCCGACTGGACGGTCCGGCCGCTGGGATTGGGCGCGGGGGAGGGCGTCGACGCCGACGCCGGCACCGGGCGTGCTCACTACCCGGCGGACGAGGCGTACTTCCTGCACCACGTGCTCGACCTGGTGTACGGGGCACTGTCGCCCGACGGCGGCACGGCGGCGGCGGGCGCGGGCGACAGCGAGGGGGCCGACAGTGACGCCGCCCTCGACCCGGACCGACTGGCGGCGTGGGTCCGCACCCGCCACGAGCAGGTCGCCGCGGGCGAACTCACCTACCTCACCCACCAGCTCGACGTGCTGGGGCGGCGCCGGGAGTGATCGGCAGAGGCGGCGCGGACCGAGGGTTCTTTGCGGTGCTGCCCGGCAATGGGGTATGAGCGTCGACGTGGAGCACGTGACGGTGCAGGGCACGGCGGTGCCCGCGCTGGGACTGGGGACGTGGCGGACGGAGGGTCGCGAGACGTACCGCGCGGTGTCGACGGCGCTGTCGGCGGGCTACCGCCACGTCGACACCGCCGCGGCGTACGGCAACGAGGCACAGGTCGGGGAGGCGATCGCCGACTCCGCGGTCGACCGCGATGACGTGTGGGTGACGACGAAGGTGCTGCCGACGACCGCCCGGGACTACCGCACCACGCGAGAGGCGGCGACCGCCTGCCTGGATCGCCTCGGGATGGACCACGTCGACCTGCTCTTGTTGCACTGGCCCGCCCCGGTCGGCTCGCTGGAGGAGCGCCTGGCGGCGCTGAACGACCTCGCGGACGACGGGGCGATCGGCCACGTCGGCGTGAGCAACTTCTCCCGGCGGCGGCTGGCCCGCGCCCGGGAACTGTCCGACCGGCCGATCCTCACGAATCAGGTGCAGTTCCACCCGTTCAAGACACAGCGCCCGCTGTTGCGGTACTGCCAGGACAACGACGTGCTGCTGACGGCGTACAGTCCGCTCGGTCACGGCGGCGTGATAGACGACGACCTGCTCGCTGAGATCGGTGCCACGTACGACAAGTCCGCCCCGCAGGTGGCGCTGCGGTGGGCGCTGCAACACCGCAACGTCGCCGCCATCCCGAAGTCGACGACGCCGGCACACATCCGGGCGAACGCCGCGATCTTCGACTTCTCGCTGACGGCGGCCGAGATGGACCGGATCGCCCGCGAGTCCCCGCTGCGGACCGGCGTCGCCTGGGTTCGCGGCCGGCTCGGCGTCTGACCCGGGGCGGTCGGGCACGCCGTCCCCCGCGGAAGGCTCTTGGTTCCGGCTCCCAACAACGACGTACTGAACTCCGTGGAGTCGACGGGAGCGAACGACGAGGGGACGCCTGCCGACGACGGCGAGCCGACGGCGTTCGACGGGACCGCCGGTGAGCCGGGCGTGTCGGTGGACGGGCCACGCGGCGGTCGCGACCCGACGCAGGCGCTGGCCGCCGCGCTGGTGGTCGTCGCCCTGCTCGGGGCGGCGGCACTGGTCCCCGCGGTGAGCACGCCCCTCGACCTGGGACTGTCGGGCGCGGGCGGCGACGACGGCGGCGGCGACGGCGACGGTGGGACGGGGTCCATCGACGCCGCCCCGGGAGCGCTGACGCCGGACTCGCGCACCGGCGTCGGCGGCTCGCTCGGCGACGCGGTGACGAACCGCTCGGATGCGGTGCACTTCACCGTCGAGGCCGACCGCGCGACGTACTGGCGGACCGCCGCCTACGGCCGGTACACGGGACAGGGCTGGACCCGCGACCGTGACCTCCGAGCGTACGACCCGCCGGTCGTCGCCGCCGAGGGCCCGCGACTCCGGCAGACGGTGACGCTGAACGTCTCCGCGCGGGCGGTGCCGACGGCGTGGCGGCCCGCACGGGTCGGCGCCGACGACGGCGTCGTCCGGGTGACGGCAAACGGTGCGGTGCGGCTGTCCGGCGGCGTCGACCCCGGGACGACGGTCCGGGCGGTCAGCCGTCTCCAGGACGCCACGCCCGGCGAGTTGGCGGCCACCGCCGGCCAGTCCCACCCGCCCGGCGTCCGACGGTACACCCGTCTCCCCGAGGCGACGCCGGCCCGTCTCGGGGCATTCACCGACGAGTTGACCCGCGAGGCGGACTCCCCGTACGAGACCGCCCGGGTCGTCGAACTGTGGCTGGAGCGCAACAAGACGTACGCGCTGAACGCCAGTCACGACACCTCGAGGCCGGTCGCCTCGCAGTTCGTCTTCGAGATGGACCGGGGCTACTGCGAGTACTTCGCGACGGCGATGGTGGCGATGCTGCGAACCCAGAACGTCCCGGCGCGGTACGTCGTCGGCTACGCTCCCGGTCGCAGCGCGGGTGACGGCCGCTACGAGGTGCGGTCGGTCGACGCCCACGCCTGGGTGGAGGTGTACTTCCCCGACCACGGCTGGGTGCGGTTCGACCCCACGCCAGCGGCGGACCGACGGGCCGCCGAGCGCCGGGTGACCGGCGCCGACCGCCGCCCGGCCGTCCCCGGCAGTCCCGGCGACGACCGCCCGGACGCCGGACTCGACCCCGACGATGTTCCCCCCGGGGCGGTCGCCCCCGAGCGCGTGCCGCCGCCCCCCTACGAGGTGTCGCTGAACGCCACCGCGGTGCCCGGCCGCCCGGTCACGGTGTCGGTCACCAAGCGGGACCGGCCCGTCGAGGGCGTCGTCGTCACCGTCGACGGCGAGCGCGCCGGCCGCACCGACCGCAACGGCGAGGTCGTCGTCCGGGTCCCCTACACGGACTCCGTCACCGTCGCCGCGAGACCGCCCGAGGGCGCCGAGACGGAGCGCGCCGACACGCGGGCGAACGTCGACCCCGGCCCGCGGGCCGGGACCACCGGCCCCGCCGGACTCGCCGCGGTCGGGACCGCGGGCGGGGTCACGAGTCGGACGCGGACGCCCGTCGCCGTCGGCGGGGCGTCCTGGGGTGGGCCGACCACCCCTGGCGGTGCGGTCCCGACTCGCGGGACGCCGGCGAGCGACGGGGTCGCCGGCGGCGCCGTGACCCGACCGCAGGACAACGGGACGGCGCCCCGCGAGTTCGACGTGGCGACGGACGTGGAGATCGCGGTCGCGGAGGGCGTGTTCGCGCCGGGTCGTGAGGCGACCCTCGTGGCGACCGTCGACGGCGTCCCGCTGCGCGGGGTGGACGTGCAGGTGGCCGACGCGGCGGTCGGCCGGACCGACGACGACGGCCGGGTGCGGGTGGCGGTGCCCTCGAACCTCGACGGCGAGACGACGGTCCGGGTCAGTCGTGACGACCTCGACGAGTCGGTCGCGCTCGCGCTCGCCGACCTGGAGGTTTCGGTGCGGTCGAGCGTGGTGGTGCTGTTGCCGGGCGTCGAGGCGACCGCGACGGTGACCGTCGGTGACCGGCCGGTGGAGGGCGTGCGGGTGTACCGCGACGGCCGACCCGTCGGCGTCACCGACCGCGACGGCACCGTCGAGTTCGGGGTGCCCGTCGCCGACGCCACCCGACTGCGGGCCACGGGCCCGTACCTGAGCACCACCACCCGGATCGAGGGGCTGTTCCTCCGTCTTGCCGGCGTCGGCGGGGCCACCCTCGCGCTCGTGGGCGTCGGCGCGGCCCTCGCCCGGCGGCGCCGCGGTGCGGGCGGGACACTCCGTGACGCCCTCGCCGCGCTCGGTTGTCTCCCGGCCGCCGTGGGTCGTCTCCGCGGTCGCTCGCCCACGGCGACGCTACTGGAGGCGGGGCGCTCGCTGGCTCTGCTCGCCGGCGGGGGGCTGGTCGGTCTGCTCGCGTGGGTCGCCGGTCTGCCCCGTCGTGGACTCCGGGCAGTGCGCTCGCCGCTCGCCGCCGTCTCCGGTGTCCTCGCGTGGCTCCGCGGCCTGTTCACCGGGACCGGCCCCGCCCCGACGGGGACGGACGACGCCGACGACGCCCCGGGGCCCGACGCCGGCACTGGCGAGGCGACGACGGTGCGGGCGGCCTGGCGGGCGTTCGTCGGACTGCTGGCGGTCCCGTGGGATCGCGCGCGGCGGATGACGCCCGGCGAACTCGCCCGCCGCGGGGTCGAGCGCGGGCTCCCCCGTGGCCCGGTCGAGTGGCTGCGGGACGCGTACCGCGACGCGGAGTACGGCGGCCACGACCCGCCGGCCCGCGACCGTGTAACGGCGGTGCTCGAACGGCTCCGTCGCGAGGCGCCCGACGACGCGACCGGCGACGACGGCGGGCCGGCCCCCGACACCGGTTCCGACGGTCCCGACGATGGCGGGGCGAGTGGTGACGCGGGTCCCGACCACCCCGCAGACGGTGGTGCGGACTCCGACCACCCCGGCGACGGGCCGGCGGAGCCCCCGGGAGGTGACGGGGAGTGAGCGGGACCTGGACGCGGCGACTGCTCGTCGGCGTCGGCGTGGCCTGTGTGGTGCTCGCGGGGCTCGTCCTCCTCCCGGGCGGTGGCCCGCTGGGGGCGGTCCGGGCCGTGACGGTCGACGCCGTGGCCGGCGTGCCGCGGGCGGCACTCGGCTGGTCGGTCACCCTCGGCGCCGGGTGCTACGCCGTCGTGCGGCTGTACCGCGCCCGCGCCCGCCCCTCGTCGCCGCCGCGGTTCGCCTTCGAGGCCGACCCGGGGTCGGGCGCCGGACCGGGGACCGCGGGTCGCGACGGCGACGAGGACCGGCGGACGGTCGGGACGGCGTTCGGGTCGACGGTCCGGCGGGCGACGGTCGGGATGTCCGACCCGACCGCGGACGGCGGGCAGGTCCGGAGCCGTCTCCGGGCGACCGCCGTGGAGGCGGTGCACCGCGACGCGGACGGCCCGACGGACAGGGCGGGCGCCGAGCGTGCCGTCCGCCGCGGGGAGTGGACTGACGACCCCGTGGCCGCCGCCTTCCTCGCCGACGGGGACGGCCCGGACCACCCGCTCCCGGCACGGCTCCGGGGCTGGCTCCGCCCGGACGCCGCCTTCTGTCGCCGCGTCGACCGCACCGTCGCCGCGATCCACGAGCGAAGCGCCGCGAGCGGCCGTCTCGACCGCTCGGACGCGGTGGCCGAGCGGGCGACACACGACGGCGACACGGGCGGTGCCGACGCCGGTGGCGGAGACGGCGACGACACCGCTGCCGGGGACGGTGACCGGGGCGTACCCGCTCCGGACGGTGGTGAGCGCGAGACGGCGGACGCCAGCCGGGTGGTGCTCGACCGCTGGTCCGGCGGCCTGGCGGCGGCGGCGGCGCTGGTGGCGGCGGGCGTGCTCGCGGGGAGTTCGGTGCTCGTCGCGACGGCGGCAGTGCCGGTCGTGTTCGCCGCCCGTGGAGCGCTCACCCGCGTCGACGTCTCGCCGGCGGCCCTCCGCGTCGAGCGCCGGGTGGAGCCGACGGCGGCGCTGCCCGGCGACCGCGTCCGGGTCCGACTCCGGGTGCACAACGAGGGCCGGCGGACCGCGACGGACCTCCGGGTGGTCGACGGCGTTCCCGACGCGCTCCGGGTGGTCGACGGCACCCCCCGCAAGGGGGTCTCTCTGGCGCCCGGCGAGTCCGCGACCGTCGAGTACACGCTGCTGGCCCGGCGCGGCCACCACGACCTCGGGCCGGTCGGTGTCCGTGTCCGCGGCCTGACCGGCGGCGAGGTCGCCGCCGGCACGGTCGCGGCGGCGGGTGACGGGCGCCTGGACTGTCGCCCGGACGTCGACGTCACGCCGGCGTTGCGGCGCACGCTTCGTGCGGTCGGAGCGGTGGACGCCCCGACCGGCGGTGACGGCGTCGAGTTCCACGCCACCCGGGAGTACCGACGGGGCGACCCCGTCTCGCGGGTGGACTGGCGTCGCTTCGCCCGCACGGGCGACCTCACCACGGTGGAGTTCCGCGAGCAGCGCACGGCCCGCACCGTCGTGCTCGTCGACGGTCGCCGTCCCGCCGGGGTCGCCCCCCGCGCCGACGCCCCGACGGCGGCGACGGTGTGTGCCGGCGTCGCCCGGCAACTGTTCGACGCCGTCCGCGGCTCCGGGCAGTCCGTCGGCGCCGCCGCCCTCGGCGTGGCCGGCGAGACCGGTCTCACTCCCGGGTGGGTTCCGCCCGCGGGCGACGAGGAGACCAGACTGCGCGCCCACCGCCTGTTCGACCGGGCCGCCGAGGCGGCGGCCGCCGGCCCGGTCGGCGCCGGCCCGGTCGGTCCCGCCGGGGCGGCCAGGCCGGACGGCGGGCGACGGCCGGCGCCCGACGGCGGTGGTGTCCGGCAGAGCGCCCGCCGCTCGCTCGGGCGACTCTGCGAGCGACTCCCTGGAGCGACGCGGCTGCTGTTCGTCACGCCGGCGCTCGACGCTGGGGTGACGGCGGCGGTCCGCACCGCCACGGCCAACGACGTGGCGGTGACGGTCGTGAGTCCGGACGTGACCCACGGCGACGGCACCGGCGCCCGGTTCGCGGCCGTCGAGCGTGCCCACCGACTGGAGGCCTGTCGCGAGGCCGGCGCCCGTGTCGTGGACTGGACCCGTGACGAGCCACTGGCGCTCGCGCTGGCGGCGGCACTCGGGGGGGTACGATGAGCGACGGTCCCGGCCCGGACCTCGGACGGACGGGCCCGGCGGCGGGCGGCGACCGTCCCGACGACGGGGGGAGCGCGACCGTCTCCCCGGCGGTGACTGCCGACCCGGGGCGGACGAGCGCGACCGTGGCATTGCTGGTGGCGGTCGCGGCGGTCCTCGCCGTCGGCGTTACCGGCGGGTTCCCGGTCGCGGCGCTGTTGTCGGCCGCCGGCGGTGCCGCGCTGGCGTGGTCGGTGTCGCTGCTGGCGACGGGCGACCCGGTGCGTGTGGCCCTCGGGGCGACGGTCGGCGCCGCCGCCGCGGTCGAGGTGGTCGCCGCCGGCGCGCTCGGTGGTGTCGTCGCCTGGTCGCTGTGGGTCGGCGTGTTCGGCGTCGCGCTGGCGCGGTTCCGCCCGGACAGCGGGCGACTGTTCGACGGGGTGAGCGTCCTCGCGTACGGCCTGGTGCCGCTGTGGGTGGCGACGCTGCTCGCCGTGGTCGTCCGGCCGGCCGCGACCGCTCTTACGACCGGCGCCGCGGCGTTCGGGGTCACCGGGGAGTTCGTGCTGACGACGCTCGCGGTGCTCGTGGTCGCGACCACCGTCTCGGTCCGGGCGGCCCTGGGTGTGCTCCCGTTCGCGGCGCTGGCCCCGCGGTCGACGGCCGACCGGCCGGGGGCGGCGGTCGAGCGGGGTCGACGCTGGCTGCTGTGGGTGGCACGCCTGGCCGTCGTGAGCGTTCCCGTCGCCGCCGTCGTCGAGGGCACCGGTGCGGCGAGCGGCGTCACCGCCGTCGTCGGCGCACCGCCGGTGCGGATGTCGCTGGCGGCGGCGGCGGGCGGCGGCTGTGCGGTGACGGTGACCGTTCTGGTGCTGCGGTGGGTCGGCGGGTCGCTGCTGGAGCGCAGCGGACACGGCATGGCCGCCGGCGTTGGCGTCGCGCTCACGGCCGCGGTCGTCGTCGCGCGCGGCCCGCTGCTGTCGCGGGTGCTCGCCGGCGCCTCGCCGTCGGTGACCGTCGCGGTTACCGAACTCCGGGCGCTCGCCGGTGGCCCCGCGACGGTGCTGTTTCTCGTCGCCGCCGGACTGGTGGCGGTCGTCGTCACGCTGTTCCTGCTGCTGGTGCTCGTCCAGGTGGGTGTCGTCCCGCGGCGCACGGCGGCGCCCGCCCTCGGGACCGCCGGCCTGCTCGCCGGCGTCGTGCTCGCGGCGGACGGACTGCCGGCGGCGGTCGCCGTCGGCGGCGTCGCGAGCGCGATGGTGGTCTGGGACCTCGGGGAGTACGCCGTCGGGATCGGCGAGGAGGTGCCCGGTGGGGCCCCCCGCGTCGAGGCGGTCCACGCCGCCGGCAGTCTCGCGGTCGGGGCTGCGGTCACCGCCCTGGTCGCCGGCGGTCACGCCGCCGTGGCCGGCGTCGAGCCCAGCGGGGCGCCGGCGGTCGCCGCGCTGGCCGCCGCGCTCGTCGGTGCCCTGGCGCTGTCGGCGCTGTTGCGCGGGTGAAAGCGGCAATCGCCCCGATCGGGGCGTAGCCTTTACTCCGTGCCGCCCCCCGCAGATGCATGGACCCCGACCCGGACCGCTTCGAGTCGCGCCGCTCCACGCTTCACGCCCCGAACGGCGCGGTCGCCACGAGCCAGCCCCTGGCGGCGCGTGCCGGCCTCTCGACACTGGAGGCAGGTGGCAACGCCTTCGACGCCGCCGTCGCCACGGCCGCCGCGCTCAACGTCGTCGAACCGACCTCGACGGGCCTGGGCGGCGACGTGTTCGCCCTCTACCGCACCGCCGACGGCGAGGTCGGCGCGATGCGTTCCTGTGGCGGCGCCCCCGCCGACGCCACCCCCGAGCGGGTCCGCCAGGCGCTCGCCGACGATCCCGACGTGGCGGGCGACACGCCCGACGCCGTCGAGATGCCGATGCGTGGCCCACACACCGTCACCGTCCCGGGCACCGCTCGCGGCTGGGAGGTCACCGCCCAGGAACTGGGCACGATGTCGCTGTCCGAGTTGCTCCAGCCCGCGATCGAGTACGCCCGCGACGGCTACCCCGTCTCGGAGGTGATCGCCGGTCACTGGGCCGCCGCCGAGGACCTGTTCGACCGGGAGAACGCCCGCGAGGCCTACCTCGTGGACGGCGAGCGGGCGCCCGGTCCGGGTGACACCGTCCGGCTGCCCCGTCTCGCGGAGTCGATGCAGCAAATCGCCGAGGCGGGCGCGGACGCCGTGTACGAGGGCGCGATCGCCGAGGCGATCGCCGCCGAGGTGCAGGACGCCGGCGGCTTTCTCACGACGGAGGACCTCGCCGCCTTCGAGCCGGAGTTTCTCGACCCCGTCTCGACCACCTACGGGGGCGCCGAGGTGTACGAGTTGCCGCCGAACAACCAGGGGCTGATCGCCCTGGAGGCGCTGAACGTCGCCGAGCACCTCGACGCCGGCGGGTACGACCCCGACGACCCCGAGGGCGTGCACCGCTACGTCGAGGCGCTGAAACTCGCCTTCCACGACGGCCACCACTACATCACCGACCCCTCGTACGAGGACGTGCCCGACCTCGCCTCGAAGGCGTACGCCGAGAGACGCGCCGCCGAGGTGGGCGAGCGCGCCCTGCAGGACGTCGAGGTCGGGGTGCCCGGCGCGCCGGCGGAGGACGCCGACACCGTCCTGCTGTGTGTCGCCGACGACGAGGGCAACGTCGTCTCCTACATCAATTCGCGGTACGCCGGCTTCGGCTCCGGCCTCGTCGCCGGCGACACCGGTATCGCGCTGCAGAACCGCGGTGCCTCCTTTTCGCTGGACACGGACCACCCCAACAGCCTGGCACCGGGCAAGCGCCCCTTCCACACGCTGGTGCCCGCCGTCGCCCGCTTCGGCGAGGACGACTGGGCCGCCTTCGGCGTCATGGGCGGGTACATGCAGCCACAGGGTCACCTCCAGGTGATCGCGAACGTCGTCGACCACGGTATGCCGCTCCAGCGGGCGCTTGACCGCCCGCGGTGGCGCTACCGCGAGGACGGCACCCTCGCCGTAGAGGAGCGGTTCGACGCTGACGACCGCCTGGCGACGAAACTCGTTCGGAAGGGTCACGACGTGCGCGTGTTGCCGCCGTCGCTCTTTGGCGGCGCACAGATCGTCCGCAACCGCGAGGGTACCCTCTCGGCGGCGACCGAACCCCGGAAGGACGGCGTCGCGATCGGCTACTGACCCGGCGGTTCCACCACGTCGGCGTTCGCGGACCGCCGACACCGTCACGGTATTGTGAGCGCCCGCCGAACGACGGTGAGATGACGGATCACTCCGAGGCGACCGCCGACGGACGGCGCGTGCGGGCGGACGGCGGCACCGACACCGAGGACGGTGACGGTGACGGCGGCTTCGAGGCGCCCGAACTGGACCCGGGCGAGGCCGTCCGGATCGACGACGACCGCTTCCACGAGGACAACGTCGCGATAGTCACCGGCGCCGGGTCGGGCATCGGCCGGGCGACCACCGCCGCGCTGGCGGCGAACGGTCTGTCGGTGCTGGCGACCGACATCGACGAGGAGGGACTCGCGGAAACCGCCGCCCTCTGTGAGGACCACGGCGTCGAGGGCCCGATCCACACGCTGGTCGCGGACCTCGCCGAGGACGCGGACTGCGAGCGGATCGTCGACGGCGCCGCCGAGCACGGGCGGGTGTCGTACCTCGCAAACGTCGCCGGGATGCAGCACATCGCCTCGATCGAGGAGTTCCCCATGCAGCGGTACGACCTGATACAGCGGGTGATGCTGCGGGCGCCAGTGTACCTCACCCAGCTGTGCTGGCCGCACTTCCGGGGCGCGGGCGAGGACGGGGACACGGACGGTGACGGCGAGGACGCGGACGAGGACACCTTCGGCGTCGTCGGCAACATGGCCTCGGTGCACGGGCACTACGTCACCCGCGACAAGGTGGCGTACAACGTCGCGAAGTTCGGGCTACGGGGGCTCACGCAGTCGATCGCGGCCGAGGGCCGGGGTGACGTGCGCGGGTTCTCGATCTCGACTGGCTACGTCGCCACGCAACTGGTGACGGACCAGATCGGCGACACGGCCCGCGAGCGGGGCATCTCCGAGCGCGAGGTGGTCGAGGACGTGATGCTGGGCCAGGCCCGGACGAAGGAGATGATGGCGCCGATCGACGTGGGTAACCTGTACGTCTTCGGCTTCTCCGAGCACGCCCGCCACCTCAACGGCGGTGATCTGCTGTTCGACGGCGGCTACACGACCACCTACGAGTGACCCGAGACCGCTCCGGGGAGACGACGGACGACGACCCGACGGCGACCGGCGGCGACCCCCTCACCGGCGAGGTGAACGTCGCGATAGCGGTCCAGGGCGGCGGCAGTCACACCGCCTTCGCGGCCGGGGCGCTGGAGCGCCTGTTCGCCGAGTGGCCCGCCGACCGCCGTCTCGTGGGCCTGAGCGGCACGAGCGGCGGCGCGATCAACGCGCTGGCGGCCTGGTACGGACTCCTCGCCGCCGAGCACACGCCCGGTGGTCGCCTGCGGGCCGTCTGGGACGAGATCGTCGCCGACGACCCCGTGGGTCGCGGGCTCAACGAGTGGGTGGTCGCCGGCTCCCGTGCCTCCTCGTTCGGTCTGCCCGTGCCGGAGTTCAGCCCCTACCAGACGCCCGTCGCGGGGTGGGGCCGGAAATACCTGGAGCGGGCGGTCGAGTCGACGGTGGAGTTCGACCGCGTACCCGGGCTGGTCGGCGACGAGACGCCGCAGTTGGTCGTCGGTACCGTCGACGTGAACGGCGGCGCGTTCGAGACCTTCGTCGACGGCGCGGTGACACTGGACGCCGTGCTGGCGTCGACGGCGGTGCCGGACCTGTTCGAGGCGGTCGAGATCGACGGCCACTGGCACTGGGACGGCCTGTTCTCCCAGAACCCGCCGGTGGACGACCTGATGATGGCCCCCGCCGGGCGCAAGCCCGACGAACTGTGGGTGGTGCAGATCAACCCCCAGGAGCGGGAGGGCGAACCCACCTCGCTCGTCGAGATAAAGGACCGCCGCAACGAACTCGCGGGCAACATCTCGCTCAACCAGGAGTTGCGGTTCATCGAGCGGGTGAACGAGTGGATCGACGCCGGTCACCTCCCCGCCGAGGAGTTCGCCCACACCGAGGTGCGGACGCTGACGCTCGACCGCCGACTGCACTGTACCTCGAAACTCGACCGTAGCCCCGGCTTCATCGAGGACCTGATGGACTCGGGCCGGGAGCGCGCCGCGGCGTTCCTGGCGGAGTGACCGGTCACTCCTCTCGCGCGTCGTACCGCCGGACGAGGACGGCGAGCCACCACAGTTTGAACCCCACGGAGACGGCGACGCCGACGGTCGCCGCTCGCGGGCGCCGGCGCCAGGCGGCGAGCAGCGCTCCCAGAAAGCCCAGCGCGCCGACGGCGTTGCAGACGTTTGGGTAGTCGGTGCCGACGGTCGAGTGTCCCTCCTCGATCCACCACCGCTCGGCGAGGACGGCACGGGTCATCCACGCCGACTCGTCCTCGGGCGGGGAGAACAGCAGCGGGTTCACCACGGTCCAGACCAGCGCCGCGAGCAGCAGGCGCAGGTCGCGTTGGTGGACGGCGGCGACCATGACGGCGCCGGTCGGGACGCGGGTCCAGCCACTCCAGGGGTTCGAGTGTCGCTTCCACACCCGGTCGGGAAGCGTCGCCATCCCCGGTACTCGCTGGCGGTCGAAGGTAACCGTTCCGCCCGGTCACTCCTCGACGTCGGCGTACCACTGCACGAGACCGCACTCGGGGCAGACGAAGGCGGTGACGTCCAGGCGCTCGCGCATCCCGAGCGACCCGAGCAGTCCCTCGCGGCGCTCCTTGGTTCGCAACCTGATGCGGCCCGAATCCGCGGACTGGACGGGGTCGGTGGGTTCCATCGTGACGCCACAGTCGGGACAGCGCGGGTCGACCTCGGGCATACCCCGTCACGACGCCCCGCCACGGGGAAAGTCTCCCGCCGTGTCTCACAGCGGTAACAGCGCGGAACTCCACCCGTTCACGGGTGGGAGGAAGCGCGTAATCTCCGGGCGGCAAACCACTGACTACGACGAGGCCGACTCTCCAATGCAGTCATAATCATCAATAAAGAGTGGCCACTGCTGTGAGGTATGGCGTGGGAGGTGACTCGAACAGTTCGGGTTCGCCTTGACGTGCCCGACGACCGCAAGAGCGACCTCCACGCCACCAACACCAAGTTCCAGTATTGTGTCAACCGCACTGCAGAGTGGGCGTGGCGGTATCCCGACGAGGACTGCGTGACCAGCAAAAGCGAAGTCGAGGCCGCCATCTACAACGACCTTCGGGAAGAAACCGACTATCTGCACGCGAATCTCGTCCAAAAAGCTATCAAACGCGCCACCGACGACATCGACAACTGCGTAGACCGGCTGGCCGAAGGCGAGAACACGAGCAAGCCCTACTACGACACGTTCAGCATCGTCTACGACAAGCGGGCGGCCACCTACTACCGCGACAAGGTGAGTCTCGCCACAGTCAACGGACGGGTCGAATGCGAGTACGACCTGCCCGACGATCCCGAAGGCACACCACACGGCGAGTACCTGCTGAACGACGACTACTCGTTCAGTACGAGTACCGTCCACTACGACAGCGAAGCCGACGAGTTTTACCTCCACGCGGCGATGCAACGGGAGATAGACGAGAGCAGTCCTGAGAAAGCCGAGGATTCGAAAGTCCTTGGCGTGGACTGTAACGTTGACGACCACATCGCTGTAACCTCAACAGGAACGTTTGTCGGCAACGCCGACTTCCTAAACCACAAGCGCCGTGAGTTCGAGAAACGCCGTGCCAGTCTGCAACAGACTGGAACGCGGAGTGCCCACCTAACCTACCACCGCATCGGTGACAGGTTCGGACGCTGGAGTGAGGACTACCTACATCGGTGTTCCAGAGAACTCGTCGCGGAAGCCAAACGCCACGGCTGTACGCACATCGCGTTCGAGGACTTAGAGCAGATTCGAGAGCGTATCAGCGACGGCAAGAAATTCCAGCAGTGGGCGTTCCGTGAACTGCAAGAACAGGTCGCGTACAAAGCCGAGGAACGGGGCATCGTGGTGGAGACAGTCGAACCGTCCTACACCAGCCAGCAATGCTCGAAATGTGGCTGTACGTTAGAAGAAAACCGTGACGGGCAACGCTTCGCCTGTCTTGATTGTTCGTACGCGGTGAACGCCGACTACAATGCGGCGAAAAACGTTGCCCGGAAACTTGCACTCAAACTCCAGCGAGGGCAGAAGTCCCCCGCTGGAGGGGCGTTCTGTCAG
>CAYODS010000048.1:0-18940 GCA_964402765.1 uncultured Halobacteriales archaeon
GGCCGAACACCGGGCGACCGGCGATCAGATCGCGGAGGTACTTCCCGCTGGGGTCGGGGCGGGGCGGCCCGTCCGCTCCCGTCTCGCCGACGTCGTCGCCGTCATCCTCGTCGGCGTCGTCGTGGTCCTCGCCGACGGTGCCGTCGATGAGGTCCTGGAGCCAGGGCCACGCCACGTCCTCCAGGTCGCGGGTGTACCGGCGGATCTTCGGCGCCTTCAGGGCGATTCCCTCCGCGAGGACGAGACACATGCCGCCGCGGGGGTTGTTCGTGTCCACCCGTTCGAGGTCGCGGTAGCCCGACACCTCCTCGTCGCCGGTGGCCTCGCCGTCGAGCATCACCGGCATGTTGCGGGCGACGTGTTTGGTCTCCTTGTCCTTCGGGGAGTACTGCAGGCCGGTGTCGTCGTCGTACAGCGCGACCTCCTCGGCGTAGCGCTCGACCTCCTCGTCGCGGGCGCGGTACTCCGCGAGGCCCAGCAGCGAGCGGGCGTAGTCGGCGACCAGCACTGACAGCGCCTGGGCGGTGCCGCCCGCCGAGCGGATCGGGCCCGCGTAGTAGATGTTGACGAACTCCGTGCCGTCGTCGTTGTCCAGCAGTTCGACGCGGTCGATCCCCTCGATCGGCGCGGCGACGACGCCCTCGGTGAGCAGGGCGACGGCGGTGCGGACGGCGCCCTCGATCTTCCCGGCGCGGGTCTCGAAGTCGCCCACGGAGCCGGCGACGAAGTCCTCCACGAGCGCGAGGGCGGCCTCCTCGCGGGACATCTCCCCCTCCAGTTCGCGCACGCGGTCGGCGACGCCCTCGATGCCGAGCACCTTCTCGACGCGGTCGGCCATGTCCCGCGCCTGAGGGATCTCCACCTCGGTCTCCGGGTCCTGACCCTGCGCGCGGGCGCTCTCGGCGACCCCGCGAGCCTCTGCGAGGTCGGCCTCCAGTCGACGGAAGTACGCCTCGTCGGTCACGCGTGCAACCAGAGGTCGAGGTCGGTCGGCGCGTGGTGCTCGCGAACGAGTGGCTCCTCGAAGGCGCGCAGGTGGAGTTCGCCGGCGAACACGCGGCCGGCGTTGAGGTGGCCCGACACCGTCTCGCCATCCGGCCGTCCGAGGACGGCGTGGGTGTGCGCGAAGGGCTCGCCGTCCAGCAGCGAGACGTTGCCGACACAGGCCGACACCTCCAGGTGCTCGTCGAAGGTGACCGGCTCGTACTCCCCGCGGTCCTGGTGGTAGTACCATATCTCGGCGTCCTCGACGGCGCCGAGTCCCTGGAAGAAACCGGCCTCGACGTCGTGCTCGCGGGCGAACGCCTCGATCCCCCCGCGCCAGTCCTCGCCGCCGTCGAACCGCAGGACGTACTCGTCGGTGGGGGTGACATCCCGGTGGTGCATGTCACAGTCGCTCGCGCGGCGACCGCAAAAACCCCGGGGATCGGAGCCGCGCGAGGACGAGTCCCGACACCGGCGCCGCCCCGCCCCGGTAGGCGTCGAACGTATTACTGAGTGACACAATTTCGTACAAAAATGCTTCGGCCGACCCGCCGGTGCCCGTCGGCTCCCTCCCGATGACGACGTGACGGGCCGCTCCTCAGACGCGTTGCGTTGGAGTTATATGACGTGGTTCTGCACATACGTATGGTATGACAGAGGAACCCGAAAACAAGGACCGCAGACGGTTTCTGAAAGCAACGGGTACCGCCGCGCTCACCGCCGGACTCGCCGGTTGTACCGGCGGTGGCGGCGGCGACGGCGACGACGGCGGTGACGGCGGCGACGGCGGCGACGGTGGAGACGGTCAGGACACCACCAGCGGCGACGGTGGTGACGGCGGCGACGGCGAGGACGGCGGCGACGGCGGCGACACGGTCAGCTATCCGTACTCGCCCAACGAGACCGACGTCGAGAGCGCCCGCCAGGTGATGCAGGACGCGGGCTACGGACCGGACAACCGGTTCGAGCTGAACTGGCTGCAGTACCAGAGCAGCACCTGGGAGGAGATGGCGAACACCATCCGGGAGCGCCTGAACTCCGCCTTCATCGACATGAACATCAACCAGGCGGACTTCAGCTCGCTGCTGAGCCAGACCGAGCAGGGCCAGCACGAGGCGTTCACGCTGGGGTGGATCGCCGACTACCCCGCGCCGCAGAACTTCCTCCAGCTGGTCGACCCCGAGAACACGGTGTACGACGCCGAGGGTGCCTCGCCCAACGGCGCCCGCCTGTTCTGGGACGAGGGCTCGAACTACCCGGACGGCAGCCGCCAGGCGATGACCGAGGCGTTCGATCAGATCCAGGACAACCCCGGCACGAGCGACGAGGCCCAGCAGGCCCGCGCCGAGGCGGTCCCCCTCGTCGAGGAGGCGCTGTGGGAGTCGGCGGCGATGATCCCGATCTACCACCGCGTCGACGAGGCGTTCTGGTACGACCGCGTCGACTACGACCCGCCGGGCGCGATGGGTGGCTCCCGTGCGAAGGCGAACGTCTCCGTCCGCGGCCTCGAGGGGAAGGACACGCTGAACGGCATCTCCGCGACGTTCAGCGCGCTCGACCCGATCGCCTCCGGTAACACCGCGAGTGGGTCGAAGATCATGAACATGTTCGACGCGCCGATGAACTACCCCAACGCCTCGCCGGAGGTCGAGCCGCTCCTGGTGGAGGACTTCACCGTCAGCGACGACCTCACCACCTACGAGTTCACGCTGAAGGAGGGCGTCCAGTTCCACGGCGACTACGGAGAGCTCACCGCCTCGGACATGGTGTACTCGATCCGCCGGCTCGTCGAGTCCCAGAACTCGACGAACACCTACTTCCCGAACTCGGTGCTGAACATCGTCCGCGAGACCGACGACGACGGCAACGTCGTGCCCGACTCGACCGGTGTCGAGGAGACAGGCGAGTACTCCTTCAGCGTCGAGCTGGAGGAGCCGTTCTCGTTCGCGCTGTCGGTGCTTGCGTACTCCGCGTTCTCGGCGGTGCCGGAGGGCATCGTCGGCGACATCGAGGGGTACGAGGGCGACATGGAGTGGACCGAGTTCTCCCAGAACCCGATCGGCTGTGGCCCCTACCAGTTCGAGCAGTGGAACTCCGGAAACGGTGGTCAGTTCCGTGCCTCGGCGTTCGACGAGTACCACGGCCAGGAGTCGGCCGTGAGCGAGCTGAAAGACGACATCATCACGGACCCGACCGCCGCGTACAACTTCTTCATCAACGGCAACGCCGACATCGCCGGCATCCCGACCTCGCAGTACGACCCCAGCCTCGTCAACATCGAGAGCACCGAGGGCGGTCAGGGAACCGGCACCTACGGCCCCGTCGAGGGCGGTACCACCTTCAACATGTCCCAGACCCCGACCATCAACACCTTCTACGTCGGGTTCAACATGCGGGAGGTGCCCACCGCGGTCCGCCGGGCGATGGCGTACGTCATCAACCGCGAGCAGTTCGTCCAGAACGTGTTCAAGGGCCGCGGCCAGGCCGCGTTCCACCTGACGCCGACGCAGATCTACCCCGGCGGCGCCGAGGCGTACGCGAACCACTGGCAGGGTAACTGACTCGACGGCCGATCACCCCCGCTGCGGTTTCGTTCCTGGCACTCGACGCTCGCTGACACCGACACCCCTAAACCGATGAAAGTCATCGCTCGTCCAAATGCTACGTCTGCCCCGAAGTCGGCGCTCGCCACAGACGAGTCACGTCGCGTCTCCCCACCGGCAGTGCCATGCACGACACGACTGAGTCAGCGATAGACCGATGAGACGGCTCACGTACCTCGCAAAACGGCTGTTGCTCGGCGTCCCCGTCGTCGTGTTCGGGGTCACCGTGTCGTTCATGATCCTCTACATCGGACCGCTCGATCCGGTGCTGTCGATCCTGGGGCGGGACGCCAACCCGGCGGACGCCCGTCAGCTCCGCATCCAGCTCGGGCTCATCTACCCAAACGGCGACCCGGTGCCGCTGTGGGACCAGTACCTCATGGTGGTCTCCGAACTCGTCACCTTCGACTTCGGCCAGTCCTGGGTGATCCAGCGCGGCGTCCCGGTGACCGAGGTGATAAAGGGGCGCCTGCCGGCGACGCTGTGGCTGGGCTGGTGGTCGGTCGTCATCGCGCTCGTCTTTGGCATCCCCATCGGGCTGTACGCCGGCCTGCGGGCCAACACGCTGCGTGACTACTTCGCCTCCGGTGGGGGTATCGTCTGGCGGGCGATGCCGAACTTCTGGCTCGCGGTGATGATCTCCGGGGTGCTCTCGGCTGGCGGCGCGCTGTCGTGGTACCGTGGGTTCATCACGGAGACGCCAGTGATCGGCACGCCCGGTGCGGTCCGGAAGCTGTTCACCGTCCACGACCCGTTCGACGGCGTCCCACTGCTCGACGTCCTCGTGGTGCCCGTGCCGAACCTGCTGGAGATGGGCGTCGCCTTCAAGTGGATCCTCCCGGCGGCACTCGTGCTCGGTTCGGCCTCGATGGGCAACGAGATCCGGATCGGTCGCACCGCCGTCCTCGAGAGTATCAACTCGAAGTACGTCGAGACCGCGAAGGCGAAGGGACTGTCCACGAAGACGATCATCGGGAAACACGTCGGCCGGAACGCCGTCGTCCCGCTTTTGCCGGTTATCATGGGCGAGTTCTACCTGCTCATCGGCGGGGCCCTGCTGGTCGAGCGGGTGTTCGCGATCAACGGGCTCGGTAACCTGTTCTTCCGGGCGGTGCTCGGTGCCGACATCCCGGTGGTGATGGCGCTCGTGTACATCTTCGTGCTCATCCAGGTGCTTTTCAACATCACCCAGGACCTGCTGTACACGTTCATCGACCCGCGGATCGCTCTCGACGGGGGTGACGGCTGATGTCCGAGACTCCACCCGCGGCCGAGGCCGCCGCGGGACCACAGACCAGCGAGACGCTCCGCGAGCGGATCGCCAACAACCCCGGGCCAGCCCTGCGGTGGGCGTCCGTCGCGGCGGTGCTCGTGGTCGTCCAGTTCGGCTCGCTGCTCGGTGGCCTGGTGGCGGTCGTCGACGCCACTGTCGTCGCGGTGACCGGTCTCGTCGACGTGGCCGTCGGGCTGGTCTCGCCCGCGGCCTCCCGGGCCGTCGTCGACGTGCAGGTGGCCATCTCGGGCTTTCTCGACGGGATCGACTCCTTCGCCGAAAGCCTGCCGACGCTTCTGAGCCGCGAGAACATCCCGAACCAGGGGTGGCGGACCGGGCCGAACGGCCCCTGGAAGGGGACGTTCCTCGGACTCCAGCCGGCACTGGCGTGGGCGATCCGCGCGACACTGGTGATCGGCTACTCGGTGACGTGTTTCTACTGGACGTTCCGCGGGTGGCTCGTGTTCCGCGAGCACTACCGCGCCGCGGACTGGACGCCCTCGGACGACGTGGTGGACCGCCTGCGGGGTCACTACTGGGGCCAGTTCGGTATCGTGGTGCTCATCCTGTTTCTGACGATGGCGCTGTTCGGTCCCACGCTTGGCACCACCACCGTCAACCAGAACATCATCTCGCCGTACAGCTACGACGTAAACTACTACGACGACGCCTCGGGCGAGGTGAAGACCACCGCCGTCGGGACCGCGAACTTCAACTCCAAGTCGAAGGGTGACCCCGGGCAGAACGTCGGCCCGCTGACCTACGACGAGTACGACCGCTTCCACGTCTTCGGGACACTTCCAAACGGACGGGACCTGTTCAGCTACATGATGGGCGGCGCGCGGATCACCCTCATAGTCGCGGGTATCGCGATCGGGCTCGCCGGGCTGGTCGCGGTCCTGCTGTCGATGGTGTCGGCGTACTACGGCGGAACCATCGACCTGACCGTGCTCACGGTCTCGGACGGCGTCGTCTCGATCCCACAACTACTGTTGCTGATCATGGTCAGTTTCGTGTTCCGGAACCACTGGCTCGGACAGTCACTGAACGGGGGCTTACTGCTCGCGCTGGTGTTCGGGATGACGACGTGGCCGTTCCTCTGGCGTGCCGTGCGTGGCCCGGCCCTACAGGTCGCAGAGGAGGAGTGGATCATGGCCGCACAGAGCTTCGGCCAGCGACCGCGGACGATCATGCGAAAACACATGTTGCCGTACGTGCTCGGCTACCTGCTCGTGTACGCCTCGATGACCGTCGGCGGGATCATCATCAGTCTCTCGGCGCTGTCGTTCCTCGGCAACGGCCTGGGGATCACCCAGCCCACGCCGGCGTGGGGCCGGGCGGTCTCGCAGGGACAGAACTACGTCTCGAGTGCCTCCTGGCACATCTCGTTCATCTCCGGGATGATGATCGTCGTGCTGGTGGTCGGGCTGAACGCCCTTGGGGACGGGATCCGTGACGCGATCGACCCCGAGAGCGGCGCCGGGTCCGGCGACAACGAGGAGGGCGCTATGGGGGGTGGTGGCTGATGGCCTCCTCCGGTACCGACGCGTCCGACCCCGACCCCGACCAGGCGCAGGCGGAGACCGGCGGCGAGCGCGCCGGCGAGGACCCGCTGCTGTCGGTCTCGGACCTCAGCACGGTGTTCTACACGGACCGCGAGACGATCTACGCCGTCGACAACGTCTCCTTCGACGTGTACCGCGGCGAGACCGTCGGCATCGTCGGGGAGTCCGGCTCCGGCAAGAGCGTCACCGCCCGCTCGATAATGGGCCTGATAAACAGCCCCGGCAAGATCCTCGACAAATCGTCGATCACGTTCAAGGGCGGCGAGTTGACCGACCTCTCGGACAGGCAGTACCAGTCCGTCCGGGGCAACGGTATCGGGATGGTGTTTCAGGACCCCCAGGAGTCGCTCAACCCCGTGTTCACCGTCGGCAACCAGATAAGGGAGACGCTGAAGGTGAACCGTGGTATCACCGGCGAGGCCGCGACCGACGAGGCCGCCGACCTGCTGGAGGCCGTCGGCATCCCCGACGCGCGGCGCCGGCTGAAGGAGTACCCCCACGAGTTCTCCGGGGGGATGCGCCAGCGGGCGGTCATCGCGATGATGCTGGCCGCCGAACCGGAGTTCCTCATCTGTGACGAGCCGACGACGGCACTCGACGTGACGATCCAGGCACAGATCCTCGACCTGCTGAAGGACCTCCAGGAGGAGCGTGACCTCTCGATACTGTTCATCACCCACGACATGGGCGTGATGGCGGAGATCGCCGACCGCATAAACGTGATGTACGCCGGCCAGATCGTCGAGTCCGCCCCGGTCGAGGAGCTGTTCAGGAACCCGAAACACCCCTACACCCAGGGGCTGTTGCGGTCGATCCCCGGGCAGAGTTCCGTCGAGGACGGCCTGGAGACGATCGAGGGTGACGTCCCGACGCCGAACGGGCCGGCCACCGACTGCCGGTTCGCTCCGCGGTGTCCGAAGGCGTTCGACGCCTGCGAGGCGGTCGAGCCGGCCCACGTCGACGTCGGCGACGCCGAGGGCCACACCGCCTCCTGTCTGCTGTACCCCGAGGACATGCCCGAGGGACAGCGGGTGGGGCGACACCAGGAGCTGGGCCGGGACACGGGAGGTGAGCACTCGTGAGTCGCGCCGTCGAGGGCGGTCCCGAGGGCGAGCGCCCCACGGAGTCGGGGCCGGCGTCCGGCGAGACGCTGATCGAGGTCGAGGGACTGCGGAAGTACTACGGCGGCGAGGGACTACTCGCCGGCAAGCCGGTGAAGGCCGTCGACGGCGTCGACTTCGAGGTGCGTCGCGGCGAGACGCTGGGGCTCGTCGGCGAGTCCGGGTGTGGCAAGAGCACGCTCGGCCGGACGCTCATCCGCCTCGAGCGGGCCACCGAGGGGACGATCTCCTTCGACGGGACCGACATCACCTCGCTGTCTGGTCGCGAACTGAAGGGCTGGCGGCGCAACGCCCAGATGGTGTTTCAGGACCCGCAGTCGAGCCTGAACGACCGGATGACCGTCGGCGAGATCGTCCGGGAACCACTCGACGCCCACGACTGGAAGACGAAACGCGAGCGCAGCGAGCGGGTCCGGGAACTCCTGGAGGCCGTCGGGCTCCAGGAGGAGCACTACTACCGGTACCCCCACCAGTTCTCCGGCGGCCAGCGCCAGCGGATCGGCATCGCCCGCTCGCTCGCGCTGAACCCCGAGTTCATCGTCCTGGACGAGCCCGTCTCGGCGCTCGACGTCTCGGTGCAGGCGAAGATCATCACGCTGCTCGAGGACCTCCAGGAGGAGTTCGATCTGACGTACCTCTTCATCGCCCACGACCTCTCGGTCGTCCGGCACATCTGTGACCGGGTGGCGGTGATGTACCTCGGGAAAATAATGGAGATCGGCGAGACCGAGGACCTGTTCACCGACCCGTCGAACCCGTACACGCGGTCGCTGCTGTCTGCGATCCCGCGGCCGGACCCCGACGCCGCCTCACAGCGCATCACGCTCCGTGGGACGCCGCCGAGTCCGCGTGACCCCCCGGCGGGCTGTCAGTTCTCCACCCGGTGTCCGGCGAAGATCCGCCCCGACGAGTACGCGGAGGTGGACGACGCGGTGTGGGACGCCCTCGAGCGGTTCCGCGAGGTCGTCCGCGAGCGGTCGCGGATCGACCTCTCGCTGCGGTCGCTGGTGAAGCGCCAACTCGGGGCGTTCTCGGCGTACGACGACATCGAGGACACGGTGCCGGAACTGTTCGGCGACGTCGACGCCCCGCCGGAGGTGATGGAGCACGTCGAGACCGCCGCACAGCGGGTGAAGGAGGGGTACCCGGAGGAGGCCGAGGCGTACCTCGACGGCGAGTTCAACAGCGTCTGTGACCGTGACCGACCGGAGATGTACACCGTGAGCCAGGGCGACCGGCTGAGCTACTGCCACCGCCACGGCGACGAGTACGAGGACGTCGGTCCGGTCATCGAGCGCCGGACACATGACGACTGAACGGCGACTCCGCGTCGCGGACTTCGTGCTGTGGGTGCTCGGAGCCACGACGGCCACGGTCGCCTGCCTGGCGGTGCTCTCGCTGGCCGTCACCGGGGGCCTGCTGGGGCTGAAACTGGGCCTGTTTCTGGTCGGGTTCGCGCTGTTCGGGATCGCGGCCCTCGCCCTGCAGCCGAAGAGCCCGCGGCGGGACCGGAAGCTGGTCGACTTCGACGGCGACGACCCGACCCGGTTCGAGCGGCTGCTGTACGAGGTGCCGCCCCTGCGCGACGAGTGGCTCCCGGCCGAGCGCCGGGTGAGCCGTAACTGGAAGCTGTTCGCGACGAGCCTGGCGCTTCTGGCCGTCTCGCTGGCGCTCGAGGACGTGTTCGGCGTCGCCGTCTCCTGACTCGCTGGCCCCCGACCGCGGGACGGACACCACACCGCTTATGCGGTTCGGCGACCCACGGTGGTGGTATGACTGGCCCGGCAAAAAACGAGCCGACGGGCGAGCAGGACCACCTCGTCCAGACCAGCGACGTCGCCCGGGAGGGGTGGAAGCGGACCCTCGAGGACGTCGAGGCGATGATGGACGACCGGCAGGACGCCGGCTACGAGACGCTGTTCGTCCCCGGCGCCAACACCGCCGCCTCGGCCCCGGACACGGGCGAGACGGACGAGTGGGGACTGTCCTACATCGTCGGCTCTGACAAGGCAGCGGAGTTCCTGGAGTTCTACGAGGGCACGGAGTTCGACGAGACCGCCGTCTACCAGGCCGCACAGACCGGCTACGCCTTCGTCGTCACGGAGCTGATCGACCACGACACCGACAGGGTGCTGTTCGTGGCCGGCTCCTACCAGCTTCGCTTCGCCGGACCACTGGTCGAGACAGCGACCGGGCGCGACACCATGCAGACACACCTCCGGAAGATAGACGGCACCACGCTCGCCGTGATCGAACACGACGACGTCGACGCCTTCTTCCCAGAACACCTGCAGGAACAGATCCGCTCGTACGGGCTCTCGAAGGACTGATCCCTCCGTCCCGGCTCGCGGCCGCGTCCTCGGGTGGTCGACCGGAGCACCCACGTCAGGCAGCGTGACACGGACCGCCGTCCGGGCGAACGCACCCGGCGGCGGCTCTCCGTGACGGACGAGACACGAGTGACTCCCGCCGGCTTACGGCCCGGAGAGCGGCGACTAGCGCCAGGCCGGCAGCGTCGGAGCGTCCGAGGCGTCGATCGACACCCAGGCGCCGTCCTCGGTGATGTCGGCGATGACGTACTCCCGGGCACGACCGGCGTCGTCGACCGAGGCGACGACCTCCCTGTCTTCCTGCGTGGTGGACACTCCCATGTTAACTACTCGCACGTGGTTGTGTATAAAACTGTTGAATCGGAGAGATAGTTTATTTTTGACCACTTGAGAGCGTAATTATATTGGAACCCGGGCTGGGGGCACGGCGCGGTCGGCAGGACGGACCCGGCGGTACTATAGGCGCGGCCGCCGGAGTGTGGCGTATGGCAGGAGACGACCCCGAGGAGGACTCCGGGTCCGGGGCGCCCGCCGTCGGTCCGCGGCCCGACCCCGAGCGGCTCCGGGCCGCCTGGCAGGGGACCATCGACGACATGTCGGCGACGGCCGACGCGCGCCGGGAGCAGTCCTGGGACGTGGCGGCGGTGTCAAGCGGCGACACCGCTCCCGAGCACCGGGCGGTGGGCGACACCGACCGGTTCGGGCTCACCTTCGTGGTCCCCGAGGCCCACGCTGGCCGCTTCCGGACGCTGTTCCAGCAGGGATCGTACCCCACCTACGAGGTGTTCCGCCGGGAGATGGAGGGTCGCGTGTTCCTCGTCGTTGAGTACCGCGACGACGAGGAGGAACTGTCGATCCTCGCCGCCGGCCAGTACGACCGCCGCAACGCCGCCCGGATGGTCCGTGACGCCGCCGACGCCGGCGAGTTCTTCACCCACTTCCAGACCGTCGACGGCGACCACCTCGGCACCTTCCGTCACGACGGCCACGGGAAGTTCGTCCCCCGGCCCGGGGACCTGATCGCCTCCCTGGACGAGACCGCGGACGCCGACGGCGAGAACTGAGTCCGCGCCGGCGGACACCACCGGTCCTGGCGAGGGCCGGCCGTGTGGGTCGACCCCGGGCAAGGACAAGTCTTTACCCCCCGGTATTCGAAGGGGGGCGCATGGACGTAGTAGACGCCATGACGCCACGCTCGTCGGTGGTGACCGTCGAGCTGCCGGGCACCCGCGACGACGCCCTGGAGTACCTCCAGGAGCGGGCGTTCTCCTCGGTGCCGGTGGTCAAGCAGGAGGACGGCGAGGAGCGTTACCGGGGGATCGTCAGTCGCGACGCGCTCATCGAGCAGCCCGACGAGGACCAGCTCGCGCTGCTGATGGAGGAGACGCCGACGATCGGCCCCGGGGAGGACCTCACCGCGCTGGCCCGCCTGATGCTGGAGGAGGGCGAGTACCGCGTGCCGGTCGTCGACGACACGTTCGACGGGATCGTCACCGTCACCGACGTGATGCGGGCGATCGCCCACGGCGAGGTCGAGACCGACACCGATGTCGAGGCCGTCTACAAGCGGTCGGTCAACGCGACCTACGCGGCGACGCCGCTGCCGGTCGCCGAGCGGGAACTGTACCACGCCGACGTGCCGTACGCCGTCGTGCTGGACGACGAGGGCGAGATGAGCGGCGTCCTCACCGAGGTGGACGTGCTCGCCGTCGCCGAGATCGTCGAGGGCGAGGCGATCACCGGCCAGTCGATGGCCGACCAGGACGACGCCTGGATGTGGCAGGGGGTGAAAGACACCGGCTCGCGGTACATGCCCACCCGCAACGTCTCCATCCCGGACAACCCCGTCAGCGAGTACATGACCGCCGACGTGGTCACCGTCTCGCCGCGCAAGTCCGTCCGTGAGGCCGCCCAACTGCTCGTCTCGAACGACGTCGAGCAACTGCCGGTCGTCAGCGGCGGCGACCTCGTCGGCGTCGTCCGCGACGTCGACATCCTCGAGGCCCTGCTGTAACATGAACGACCCCGAGCGCGTCCGTGACCGACTCGTCGAGCTCGCCAAGCGGCGCGGCTTCTTCTTCCCCACGGCCGAGGCCTACGGCGGCGTCGCCGGCTTCTACACCTTCGGCCCGGAGGGCGCCGCGCTCAAGCGATCGGTCGAGGAGGCCTGGCGGGAGCGGTTCACTGTCAGGGAGGGCAACGTCGAGATCGACGCCCCAACGGTGATGCCCGAACCCGTCTTCGAGGCGTCGGGCCACCTCGACACCTTCGACGACATGCTGGTCGAGTGTGCCGAGTGTGGCGCCAGCCACCGCGCCGACCACCTCGTCGAGGACCACGCCGACATCGAGGAGGCCGAGGGCCTGCCGCCCGAGGAGATCGCCGCCCTCATCGCCGACAACGACATCACCTGTCCCTCCTGCGGCGCCGCCCTGGCCGGCGAACCGGTCGACGACTTCAACCTCATGTTCGAGACGACGATCGGCCCCGGCAGCGGCTCGCCCGGCTACCTCCGCCCCGAGACCGCCCAGGGCATCTTCGTGGACTTCCCCCGCCTCGCGGAGTACGCCCGCGGGCAACTCCCCTTCGGCGTCACCCAGGTCGGCCGAGCCTACCGCAACGAGATCAGTCCCCGTCGCTCGGTGCTGCGGGTGCGCGAGCTGACCCAGGCCGAACTCGAACTGTTCGTCGACCCCGAGGGCGAGGGGCCGGACCTCGCCGGCGTCGAGGACGTGGAACTGCGCCTGCTGTCGGCGGAGGCACAACTCGACGGCGCGAGTGAGGGCGAGAGGGACGCCGACGCCGGTGCTCGCACGATGACCGTCGGGGAGGCAGTCGCGGAGGGTGTCGTCGCCGACGAGTGGATCGCCTACTACCTCGGCGTAGCCGCCGAGTGGTACCGCTCTGTGGGCGTCGACCCCGACCGCTTTCGCTTCCGCCAGCACCTCGCCGGCGAGCGGGCACACTACGCCGCCGACTGCTGGGACGCCGAGAGCGAGGTCGACGGCGACTGGATCGAACTCGCCGGCTTCGCGTACCGCGGCGACTACGACCTCTCGAAACACCACGAGCACGCCGACGAGTCCTACACCGTGTTCCGCCAGTACGACGAACCCCGCACCGTCGAGCGGGCCACCGTCGACCCCGACATGGCCTACCTTGGCCCCGAGTTCGGCGCCGACGCCGAGGCCGTCGCCGACGCTCTCGCCGACCTCGCGGAGCGGGACCCCTCGGCGTTCGACGCCGACAGCGTCACGGTCGAGGTCGACGGCACCGACCACGAGGTGCCGGCCGAGCGGGCGAACTTCCGGGTCGAGGAGGTCACCGAGAACGGCGAACACGTCGTCCCCCACGTCGTCGAGCCCTCGTTCGGCGTCGATCGCCTGGTGTACACGCTCCTGGACCACGCCTACCGCGAGGACGAGATCGAGGGCGAGCAGCGGACGTACCTCGCCCTCGATCCGGCGGTGGCGCCCACGCTCGTGGCCGTGTTCCCGCTGACCGACGACGAGGAGGCCCGTGCGAACGAGGTCGTCGCAGACCTACGTGCGGCGGGGCTGAGCGTCGACTACGACGACTCCGGCAACATCGGGCGCCGCTACCGCCGCCAGGACGAGGTCGGCACGCCGTACTGCGTCACCGTCGACCCCCGCACCGCCGAGGACGACACCGTCACTCTCCGTGACCGGGACTCCACCCGGCAGGTGCGAGTGCCGGCCGACGACCTCTCCGACCTGCTGGCGGCGCTGCGTGCAGGTGACCGCTCCTTCGCCGACCTCGCCGAGGAGTACCCCGTCGTCGGCAGCGGCGACGGCGACCGGGACGCACCCGGCGAGACGCCGACGGCCGGCACGACCGCCGAGGACCCGGGCGAGGAATGACCGAACTCGGGCGGCGTCTCGCGCACACGAGCGGGACGCTCGTCCCGGCGGTGTACCTCCTCGACCTGATAACGTGGTTCCAGCTGCAGGTGCTCGTCGCCGGTGGCGCCGCCCTCGCGGTGGTGCTGGAGGCGGTCCGTCTCGGCGTGGGCCTGGACTGGTGGGTGTACGACCGGCTCACCCGCGAGTACGAGGCGGACTCGCCGGCGGGCTACGCCCTGGCGGTCGTGGCCGCCGCCGTCGTCGTCTGGGCGTTCGAGCCCCCGGTCGCGCTGGCGGCGACGCTGATGCTTACGATCGGCGACCCCGTCGCGGGCGTGCTGGGCAGCGGCGGCGTCGGTGAGCGCAAGGCACTCTGGGTGGTGGCGGTCACCTTCGGCGTGTGTCTCGCGATCGGGCTGGCGTTCGTCGCCCCGCGGGCCGCGGTGCCCGCCGCCCTGGTCGCCACGCTGGCCGACGCCTACACCCCGCGGGTCGCTGGCCAGGTGATCGACGACAACGCCGCCATCCCGATCGGGGCGGCGGTCGTCGCCGCGCTGGCGCTGCGCTTTCTCCCCTCGCTGTGTGGCGCGGACTGTCCCGCACCCGTCGCCGTGCCGCCGTGACTCCCCTCTCCCGGCGCCGGCGGGGCGCGGGCGGCCGGATTCCAGTTCCACCGCGGTTCCCGAGGGGTTAAACGCGACCGCCCGCGATCCACGAGCGATGGCAACGACGGACGAGCAGGCCCACGTCGAGCACCCGCTGCTCGAAGACGGCGTGCTGGAGCGACGCCTGTACCAGTCCCGCCTGGCCGAGACGGCGGGCGACGCCCACACGCTCGTGTGTCTCCCCACGGGCCTGGGGAAGACGACCGTCTCTCTCCTCGTCACTGCCCGCCGCCTGCACGAGGTCGGCGGGCGCTCGCTGTTGCTTGCGCCGACGAAACCGCTCGTCCAGCAACACGCCGAGTTCTACCGGGAGGCCCTCTCGATACCGGACGACGACGTGGTGGTGTTCACCGGCGAGGTGTCGCCCGAGGACCGCGCGGCTCTCTGGGAGGACGCTCGCGTCGTCGTCGCCACTCCGCAGGTCGTCGAGAACGACCTCGTCGGCGGCCGGGTCTCCCTGGCGGCGGTCACCCACTGCACCTTCGACGAGTGTCACCGCGCCACCGGCGACTACGCCTACAACTACATCGCCGAGCGCTACCACGCCGACGCCGACCGCCCGCTCGTCACGGGCATGAGCGCCTCGCCCGGCGGCGACGAGGACGCCATCCTCCAGGTGTGTGAGAACCTCGGCGTCGAGACGGTGGAGGTGATGACCGAGGACGACGCCGACGTCGCCGAGTACACCCACGAGACCGACGTGGAGTGGGAGACGGTCGAACTGCCCGACGCAGTCAGCGAGATCCGCGACGGCCTCAACGAGGTGATCCGCGACCGCCTCACCCGCTTGAAGGAACTCGGCGTCTGCTCGACCACGCAACCCGATCTCTCCCAGAAGCAACTCAACGAGGTGCGGGGTCGCCTGCAGGAACTCATCGACAACGGCGACTCGGACGGGTTCGAGGGGATGAGCGTCCACGCCGAGGTGATGAAGTTGCGCCAGGCGGTCACGCTCGTCGAGACCCAGAGCGTCGAGGCGGTCGAGCGGTACTTCGAGCGCCAGCGCCAGGCCGCTCGCTCCTCGGGGGCGTCGAAGGCCGACCAGCGACTCGTCTCCGAGCCCCGCGTGCGGGAGGCGATGCGCCGCGCCGAGGAGTACGACGGCCTGCACCCGAAGTACTCCCGAACGCGCCGGCTGGTCGCGGAGACGCTTGGCATCCACGACGGCGAGCGCGTCATCGTGTTCACGGAGTCGCGAGACACGGCGGAGGCGCTGACGGACTTCCTCGGCCAGCACTTCGCCGTGCGCCGGTTCGTCGGCCAGGGCGACCGCCAGGGGTCGGACGGGATGACCCAGCGTGAACAGCAGGACACCCTGGAGGCGTTTCGCGACGGCGAGTTCGAGGTGCTGGTCTCCACTTCGGTCGCCGAGGAGGGCCTGGACGTGCCCGAGGTCGATCTCGTGCTGTTCTACGAACCCGTACCGACGGCGATCCGCTCCATCCAGCGCAAGGGCCGCACCGGGCGCCAGACCGAGGGCCGTGTCGTCGTGCTGATGGCCGAGGACACCCGCGACGAGGCGTACTTCTGGATCTCCCGGCGCCGCGAGGAGGAGATGGAGGAGGAGCTGCGCGCACTGAAGGGCGTCGCCGACGAGATCGACGCCGAACTCTCACAGCGCGGCCTTGGAGAGTTCGCCGACGGCGAGACGGCGAGTGACGACGACCCAGACGCGGGGGGCGAGGACGACACCCCAGACACCGGCCGTGCGGAACTGACCGACTTCGCGGGCGAGGCCGGTGCCGACGGGAGCGACGCGGGTGACGCCGACCCCGAGGGCACGGTCGCGACCGCCGGCGAGGACGCCGACGCGGTCGAGGTCGTGGTCGACCAGCGCGAACTGGAGTCCAGCATCGCGCGTGACCTCTCGCTGCGGGACGGCGTCGAGACGCGCCTGGAGACGCTTGCCGTGGGCGACTACGTCCTCTCGGACCGCGTGGTCGTCGAGCGCAAGTCCGTCTCGGACTTTCTGGACACGCTCGTCGGCGGTGACCGCTCGATGTTCGAGCAGGTCGGCGACATGGCCCGGCACTACGCCCGGCCGGTTGTCGTCCTGGAGGGCGAGGGCCTGTACAGCGAGCGCGACGTCCACCCCAACGCGATCCGCGGGGCGCTGGCCTCTCTTGCAGTTGACTTCGACGCCTCCGTGCTGCGCAGTCGTGACGAGGACGGCACCGCCGAACTGCTGCGCACGGTCGCCGAGCGCGAGCAGTCCGTCGCCGACCGCGAGGTGTCCGTCCACGGCGAGAAACAGTCCCGAACGCTGGCCGAGCAACAGGAGTACGTCGTCTCCTCGATCGCCGACATCGGCCCCGTCACGGCGCGGGCGCTGCTTGCGCACTTCGGCACCGTCGAGGCGGTGATGACCGCCCGCCACGACGACCTGCTCGAGGTCGAGGGCGTCGGTGAGGTGACCGCCGACCGGGTCCGTGAGGTCGTCGGCAGCGAGTACGACCCCTCCTGACTCCTCACTCCCCGTCGCCGCCGTCGGGGTCGTCGAGCACCTCGTCCTCGACGGCGGCGAGCACGTCCACGACGGCGGTGGCCTGTGCGACGAGGTCGTCCGGCGAGCGCAGCGCGTCGGCGTCCTCGCCCGAAAGCTCGTGGGAGACGGTCGCGGTGCCGGCGTCGACGGTGAGCGTGCCGAACGCCCGAAGCCCCTCCAGTCGCTGCCACACCGCCTCCGGAAGGTCCGGCGCCAGCGGGCCCGAGGACCCCATCGCGACGCGGTCACCGTCGGCGACCAGCTCGAACCCGGCGCCTGGCCTGGCGGCCTTCAGCGGCGCCTCCAGGCTGACCCGGGGGTCGGCGCCGCCGGACCGGCGGGCGATCACCCGGCGACCGTCGACGGTGACGGCGTACTCCGGCAGGTCGCCGTCGGACCAGGTGGTCTCCGCGACGTCGGGGTGGGTGCGCATCTCCGTCCAGTCGTCGTCGGCGTCCGACGTCTGCTTGGCGGGTGTCGACCGACTGTACGCGACCTGTGCGCCGGCCAGCAGCCCCCCGACCAGCAGCACCAGCCCCCAGACGGCCGCCCCGACGCCGGGCAGCGTGAAGTCGTCGGCGTCGCTCCGCGCCACCGGCGCCTTCCCCTCCGTCTGCCCGGGCGGCGTGGCGGCCCCGTCGGCGTCGTACACCCGCATGTAGAAGCCGTCGTAACGGTTGCGGACCCGGACGCGGGCGGACTTCGGGGTGTACCGGACGGCCCGCTCGGCGTCGGCACCCAGTCGGTCGTCGTGTTCGTACACCGTCTGCCAGGAGCCGTTCCGTCGCTCGAGCACCTCGAACCGGGCGTCGGTCAGCGAGGGCCCGTCGGTCGACGCCTCCAGGTACACCGGTTCACCCGGGTCGACGGCGTACTCCTTCCAGGTGCCACACCCGCTCCAGACGAACCAGTCGGCGGCGCCCTCGCCGGTCGTCGGCTTCCGCTCGCCGTTCGCGTTCGTGCAGTACCCCCGGGAGACGTCCGTCGACACCGGCCAGACACGGTCGGCACCCTGGGGCACTGCGTCGACGACTCGCACCGGCCCCGCCTGGACCCCCGTGTCGACTTTCACCGTCTCCGTGACGTGCTCGCCGCCGCCGAACCGGCCGAGGCGCCGCCGGACGCCGAACTCGGGGACGTGGAGCACCAGTGGGTCGGCCGGTGGCGGGCCCATGTTCTCTCTGAGCGTCGCGCGACCGTCCGCTCCCGTCGTCGTCGGCTCGCTGTTCGTCGGGTCGCCGATCGCCTCCAGCCTGACCGTCGTGTCGACCGGCTGGCCGTCCCCGTCGACGACATTCGCGACCACCGTCGCGACGTTCGAGTCGTCGGCGCTGGTCGCCCCGACCCGGACCGTCTCCGTGAGTTCGGTGTAGCCGTCGTGACAGCCGAGATCGATCCGCTCGTCACGCCGCGGCAGTCGCACCGCAAGCGGGTTGCACGACGACGGCCCGACGCTCTCGACGAACACGAGCCGCCCTTCGGGGCCGGTGCGCCCCTTGCGCACGTCGAGTGACCCACCGGAGTCACGCAGTACCACTGGCTCCTCCACCAGCGGCGCTCCCGACTCGTCCACCACGGTCAGTTCGATGCGCACGTTCTGGCTCCGGTCGTCCGATCCGTTGTCGACGATCGGTGGCTCCCCGTCGCCGGCCGCCGCGACCCCCGACGCCACGCCCCCGGCGCAGGACACCGCGACACCGCCGATGACCGCTCGTCGCGACAGTTCCATGTGGTGTGTTAGTGAATGACACCACTTAGTTCGGTCGCTGGGTTAAACGGCAGTTTACGTCTTCCAGGGGTGTCAGCGTCGCAGCGCCGACAGCGCCTCGGCCGCCTCGCGTGCGGCGGCGAGGTGCTCGCGGGCCGCCCGCGGGTCCTCGCTCTCCTCGGCGGCGCGGGCGAACCTCGCGAGCGTCCGCTCAAGCGACCGCTGGCCGGCGCGCAACTCGTCGCCCGTCTCGTCGGCTGTCGGCGCCGTGGGTCGGGTCACCGTCTCCGACGGCGACCGACGCTCGCGTGCCGACGCCGTGGCCGACTCGCCGCGCTGCCCC
>CAYODS010000048.1:18950-19573 GCA_964402765.1 uncultured Halobacteriales archaeon
CGCTGCCCCCTGCTCCCGGGCGCCCGCTCCTCGCCCGTCCGCTCGTCGCTCCGTTGCGGTCGAGCGGCCGCTGGCGGCTCGGACTCCGTGGCCGTGTCCGGGGTGTCGACCTCGACCGGGCGCTCGCCGCCCGTCTGGTCGGCGTCGGTCCCGGCGCCACCCTCGGCGGCGCTCGACGTCGTCGTCTCGGACTCCGTCTCGCCCGCCTGGCCGTCGCCGTCGGTGCCGTCCTGGCCCTGGCAGGTCGGGCAGAACTCCTGGCCGTCGTACCGGAAGACGGGGTCGCCGCAGGTGTCACAGTGTTTGTTCGTCATCGTCGCGCCCTTCAGGAGGAGTTCGGACATCTGGCGGGTGGCGGCTCGCTCGTCGGACTCGTCGCCGTACTTCTCGCGGAGCTTCTCTCGCTCCGCCTCCTTGTCGAAGTCGCTCATGTGTACGGATCGGCGACGGGCGGCGAAAAGTACTGCGCTCGCTCCCTGGACGTTCCTCGGTTTCGACGGCGGGGACTCCGGCTTGTACGCTTCCGCTCCGCTGCTCTCACTCCGTGGTGTCTCTGATGGGACCGCCCAGAAAGCCCCCGCCCCGCTGCGGGCACCTCACTCGCTGCGCTCCTCACTACGTTG
>CAYODS010000049.1:0-6770 GCA_964402765.1 uncultured Halobacteriales archaeon
GGGCAGGTCGGTCTCGTGGGCGTCGATCCACTCCTCCAGGCGGTCGACGTGCTCCTCGCGGACACAGGCGGTCACGCCCGGTAGGTCGTCCTCGCCCGGGGAGGAGTCGGGGTTCGCGAGGTCGGCCTGGACGGTGAACAGGTCGTTTTGTACCGTCCCGAGCTGGTCGTCCACGTCGTCGTGACCGGTGGGGCGGGCGACGCCGACGACGGTGTTGAGCTCGTCGACGGTGCCGTACGCCTCGACCCGCGGGGAGGTCTTCGACACCCGCTCCATGTTCCAGAGATCGGTCTGACCCTCGTCGCCGCGTCCCGTGTAGATGGACATACGTCTGGGTGGAGGGGCGTCCACTTCAGTCGCCGGGGATCGCCGCGTTGAAGCGGGCTCCGGTCGGACACGGGACCATGGACGGACTGGAGCGGGTCTGCCCCGAGTGTGGCGAGAAACGAGAGTTCTACCGCGCCGCCAGCACCGAGCTACACCTCGGCGAGAAGACGAAATGGCGCTGTCCGGACTGCTCGTACGACTTCGTCCGGATCGACGACGAGGTCGACACCGCCGCCTGATAAACCGGATGCGACAATAGCGAATCGCCGCGAGCCCGGCGAGCGGCGAGCGGGCCGACCCCCGTCGGTCGCCCGACCCGGAGTGGTGCCGGGTGAGCGCCGCCCGTCGCGGTCGGCAGGGACTCCTCACGCCCGCAGAACTTATTGCCTGTTTTCACTTCGGTGAGGTATGAGCATCCACGGCGACCTGCCAGGGGTGGACGACGAGCGGGCGGCGCGGGTGCTGTACGTGGACGGCGACCGGGAGACCGCGGAGGCAGCGAGGGCGGCGATCGAGGCGGACGACGGTCTGGAGGCGCGCGTCAGCGTCGTGCCGGGGGTGGGTGCCGCCCTCGACGCCGTCGAGGACGGCGGGGTCGAGTGTGTGGTCAGTGCCCACGACCTGCCGGACGGGACGGGGGTGGAACTGCTCGCGGCCGTCCGGCGGGACCACCCCGACCTCCCGTTCTTCCTGGTCGCGGCGGCGGGCTCCGAGTCGGTCGCCGCGGAGTCGATCGGCCACGACGTCACCGGCTACCTCCGTGCCTCGGAGCTCGGTGAGGACTTCGGGGAACTGGTCGACCGGGTCAGGAGGGAGATCCGCTCCGGCCGTGTGGCCGACCGCGCCGAGCGAGTGCGACGGTACTACCGCTCACTCGTCGAGCGCGCGCCGTGGGGGGTCGCCGTCGTCGACGAGGACGACCGGTACGTCTGTGCGAGCCGCTCACTCGAACGCACGCTGGGCGACGACGCCTCGTCGCTGGTGGGGACGACGCCGTTCGACCACGTCCACCCCGAGGACCACGACCGGTTCGAGCGCGCACTCGGGGCGGTCGAGGACGCGGGCGCCAGCGACGCCTTCGAGTACCGGGTGCGTGACCCCGAAGGGTGGCGCTGGTTCGAGGCCGTCGTCGTCGACCAGCGAGACGACGCCGTCGGTGGGCGCGTGGTGTACTCGCGGGAGGTGACCGAGCGCAAGGAGCGCGAGCGCGAACTGGCGGCGACCAGAGAGGAGTTACAGGCGCTGATCGACGCGGCGCCGCTGCCGATCATCAGCGTCGACGAGGACGACCGCGTCGAGACGTGGAACCCCGCCGCGGAGCGGGTGTTCGGCTGGTCCAGGGAGGAGGTGATCGGCGAGCCGCTCCCGACGATCCCCGAGGACCGCTCGTACGAGCACGAGGGGATCCGGCGGGAGGTGTTCGAGGGTGACTCGACGGACGCCTTCGAGACGGTCCGGCGGACAAAGGAGGGCGACATGCTTGACGTGCGCCTGTGGACGGCGCCGAACCGCGATCCCGACGGCGAGGTCGGCGGGGCGATCGGGATCCTGGAGGACGTCACCGAGCGGCGGCGACGCGAGCGCGAGCGCCAGCGGTACGAGGCGACGATCGAGACGGTGCCGGACGGCGTCTACGTGTTCGACGAGCAGTACCGCTTCGAGACGGTCAACGAGGCACTGGTCGAGATGACGGGGTACGACAGGTCGAAGCTGATCGGCGCCCACGCCTCGCTGGTGTTCGACGAGTCGGCGGTCCGGGCGGGCGAGCGACTCCGGGCGGAGATGCAGGCCGGCGACGCGGACGACGCCGTGCTCGAGACGGAGATCACCAGAGCCGACGGCGGGACCGTCCCGTGTGAACTCCACGGGCGCCTGTTCCCGACCAGCGGTGAGGGGGACCGTACCGCCGGCGTCATAAGGGACATCAGCGAACGCAGACGCCGCGAGCGAGCCCTCGAGCGCAGCGAGCGCCGGTACCGCACGCTGGTCGAGATGTCCCCGGACCCGATCCTCGTCCACGCCGACGGGGAGATACTGTTCGCGAACGAGGCGCTGGCCCGCCTCGTCGGCGTCGACGACGCCGAGGGGCTGGTCGGCACCTCGATCACCGACTACCTGCCCAGCGAGGAGCGCGAGGACGCCGTCGAGGTGGCCCGCAAGACACAGCGAGGCGAGATGGCGCCGACGAGTTACGACCGCGAGATGACGACCGTCGACGGCGAGCGTCGCTACATCGCGACCACCTCGCGGCCGATCGTGTACGAGGACGAGTCGGCGGTGCTGACGATCGTAAAGGCGGGGAGCGAGCGCCACCAGTACCGCGCGGCCGTCGAGTCCCTCCACGAGCACACCCGCGAGATGTTCCGCCAGGAGACCCCGGAGGAGGTGGCCAGGGTCGCGGTCAGGGCCGCCGAGGACCTGCTCGGGACGGTGGGCGCGACCGTGTTCGGGTTCGACGAGTCAGAGAACGCGCTGGTCGCCGTCGCCCAGTCCGAGCGGGAGCGAGCGGAACTGTGGACGGCAGCGCCGATCGGGCCCGAGGACGGCGGCGTCGTCTGGGACGTGTTCGTCGACGGGGAGCGGCGGTACGTCCCCGACGCGGCGAGCCACGACGGCGTCCCGGACCGCCCGGTGACTGACGCCCTCTACGTCCCGCTTGGCAGTCACGGGCTGCTCAGCACCGCCTCGACGACCGCGGAGGGCCTGTCCGAGACCAGTGTCGAACTCTGCTCGATCCTGGCGACGAACCTGGAGGCCGCGCTGACGAGCGTCGAGCGACGCACGCGACTCAGGGATCAGGAGCGGCGCCTGCAGCGCCAGACCGAGGAACTGGCGGCGCTGGACCGTCTCAACGGGATCATCCGCGAGATCAACCGCTCGCTGTTCGAGGCGACCACCAGAGAGGAGATACGGGCCGCCGTCTGCCGGGAACTCACCGCCCAGGAGCCGTACACCGCCGCCTGGATCGGCGAGCGGACCGACGGGGACGGGGTGGTGCCGGTCACGGTCGAGCACCTCGACGCCGGCCACGCCGGGGCGGTCGAGGGCGCCGGGGCCTCACCGCTGTTCGACCTCGCGGCCGCCGCGCTGTCGGCGGGCGAACTGCGCACCGCCGACGACGTCCTCGACGACCCGGAGTGGGCGTCGCTGCGCGAGACGGCGCTGCAGTACGACTACCGCTCGGTCGCCGCCGTCCCGATCCCCATCGAGAGCGAGCCCGACGAGGTGCTGGTGGTCCACGTGGCGGAGTCGGCCCCGTTCACCGACGACGAGCGGGTGGTGTTCGGCGACCTCGGCGAGATGATCGGCCAGGCGATGGCGGCGCTCGGCACCACCCGGGGGCAGGTGGCCCCCGTCGAGACCGAACTGGCGTTCGAGATCGGGGACGACAGGCTCCTGCTCAACCGGGTCGCCAGGGCACTGGGGACGGCGGTGAGGCTCCGCGGGGCCGTGCCCGTCGGCGCCGACTCGCTGGTCACGTTCCTCGAGGTCGAGTCCGTCGACGACGGGGTCCGGGAGACCATCGAGGGCCTGCACGGGGTGGCGTCGGTCGAGACGCTCACCGTCGAGGCGGACACCGCGCTGTACCGCGTCACCGGGGAGCGGACGGCGCTGTTCGACCTGCTGTACGACCACGGGGCACGCCTGACGGCACTGTCGACCGACGGCGAAACCGCGTCGGTCACCGTGCAGTTGCCGGAGAGCGGGTCGGTCCGGGGGATCGCCGAGGACGTCGCCGAGACGTTCCCCGACTCGGAGCTGCTGGCCCGGCGCTCGGAGGTGAGCGAGGAGACGACGCCGATGACCGTCCACGCCGCCGTACGGGAGGCCTGTACCGACCGACAGTACGAGGCGCTGCGGGCCGCCTTCTACGGGGGTTACTACGAGTGGCCCCGCGCCGCGACGAACGAGGACCTCGCCTCGGCGCTGGACATCGCCTCGCCGACCTACCAGTCACACCGCCGCGCGGCCGAGCGCGTAGTCATGGCCACCCTGTTCGAGGGGACCGCGTGACCGCCCCAGCGCCGTCGTGCGGTCCGGGCGAGGTCGGCGGCGGCCGGGCGGGCGGGGGGCTACGCACGTAGGGGGTGACGGGCCGCGAGCCCACGGCCAGTAGCCCGCAGACACTCGTCCGGTACCGTCCATCGAGTGGACGTGCAACCGCAGCGACTGACCGTCAACGAGACGTGCGAGCGGTCGACCGAGGTGACGGCGCCGTGACCGACGACGACCAGGCGACCGGGGAGAGCCGGCAGGAGTGGGCAAGCGAGGAGGGTCGCACGCACTACGACTGGGCGACCGAGGAGTCGATCGCGGCGGCGATCCACCGGGCGATCGAGTCGGTCAACCCCGACCACGACCCCTGTCTCGGCCCGCCGCTGCAGTCGATCGTCGACGTGGACGCCCTGGAGCGGCTGTTCGGGCCGGGGGTCGACGGCGACGGGCCCGCGGAGGGCGTCGTCTGGTTCGGCTACGGCCCCTACGAGGTGAGCGTCGCCGCCGACGGACTGATCACCGTCCGGCCGCGCGAGTGGGACGGCAGGGAGTTCTGGGTCGACCCCGGCGACCGCAGCGTCGGTGAGCGCGAGTTCCGGGAGCAGCTGCTCGCCACCGTCTGGAGGGCCGAGATGAACGGCGTCGACGTCGAGGGCGGCTGGTCGATCCCCTCCGGAACGCCCGGCACCAGCCGCTGGGACGTCCAGTTGACCGCGGTCAGCGACGACTGAGACCGTGCCCGCCCGCGCGGAGCGACGGACAGCCCACGGACGATCCCCCGCCGGCGGGGTGACGGCGTGAGCGGGGACGCCCGTGTCCTGGTGAGCGACGGCGTCGACGGGGTCGCGCGCCTCTACCACCACTGGCTCCGCGAGGAGGGGTACGGCGTGGAGACGGCGAGCGCCGACGAGTCGCTCGCCGACGGGCGGTACGGTGCCGACGTGGTCGTCCTCGACCGGTTCCTCTCGGCGTCGGCCGCGCCGGGACCGCGGCTGGTCGTCACCGGCGCCCCCCAGCGCGGGCCGGAGGTGGTGTGTCACGCCTTCGACGACTACCTGGTCAAGCCGGCGACGAAGCCGGACCTCGTCGACGCCGTCGAGCGGACGCTCGCCCGCGACGACTACCCCGACCCGCTCGCCGAGTTCGCCGCCGCCGTCAGCCGGGTCGCCCTCGCCAGGCGACGGAACACCGTCGCCGAGCGGGCCGACAGCGAGACGTACCGCGCGTTCCTGGGCCGGGTCCACGAGCTGCACGCCGAGGCGGCCGGGGTCGTCGACAGCCTCGACGACGAGGAGGTCCGCGCCGTCTTCGGCGGCGGCGAGCGGCCGGCCCTGGCACGGCGCCCGGGCGAGGTGCTGGCGGTCACGCCGGAGTCACGCGACGACCGGTGAGCCAACCGGCGGGTCGCCCCGGGGTCAGTCCTCGCCGGCGAGGGTGAGCCGCAGGTCGACCGCGCTGACCCCCTCCGGGGAGACGATCAGCGGGTTCACGTCCAGTTCCTCGATCTCGGGGAAGTCCACCGCGAGCTGCGAGAGCCGGCAGATCGACTCCACGACGGCGTCGACGTCGGCCGGGGCGCGGCCGCGGGCGCCCCGCAGCATCGGCGCGGACTTGATCTCCTCGGTCATCGCCCGTGCCTCCGACTCGCTGACCGGCGCGACACGGGTGGCGGCGTCCTCCAGGATCTCGACGAACACGCCGCCCAGTCCGAACGCGACCAGCGGCCCGAACTGCGGGTCGCGGTTCATCCCCAGCAGCGTCTCCGTGCCGTCGGCGGGGTCGACCATCGCCTGCACGTACACCCCCTCGACGGTCGCCGTCGGGTCGTGGTCGTGGGCGTGGTCGGCGATCCGCTCGTAGGTCTCGGCCGCCGCCGAGGGCGAGACGTCCACCTCCACGCCGCCCACGTCGGACTTGTGGACGATGTCCGGGCTGACTATCTTCATCGCCACCGGCCCGCCGATGTCGTCGGCGATGTCGGCCGCCTCCGCGGGGGTGCTGGCGAGTCCTCCGGGGGCGGTCGGCACGCCGTAGGCGTCCAGCAGTTCCATCGCCTCCAGGCCAAGTTGACGCTTGCCGGCCGCGCTCGCGCGGTCGAGCACCCGCGCCGCCCGGTCGCGGTCCACGTCGTACTCCGTCGGCGGGTCGTAGGTGCGCTCCTGGACGAGTCGCTGCTCGGCGAGGGCGGCCAGGCCCCGCACCGCACGGTCGGGGTCGAAGAAGTTGGGGATGCCGTCCTCGTCGAGGCCCCGTGCCGCCCGACTGGCGTCGTCGCCGCCCATCAGGCAGGTGACCAGCGGCGTGTCGTGGTCGGCGTGTACCTCGCGGATCACCCGGACGAGGTCGGGGAAGTCGAAGATCGCCGTCGGCGCGGAGATCGTCACGACGCCGCCGACGCCGTCGTCTGCGAGCACGGCGTCGAGTGCCGCCCGGAAGCGGTCGAGATC
>CAYODS010000049.1:6780-19413 GCA_964402765.1 uncultured Halobacteriales archaeon
CCACCGGGTTCTCCACGTCGGCGCCGGGCGGCAACACCTCCCGCAGTCGCTCGCGAGTGTCGCCCGACAGCGCCGCCAGGTCCAGCCGCGTGTCGCCGACGGCGTCGGCGGCCATCACCCCGGGGCCGCCGGCGTTCGTGACGACGGCGACGGTGTCGTCCTCGGGCAGGGGCTGGCCGGCCAGCGTGCGTGCCTCGTCGAACAGTTCCTGTACCGTTCGTGCGCGGACGACCCCGCCCTGCGAGAAGCCGGCGTCGTACGCGCGGTCGCTGCCGGCGATCGACCCGGTGTGGGAGGCGGCCGCCCGGGCGCCGACAGAGGTCCGGCCGGACTTCAGCACGACGACGGGCGTCTCCTGGGTCACCTCGCGGGCGGTCTCGACGAAGCGACGACCCTCCTCGACGTCCTCCAGGTAGGCGACGATCACGTCGGTCTCGGGGTCGTCCTCGAACGCCTCGAGGAAGTCCACCTCGTCGAGCACCGCCTCGTTGCCGAGCGACACCACCTCCGTGAAGCCGAGCCCGGCGTCGCCCGCCCAGTCGAGGACGGCGGTGATGAACGCCCCCGACTGGCTCATCAGCGCGATCGACCCCGGTTCGGCGTTCTGCTGTGCGAAGGTCGCGTTCATGCCCGAGTCCGTGGCGATCACGCCGAGGCAGTTCGGCCCCACGAGGTTGAGGTCGTACTCCTCGGCCACGCTGACGAGGTCGGCCTCCCGGGCCTCGCCCTCCGGACCGGCCTCCGCGAACCCCGCCGTGATGACGACGACGTTCTCGACGCCCGCCTCGCCACACTCTCGCACCACCTCGACGGCGACCGACGCCGGCACCACGACCACGGCCATGTCCACCGCGCCGGGGACCGCGCCGATCGACGGGTAGCAGTCGTGTCCGAGCACCCTGTCTCGGTTGGGGTTGACCGGCAGCGTCTCGCCCTCGAACCCGTCGAGGAGGTTCTCGACCACCGCTCTGCCGACGGACTCTTTCTCCGCCGTCGCGCCGACGACGGCGACGCGCTCCGCGTCGAACAGGCCAGCGAGTTCACCCATGCACGCCTCTCGGGGGGCCGACTCTTAATTCCTCGACAGACACGACCCGAGTCGAACTCACCAGTTCGATATAGCGCCCCGTGGTTTACCCCCGCCAGCGGACCACACGAGGGCGGGACGACGTGAACTGTCACCCGCCGAGCGGGGACAGCGGTGCCGTCCACGGTCGCCAGCGGCAACCGCGTCGACGGCCGTCGAGACAGGGACCGGCGGGCGGTGGTCGCGGGTCGCGCGACTGCCCCAGCCCAGTGCCCGGACCTGGCGACTACGCTCTCCGCGAAGCCGTCGACAACGAGGGGAACGCGCAGCGGGACGGCGACAGTCGGTGAGAGCCCTGCGGCGAGTCGAGTCCGAACGGCGGGCGCAACCCCGGGACCCTCGTGGCGGCGTACCGGGTCCCGCGGTCCGCAGACCCACGGAGTCTGCCGCGGGACCCGCCCGGCAACGTCGGGTCGCCGGACGGGACGGTGGCGTAAACCGGTAGGCGCGATAGCGAACCGCCGTGGCCGGGACTCCCTCCGACGGGGACCGGAGTCGAGGAGCCAGTCGGCTCGCGTCTGCCGGGGTCGAGAGCCGGGGCTCGTCGGTCGGAGGTACACAGGAAGGGGACGCCGTCTCCAGGGCTCGAACCTGGGACCACCACGTTAACAGCGTGGCGCTCTACCAGCTGAGCTAAGACGGCGCGATCCGAGGTAGCGCGCGATCGGACTAAATCCCTTTCGGAATCGGGAGACGACACCCTTTCGACCCGGGACGGAGAACGCCCGGTATGAGCAGCGAGCCCCGCGGGGCGTTCGACCGCGTCGTCGACCGGGTGCGCGAACGGGTCACCCCCGGCGAGGAGGAGCGGGCCCGTCTCGAACGCGCCGCCGACCGCCTCACGGAACGGACCCGCGAGGCGGTCGCGGACCTGCCGGTCGAGGCGGACGTCCTCCAGGTGGGGTCGACCGCCCGGGACACCTGGGTCAGCGGCGACCGCGACGTGGACGTGTTCGTCCGCTTCCCGGCCGACGTGGAGCGGGACCGCCTGGCGGAGTTCGGTCTCCAGGTGGGCCACGCCGTCCTCCCTGACGGTCGCGAGGAGTACGCCGAACACCCATACGTGACGGGGTCGTTCGAGGGGTTCGACGTCGACCTCGTGCCGTGTTACCGCCTAGAGAGCGCGAGCGAGGTGCGGTCGGCGGTCGACCGCACCCCCTTCCACGCGGAGTACCTCCGCGAGCGCCTGGACGACCGACTCGCGGGCGAGGTGCGGGTGTGCAAGGCGTTCCTGAAGGGGATCGGCGTGTACGGCAGCGACCTGCGGACCCGCGGCGTCGGCGGCTACCTCGCCGAACTGCTCGTCTGGCACCACGGCGGCTTCCGACCGCTGGTCGAGGCGGTCGGGGAGTGGCACCCCCCGGTGCGGATCGACCCTGGCGACACGGGCAGCGACGCCAGCTTCGACGCCCCGCTGGTGGTGATCGACCCGACCGACCCCGACCGCAACGTGGCGAGCGTCGTCGCGGCGGAGAGTCTCGCCCGCCTCCAGCACCACGCCCGGGCGTTGCTCGCCGACCCGAGCGAGGACGTGTTCGAGCCACGCGACCCGGACCCACTAGCCCCGGCGACGGTCGAGGACCACCTCCGGCAGCGTGGCACCGCCGCCGTCGCCGTCACGTTTCCCGCGCCCGATGTCGTCGACGACCAACTGTTCCCGCAGTTGCGCCGCGCGGAGTCGAACCTCGTCGGCACGCTCGACCGCGCCGGCTTCCGACCGGTGCGCTCGGGGACGCTCCTCGACCGGCCGGAGGAGTCGACGCGCCCGGGCGACGCCGACGGGGACCGCGCCGCCCTCCTGTTCGAGTGCGCCGTCCGCGAGCTGTCCGCTGTCGAGCGCCACGAGGGGCCGCCGGTCGCCGTCCGCGAGCACGCCGAGGGGTTCTACCGGAAGTACGCCGACGGCGACGCCTACGGGCCGTACTGCGACGGGGACCGCTACGTCGTCGAGCGCGAGCGCGAGCACACCACCCCGGCGGCGGTCGTCCGGGCGGCCCTCTCCCGGGTGGGCCTCGGCCCCGACGTGGAGCGCGCTGTCGAGCGCGACCACGCGGTGCTCGTCGGCGAGGAGGTGGCCCGCCTGGCCGAGCGCGAGGGGTTCGCTCGCGACCTCCGGCGGTACTTCGAGCCGCGGCCCTGACTCACAGGTCGAACCGGCGACGCTGGTCGTCGACCAGCGAGGCGACCGTCTCCGGGACCGTCCCGGGCACCGCGACGGGGTCGGCGCCGTCGACCAGCGCCTCGTGGGTCGCCAGCACGCTCGCCGCGAGCGCGTCGGGGTCGTACCCGCCCTCGAGGACGACCGCGGGCCCGGCAGCGTCGACCGCCCGCGCTGTCCGGCCGACGAGAGCGGCCAGCGACCCGAACCCCTCGGTCGTCACCCGGGCGCGGGACAGCGGGTCACGGCGGTGGGCGTCGAAGCCCGCGCTCGCCACGAGGAGGTCGGGGTCGAACCGGCGCAGGACGGGGTCTGCGACCCGGTCGTAGACGGCGAGGGCCTCCTCGTCGCCGGCGGTGCCGGGCACGGGCAGGTTCAGCGTCGCCCCCTCGCCGGCGCCGATGCCGGTCTCCTCGGCGGCGCCGGACCCGGGGAACAGGCCGCGGGCGTGGACCGAGACGTACAGCACGTCCCCGCGGTCGTAGAAGTGTGCCTGCGTGCCGTTGCCGTGGTGGACGTCCCAGTCCACGACGGCGACCCGGTCGGGGGGGGTCCCGTCGTCACTGGCAGCACCGGTGTCGCCGTCACCGTCGCCCGCCAGCGCCCGCTCGACGGCGACGGCGACGTTGTTGAAGAAGCAAAACCCCATCGCGTCGTCGCGGGTGGCGTGGTGGCCGGGGGGCCGCCCGAGCGCGAACCGCGGGCCGTCGGCACTCGTCACGGCACGGACCGCGAGTCCGGCGCTCACCCGGGCCACCTCGTCAGTCTCGGGCACGGCGTGGGTGTCCGCGTCCCAGCGGCCGCCGCCCGCCTCGCAGAGGGCGCGGAGTTCGTCGAGGTAGTCGGGGTCGTGGACGGCTGTCAGCGTCGACCGCGACGCCGGCGGCGCCGTGTGAGTCGCCAGTCCACGCCCGTCGAGGGCGTCGAGGACCGCCCGGAGACGGGCGGGCGACTCGGGGTGTGAGGTGGGGTCGTGATCGAGACACCGCCGGTCGACGTAGATCACGCCTCGAGTGCGAGGTAGGTCTCGACGTCCTCGGCCTTGACGGTGCGGCGGTCGGCGTGTCGGGCGAGCGTGGCGGCGCCACCGGCCACGTCGTCGGCGTACTCCTCCAAGAGACCGGCCAGCGCGACCCGTGCGTCGGCGGCGACGCGGTAGCGGTCGTCGATCTCCAGGCGAGCGATACGGTCGACGGGGGCGATCGGCAGCGTCACCGTCTCGCGGTCGGGCACCTCGGCGTCGAAGTCAGCGGCCATCAGCGTCTTGCGGTCGTCGGCGTCGGCGGCGGCGGCGGCCTCGACCGCCAGGGCGGCGCCGTGGGACTGGATGCGCCGGGCGAGTTCCTCGGTGGCGTCGCTGCCGACGCGGAGCCCGTCGGCGTTGCGGCGGATCACCGAGTCCACCGGGGCGAAGGGTAACTCGACGCTCATGTCCGGCGGTCGGTGACCGCACGGATAACGCTTGTGACACCGCGAGCGACGCGCTCGACGGCGCTCGACCGCTAACGCACCTCGTCGGCGTCGATGTGGCCCGGTTCGAGTTCGCGGCCCCGCACCGTCACCTCCTCGCCGAGGTGGACCGACGCGCCCGTCTCCACCCGGACCGTCCCCTGCCCGTCGTCCAGCACGACCGGGTCACCCGCCTGCACCACCGTCCCGGTGAACTCGACGCGGTCGCCGTTCTCCTCGCTCCCGGCGTCGTCGCCCCCCGTCGCCAGAGCCTCACCGTCCGCGTAGGCGTCCAGTCCGGTGGGACCGTCGTCGGTGTCGGTGTCGGTGGAGTCCGTGCCCGTGCCCGTGCCCGTGTCGCCGCCGGCGGCGGTCGCGGGGTCGGCGCCGTCCTCCAGCACGGTCACCGTCGAGCGCCAGTTCGCGGAGGCCTCGAGGTCATCCTGCCAGCCGTCCTCGATCTCCACGTCGGCGAAGGCGACGCGGTCACCCGGGCCGACGTCGAGGTCGGCCTTCTCGCCCCACAGCGCCACCCGGATGTCGCCGGTGTCGTCCTGCACGCGGACGTTGCGGACCTGGCCCTCGCTGCCGTCGTCGCGGTCGAAGGTACGTTTCGGGTCGGCGGTGCGGACCACACCCGCGATGTCGACCGTCGTGCCGATCTCGAGATCGCCGATCGGCGTGCTGTCGGGGGTGTACTCGACTGGCTCGTCGGTCTCGTGGAGTTCGCTGCGGTCGTTGCAGTGCAGTTCGAGGTCACCGTCGCGCTCGCGGACGTAGCCGTCGACCACCTCGATCGAGTCCCCGGCCGCGAGGTCGTCGATCGCCGCGGTCTGATCGCCCCATAGCGTCACCCGGATCCGGCCGGTGGGGTCGCCGATCGTCACGCCGGCGACGCGGCCCTCGCTGCCGTCGTCGCGGTCGAAGGTGCGGACGCTGCCGACGTCGAGCACCCGACCGCGGACGGTGACGTCGGACAGCCCCATCGAGAGGTCCTCGATCTGGTGAGTCTCACCCGGTTGGACGTCGATCGTCGCGTCGACATCGGTCTTCACGTCGTCGACGTTCACCTCGACGCCGTTGTAGCCGTCCGCGGGACGGCCGCCGAAGGCGATCACGTCGCCGACCGACAGTTGGTCGTCGGCCTCCTCCGCGAGGCGGTCCCAGAAGGTGACCCGCACGGAACCGGTCTCGTCGGCCACGTCGGCGTTGAGGACGCGACCCTCCTCGCCGTCGTCACGGTCGAAGGCGCGCAACTCGCCCACCGAGACCACCTTCGCGGTGAACTGCACGTCGTCCATCCCGGGTTCGATGTCGGCGACGGTCTCGACCTCCTGCTCGTCGAGTTCGTGCGCGACCAGCATCGCCGCGCTCTCCTCGTCGGCGAGTCCGCCCATCTGATCGACCTTCTCGGCGACGGCCTCGCGGAACTCGCCGAGCGAGACGTCGATGTCGTGGTCGGCGTACACCGCCGCGACGCCGTCGTCCTCGGGCACACCCCCACCGTGGTCACGTTCGCCGTCGCTCTCACTCATCGCTACGTCTCTCACGGTCGACCCATCCGTAAGCGTTGTCCTCTGCCCTCGGTCGGTCGCCTGGCCGTCAGTCGCGCCGGTCGCATGGGGCCAGGTGGTCCCGTCCCGACTGATAAACGCTCGTGACCCACACCGCCCGACGGGCCGTCGCCCGTGGAATTACCGCTCGGTGGTCGTGACCGTCGTCGTCTCGCCGTCGCGCTCGTGTCGCACCGTCACCGTCCCGGGCAGGCCGCCGTCGAACTCGACGGCCGCCTCGTACTGGACGGTGCCGAGACACTGCTGGCAGATGGCCTCTCTCGCCGTCACGGCGACGGTCACCGTCAGTTCGTCCGCGTCGGCGTCGTACGACGGCTCCGCGAGCGAGGCCTCGTAACAGGGGTTGGGCGTGCCGACGCCGCCGGTCACCGTCACGCCGGTGTCACCGAACTCGACCGCCGCCGCGTTGCGGTCCTCGTCGGCGTCGCCGGCACACTCACCTCTGGCGTCGACGAGTTCACCCCCGACCAGCGACGGGGGCCGCGCGGTCGTGTCCGGGTCGGCGTCGGAGTCCCCGCCCGCGTCACCGGGGTCGGACTCGGAGACACACCCGGCGAGGGCGCCGACGGCGCCGGCGGCCGCCACGCCACGCAGGAGGTCGCGTCTGTTCATGTACCAGCGTAGGAACGGCTGAAACAAATGGTTTCCCCCCGGGCCGGGCGAGCCGACACCGTAACCGGTATACGGTGGACCTCCCTACGGTGGCGTGAGTCCTGATAGGGTAGTGGACCATCCTACGGGCTTGCGGAGCCTGTGACCGGAGTTCAAATCTCCGTCAGGACGCTTCCTGCAGCACACGACAACGAGCGTAGCGAGGAGTCCGTGCTGCAGGAAGTCCCTGGAGATTTGAGCAGACGGACCGCAGCGCCGAGCGCAGCGAGGCGACCGGTCCGGCGGGTTCAAATCTCCGTCAGGACGCTTCTCGCGGCGTAACACACGAACGTAGTGAGCGGCTGCACCGAGAGAACTGGCGTCGCGAGCCCGAGAGGGTCGATCGACCCCACGTTTTAATCCCGGGTCGCCCGACGTGTCGGGCGATGAGCGCGCTGGACCGTCTGCTGGGGCGGGCGAGCCTGCAGGAGCGCATCGAGGAACTGGAGGCCGAACTCGAGGAGGTGCGCGAGGAGCGTGACTCCCTGCAGGAGCAGTTGTCGGCGGAGTCAGAGCGCCGCGCCGACGCCGTCACCGCCCGCCAGGAGGCCGAGGAGCGCGCGAACAGACTGGAGGACCGGATCGCCCAACTGGAGGGCGAACTCGACCGCCAGGACGACGACCGGGAGGTGCAGTTCCGGGGCGTCGAGCGCCTCGGCCTCCGGGCGGTCGAGCGGGTGCTTGACACCCTGGACAGTGTCGAGACCGGGCCGGAGCGGGCGCTGACGGCGACGGTAGGCGTCGGGACCGCCGACGGGGGGGGCGCCGCGGTGCCCGAGGCGGCCCGGGCGGCGTTCGGTGACCGCGCCGGGGTGCTGTCGCGGGCGGCCCCCTGTGTCGCGGTGACCGACGACGACGGGCTGGTGAGTGCGGCACTGGCGCCGCCGCTGTCGCCCGAGCGACGGGTGGTGTGGTCGGATGGGTTCGACCTGGAGCGGTCGAACTACCTGCCGACGGGGGAGTACACCCTCGCCGTCGTCCGGGCGGACGTGCTCGCCGTCGGGGTGTACGAGGGTCGCGAGCGGGTCGCCTTCGAGGGCGTCGAGAGCGAGGTGCAGGGGAGCCACTCGAAGGGTGGGTTCTCGCAGGCGCGGTTCGAGCGGTTGCGCGACGAGCAGGTCGAGGCCCACCTGGACCGCTGCCGGGAGGTGCTGGCCGAGCACGGCACCGAGCCGCTGTACCTGGTCGGCGGCCGCGACGCCGTGGGGGCGCTCGCGGAGACGGCGCGGCCGGCGGCGACGGCGGCGGTCGACGCCACGGGCGACCCGGAGACGGCACTGGAGACCGCCTTCGAGGAGTTCTGGACGACGCGACTGTACCGGATTTAGTCGTCGGCGGCAGAGGGCGGCGCCGAGGCGTCGGCGTCGTCGGTCGCCTCCGGGGCCGGGCCGGCGTCGGCGGCCACCTCGGCGGTGGGCACCCGCAGCGTGACGACCGAGCCACGGAGGTCGTTGTCCTCGAACTCGATCTCGCCGTCGACACTCTCGACGGCCCAGTAGACGAGCCACAGTCCCAGTCCGGAGCCGTGCGTGAGGGCGGTCTCGGTCCCCTTCAGTAGCACCTCCCGCTCCTGTGGCGGGATGCCGGGGCCGTTGTCGCCGACGACGATGTCGACGGTGTCGTCGCCGTTCGTGACGGTTACGTCGACGCGGGGGTCGTCGGCGTCGTTGTGCTCGGCGGCGTTCTCGACGACGTTCTGGACGGCGGGTTCGAGCAGCCCACGCCCGGGGACAGCCGTCGAGGACGAGCAGTCGACGGTGACCATGGCGTCGAAGCGGTCGTCGACGGCGGCGGCGATGGGCTCGACCAGCTCGTCGACGGGGACGGGTTCGGTCTCGCCGCGCCGGGCCATCACCCGCTCTATCTCGCGAGCCTTGTCGGCGAGGTCGACCACCTCGGCGGACACCTTCCGCACCTGCTGGGCGGGCGGGGCGTCGAAGCGGTCGGCGAGCATCGTCGCGTAGCCGTCGATGGCGTTCATGTCGTTGCGGAGGTTGTGCCGCAGGACGCGGTTGAGGACGGTGAGTCGCTGCTGACGGGTGCGCAGTTCGGTCACGTCGCGCAGGGTGACGACGGCGCCGACCTGGCCGCCGTCGCGGTCGGTCAGCGGCGCGGCGTCCATCTCGAACAGGCGGCCGTCGCTGGTGGTGAGGTCGCCGCTCCAGCCGCCCCCCTCGTCCTCGACGCCAGGCAGGTCCGTGATCGACCGGCCGACCAGCGTCGAGCGGTCGGCCTCGAACACCCGTTCGGCGACGGGGTTGGCGTCGATCACCCGGTCGCGGTCGTCGATGACGACGACGCCGTCACGCATGTTGCGGACGACGGCGTCACGGCCGACCCGGCGGGTGGCGGGGACGACGGTCAGGAAGTCGTGTCGCACGAGCGCGTACGCGAAGGCGACGCCGGTGACCGCGAACCCGACCGGCGTGAGGTCGATGTCGACCGGCGTGAGACCGGCCGCCGAGACACCCCCGGCCACGAGCGGCACGATGGCCCCGACGAACACCGAGACCGCCTGCCCGATGTAGAGGTTGTCGCCGTTCAGCGCGAGGCTGGCGAGCATCGCCGTCGCGGGCACTCCGAGCATGTAGACGTACGTGACCGCGACCCAGAACAGCGGCCCCCGGTCGTACGGCAGCGCGGTGAGCCCGTCGGTGCGCAGCAACTCCGGGGCGACCCAGACGCTACCGCCGGGGTTGAGCCAGACCAGCGTCGCCACCAGCGCCGAGACGCTCGCCAGTGCGCCGACTCGTCTGGTGGTGATCCAGCGGTCGTGACCGGCGTACTGCGCGGCGAACACCAGGAAGGTGACCGGCACCGAGGCGATGCCGAGCCACTTCACCCGCTCGAGAAACAGCCTGGTCTCGAGCGTCGTCGCCACCAGACCGACTGTCTGGGCCGCGGACCACACCGTCACCGAGAGCATGAACGCCGCGAAGGCCAGGCCGGCGTCGCCCCGGCGACGCCAGCCGTACGCCGCGAGCACGACAGAGACGACCGTCGCGGCGGCGTACACCCCGACGAACGGCGACACATCCCACACAGCCATCGCTCGTTGTCAACCGTTCGCACGAGGCGGAACAAAAGTCCGGCGGCGACCCCACCGGAGCCACGCTTATGGTCGGACCGGTCGAGGCGGGCGCATGGAACGCATCGCCGTCCTCGCCCACGGGAAGTTCCCCGACCGGGCGAAGACCGCCGTCGGACTGCTCCGGTACGGCGACCGCGAGGTCGTCGGCGTCCTCGACCGCGACCTCGCCGGCGACACGGGCGACGGCGCCGCCCGCCCGCGCGTCGCCGACCACGACCTGCGGGACGTGCAAGACGCCCCCGTCTACGCCGACTGCGCCGCACTCATCGACGACCACGGCGCCGACGCCGTCGACACGCTGGTGATCGGGATCGCCCCCATCGGCGGCGGCTTCGAGGCGTCCTGGCGCCCGGACGTGCGGCGGGCGCTCGAATCGGGGTGGAACGTCGAGGCTGGCCTGCACTACCGGCTGGCCGACGACGAGGAGTTCGCTCGCCTCGCGGCCGAGGGCGGTGCCGACCTGCGGGACGTGCGCGAGCCACCCGCGGACCTGACCGTCGCCGAGGGCGTGGGGGACGAGGTGACACCACGGGTGGTGCTCACCGTCGGCACCGACTGCTCCGTGGGCAAGATGACGACGACGATGGAACTCGTGCGGGCCGCTCGCGACCGCGGCGTCGACGCCCGCGCCGTGCCGACCGGCCAGACCGGCATCATGCTGGAGGGGTGGGGGATCGCCGTCGACCGCACCGTCAGCGACTTCACCGCCGGCGCCGCCGAGCGACTGGTCCGGGCCGGCGCCGGCGAGCGCTCCCGCGACCGCCCGGGCGCCGACCCGCTGCCTCCGCCGGCGGAACCCGACCTCCTGGTCGTCGAGGGCCAGGGGTCGATCGCCCACCCCGCCTACTCCGCGGTCACCTGCGGTATCCTCCACGGTGCCGCGCCCGACGCGCTCGTCCTCTGTCACCGCGCCGGCCGCGAGCGCGTCCACGGCTACGAGGACACCCCGCTGCCGTCCCCCACGGAGTACGCCGACCTCTACGAGTCGATGGCCGACCCCGTCCACGCCGCCGACGTGGTCGCCGGCGCGCTCAACACCGCCGGCCTGGCCGACGACGAGGCACGCCGGGCGGTCGAGACGTACGCGGCGGCGATCGACGCCCCCGCCGTCGATCCCGTCCGCGACGACGCCGGCGACCTCCTGGAGGCGGTGCTGTGAACGCCCGCACGGAGCGCCTGCGACTCGACCTGGAGACACCCTTCGGCATCGCCCGGGGCACCACCGAGACCGCAGAGAACGTCCTCGTGGAACTGTCCGACGACGGCGAGACGGGCGTCGGGGCCGCCGCCCCCGCCGGCCGGTACGGCGAGACCGCCGACACCGTCGAGAGCGTCCTCCCGGACCTGCTGGCGGCGGTCGAGGACCGCGACCCGCTCGCGCTGCGGGCGATCGAGACCGACCTCGCGGGTGTGGTCGGCGGCAACCCGGCGGCCCGGGCCGGCGTGAGCGTCGCCGCCCACGACCTCGCCGCGCGCCGCCTCGACGTGCCGCTGTACCGCCTGTTCGGGCTCACGCCCGGGACGCCACGGAGTTCCTACACCGTCGGCCTGGCCGACCCGGAGGAGATGGGCGACCGCGCGGCGGCCGCGGTCGACGCCGGTCACGCCGTCCTGAAGGTGAAACTGCGCGGCGACCCCGCCCGCGACGAGCGCGCCGTCGCCGCCGTCCGCGAGGCCGCCCCCGACGCCACGGTCCGCGTGGACGCCAACGAGGCCTTCACCGCCCGCGAGGCGCTCGGCGTGGCCGAGACCCTCGCCGACCACGGCGTCGAGTTCCTCGAACAGCCCGTCCCCGCCGACCAGCCCGAGGCGCTGCGGTTCGTCCACGAGCGGGCGCCCCTGCCGGTCGCCGCCGACGAGTCCTGTCTCGTCGCCAGTGACGTACCCCGGGTCGCCGACCGCGCCGATGTCGTCGTCTGCAAACTCATGAAGTGTGGCGGTCCCGTCGCCGCCCGGGACCTGATCGCCGCCGCGCGGGCCCACGGCCTGGAGGTGATGCTGGGCTGCATGGTCGAGTCCGCCGCCTCCATCGCCGCCGCCGCCCACCTCGCGCCACTCGTGGACTACGCCGACCTCGACGGCTCGCTGCTGCTGGCCGACGGCGCCGACCCCTTCGAGGGCGTCGTCCGAGCTGACGGCCGGATCGAGATCGGGGACGTACGGCGGGGGACCGGGGTCACCCGCCGGTCGTGACTCCTCGTGGGGGCGTGTTCTCGACGCCTTCGGGGCGCGCTCGATCTCGGTGTGTGGGTCTCCGAGTCCTCGGCTCGTTCTCTGGATCGGGTGCTCTCGATCCTGGTGGGTAAACCTTCGAAGCCCTCGGCTCGTTCTTTGGATCGGGTGCTCTCGATCCTGAGTGGGTAACCTCCGAAGCCCTCGGCTCGTTCTCTGGATCGGGTGCTCTCGATCGCGGTAGGTAGACCTTCGAAGCCCTCGGCGCGCTCGACCGCCCTGACTCGCTGCGCTCCTCACTCGCTTCGCTCGTTGCGGTGCTTACGTCGTCAGGCGCGGGCCGAGCACGCCTCGCCCTTCGAGTCCGCCAGGCCGCTATAGCCAGCGATCCCCACACCTCCCCGCCCGGTCGCGGGTGTCGCTCGGTCGGTTCGCTGTCGCTCACCGACCT
>CAYODS010000050.1:0-1006 GCA_964402765.1 uncultured Halobacteriales archaeon
CGCCTCCTGGAGGTTGCGGGCGCCACAGACGAACGGTGCGGTGAACTCCCGCTTCTCGATGTGGTAGCGGTCGTCCGCCGGCGTGAGCACCTCGGACTCGTCGATCATGTCCGCGCCCGCTGCCTCGAGGATCTGGGCCTCCTTCGTGTGGCCGATACGGGACTTCCCCATCACGGGGATCGACACCTCGTCGATCACTTCCCGTAGCGCCGCGGGGTCGGCCATCCGGGCGACGCCGCCGCGCTTGCGGATGTCGGCGGGTACCGACTCCAGGTGCATCACGGCGACCGCGCCGGCGTCCTCTGCGATCCGTGCCTGCTCGCGGTTGACCACGTCCATGATGACGCCGCCCTTCTGCATGCGGGCGAACCCGCGCTTGACGAGGTCCGTGCCGCGTCGTAGCTCCTCGAGGTCCGTGTCCTCGCGTTCTACCATACCTGTCGTACCTGCTAGACCCACTTGAACCCACGCTTTACCGCCGATAACCCCCGCTCTCGGAGGTCCCGACCCCCAGGTCACGGGCGAGTGAGCCCGACAGTCATATGAGCCGGTCGGTCCCAGCGAGCGCATGGCCCCGGGGCCCGAGCACGACCACGAGCGCGACGGCCGGCCGGGCGGACTGCTGGGGGTCGTGCTCGGCCGGTCGCCGCCCGACCGTCCGCGGCTCCCGCGGTACGTCGCGCCACTGCCGCGGGCCGTCGAGGAGTTCGGCCTGCGGCTGGCGTGGCCCGTCGTCGCGGTCAACGTCCTGGGGACTGCCTTCGGCTTCTGGTACTACGGCCTGCACCCCCTGCCCCTGTCGGACCCCCTCGTGACGTGGCAGTTCGCCGGCGAACCGCTCGTGATGTGGCCCTTCGTCCCCGACAGCCCCGTCGCCACCGCCTTCGTCGCCGGCAGTCTCGGGGCCTGGAAACTCGGGTACGCCGACCGCGTCCCCTGGCTGCACGCGCTTGCCTTCTTCGGCTGTCTCAAGCTGGGCGCGTGGACGCCGTTCGTCCTGCTCGCG
>CAYODS010000050.1:1016-19377 GCA_964402765.1 uncultured Halobacteriales archaeon
TTCTCGTACCTCCACCCCGCGATGTACCATTTCCTGTTCTGGAGTCACCTCGGGATGGTCGCCGAGGCGTTCGTGATCTACCGGTACGCCGACTTCCCGCCCGCCGCGGTCGCCGTCGCGGCGGGGTGGTACGGCCTGAACGACCTCGTGGACTACTTCGTCCCCGTCGTCGGCACCCCACACCACACGCTCGTGCCGCCACAGCGACTCCTCGACGGCCGGTACACCCACCCCTCGCCAGCCCACGAGACCGCCGCCCTCGGCGCCGTGACGCTCACGGTGATCGCCGTCGTGCTGGCGCTGGCGACCCACCGAGCGCTCCGACGGCGTGGCGCACTCGACGGCGACGGCGGGACGGCCGACGGGGGGCGGCGGACGGGCGGCCGGTGAGAGCGCCGCGTCACTCGTGGACGATCAGCACCGCGTCGTCGGTCTCCACCATCTCGCCCTCGCCGTCGTAGGTGCGCTCGCGTTCGACCTCGAAGGTCTCGGGCGCGAGCGTCTCGCCGGCGACCTGCAGTCCGTCGTCGGTGATCTCGTAGTCGCCGGCGGCGATGGCGTCGTCGAACGCGTCGACCTGGCTGCCGTACTCCGGGCCGAGCGTGGCGTAGTCGAGGTCGATCGCGGCGACGCGTTCCGTGACCTCCGGCGCCGTCTGGAGGTGGCGCAACTCCTCGACGTGCATCGTCTCCCGGATCGCCGTCTCGAAGCCGGAGACGTCGCCGTACACCTCAACGAGCGGGAGGTCGGCGTTCAGCGGCAACTGGCGCTCGCTCTTGTACTTCCGCAGGGCGCCGATCACCGCGAGGGCGCGCTCGCCGGCGTCGAGGTCGGCGTCGTACCCGCGGGGCCGGGGCCAGTTCTGGAGGTGAATACTCTCGTCGGCGTACCGCGCCTGGTACACCTCCTCGGTGACGTGGGGCAGGAGTGGCGCGAACAGTTCGAGGAAGGTGCGGTGGGCGACCGTGAGCGCGTACGCCGTCGAGGGGTCCTCGCCGTCGCGGAGTCGCTGTTTGGCGATCTCCAGGTAGTCGTCACAGAAGGTGTGCCAGAACGTCGCCCGGAGTTCGTCGCGGGCCCTCGCGAAGGCGTTCTCGTCCAGCAGGTCGGTGAGCCGCTCGGTGAGGTCGTCCACCGTCGCGAGCATCCACCGGTCGATCGGCGCCAAGTCGTCCGGTTCGGCGGGGTCGGCCGGCGCCAGTCCGTCGACGAGCTTCGAGGCGTTCCATATCTTGCGGATGAGTTTCTCGCCCTGGGTGATCTCGTTGGTCTTGAACGGGAAGTCGTCGCCCAGCGAGGACGACGCCGCCCAGTAGCGGATGGCGTCGACCGGGTAGTCCGCCATCACCTCCTCCGGGAGGACGACGTTGCCCTTCGAGGAGGACATCTTCTTGCGGTTCTCGTCGAGGACGAACCCGTTTATAAGGACCGAGTCGAAGGGCACCTCGCCGGTGTGCTCGACGCACTTGACGACCGTGTGAAAGAGCCAGAAGGAGATGATGTCGTGGCCCTGCGGGCGCATGTCGAACGGGTACAGTTCCGGGTTCGCCATCCGGTGTTCGCCCGCGTCCCCGTCGTAGTCCCACCCGGCGTTTATCAGCGGGGTGAGCGAGGAGGTGGCCCAGGTGTCGAACACGTCCTCCTCGGGGTCGAACTCCCCGCCCCCGCACGAGGGGCAGGTCTCGACCGGCGGGTCGTCGGCGATCGGGTCGACGGGCAGTTGCGAGCGGTCGGCGATCACCTCCTCGCCGCACTCGCCGCAGTACCACACGGGGATCGGGATGCCGGAGTCGCGCTGCCGGGAGATGCACCAGTCCCACTCCAGGCCCTCGATCCAGTGCTCGTAGCGGGTGGCCATCTTCTCGGGATACCAGTCCATCTCCCGGCCCGCCTCGAGGTACGCCTCCCTCTTGTCCAGCAGTTTCACGTACCACTGCTCGGTGACGCGGAACTCGATGTCCTCCTCGCAGCGCTCGTGCACCTGGACGGTGTGCTCGATGGGCTCGCGACGCAGCAGGGCGCCGGCCTCGTCTAGGTCCTCGGCGATGGCGTCGCGCGCCTCGTGAGTGGTCATGCCGGCGTACTCGCCGGCCAGCGAGGTGAGCGTGCCCGACTCGTCGATCGCGACCCGCAGGTCCAGGTCGTGGGCCTGGTACCACTCGATGTCGGTCTGGTCGCCGAAGGTACAGGACATGACCATCCCGGTGCCGGCGTCGGGGTCGACGCGCTCGTCGGCGACGATGGGCACCTCGTGGCCGAACAGCGGCACGCGGGCGGTGCCGCCGACGAGGTGGGCACGGTCCTCGTCCTCGGGGTGGACGATCATCGCCACGCAGGCAGGCAGCAACTCCGGTCGCGTCGTCGTGATAACGAGGTCGTCGCCCGGTTCGGTGGGCGTCCCCGGGTCGGCGTCGGCGAGCGTCGAGCCCGCCTCGACGAGTTCGAAGGCGATGTCGTTCTCGTGGGAGTCCCGTTCGGCGCCCTCCATCTCCACCTGCGAGATGGCGGTCTCGCAGTCCGGACACCAGATGGCGGGGGCCTTCTGGCGGTACTCGCGGTCCTTCTCGTACAGGTCGACGAACGACAGCTGGGAGACACGCTGGACCCGCGGCTTGATGGTCTTGTACGTGCGGTTCCAGTCGATCGACATCGCGAGTGACTGCATCTGGTCGGTGAAGTCCGCCTCGTACGCCCGGCAGACCTCGCGGGTCTTCTGCTGGAACTCACGGCGCGAGAAGTCGCCGTGGTTGATGCCGAGTTCGGCCTCGGTGAGCCGCTCGCTGGCGATACCGTTGTCGTCGTAGCCGAAGGGGAAGAACGTCTCGTCGCCGCGCATGCGCCGGTAGCGGGCGACGAAGTCCTGTAGCGTGTGGCCGTACAGGTGACCCATGTGGAGGTCGCCCGACACCGTCGGCGGCGGGGTGTCGATCGAGTACACCAGGTCGGGGTCCTCCACGGGGTCGTAGGCGTAGGTGTCGTTCTCGACCCAGTACTCCTGCCACCGGGTCTCGACCGCCTCGGGGTCGTACTCCCCGTCGAGGGTCGGGTCGGTTCCGTCTCGCTGCGCTCGCTCCTTTTCGTGTTCCTGTGTGGACATGCTCAGGGCTCCGTGTGTGATATCGTCGGCGCTGCCGTCGCAGGGCCGCGCTGCTGTCGGGTGTGGTGGCGTGAGAACCGATACGGGTACCGCCGGTCGCTACTCACGTACTACGGCGACGGCGCGGTGACCCATACCACCAGTTGCCAGCCCACCCCACAAAAACCCAGCGCAGGGTGTGCTAGCAGACCACGCACGAGACCGAGACGCGGGCGTCGCCGCTCAGGTGCCGACCTCCCGGATGACTCGTGCGAGCACGCGGCGGTGCGCGGGGCGGTCCACGTCGATGGACGCCACGTCCCGGGTGAGCGTCGCCCCCTGCCGGTCCAGCGCCGCCGCCAGCGTCTCCGCGGGGTAGATGCCGCCGGCCATCGCGTACGCCGTCTCGGTCGGCCACACCGCCGCCCACAGAACGCCCCGCAGAGTGGGCGTCGCGGGCCCGCCGTCGAGTGCCGTCGGGTCGAGTGGGAAGGTGACGTCGTAGCGGAACGCCCGCGCCTCCTGGCCGTCGGCGCGGTCGAGCCAGCGCGACTCTGCGTGCTCCACGTCCACGAGCCCGTCCTCCCGGACGCTGCGGGCGAACTCCGAGCGCGCCCGGCGACGGGCGACGGCGAACACGGCCGACCGCCCGGGGTCGACGCCGAGGTCGGCGAAGGAGGGGTCGAACACCAGCGCGGTGGTGAAGACCGCCCGCGGCGGCATGTCGAGGTTGGCGCCGGACACCGCTGCCAGCCGCTCGGCGGTGGGCGTGTGCTCGTACAGTCGACTGTGCGACCGGACCGAGAACACCGGCAGGGTAAGTTCGTCCTTCTGCTGGGTGCGCACCGCCCGCCACTCGCCGTCGGTGAACGCCGCGGGCAGTGTCGGCGCCCGGTCCATGCCGGCCGTCGGCGCCGCGTCCCCTTCGGAGTGCCGGTCGCGGTCGAGAGTCTCCGCTCCGTGTCGAGTGGGGCGGACTCGCCCGGAACCACGAGACGGCGCCACACTAAAGCGAGCGCTGTGGGCTGGTCGCGCCCGCTCAAAGAGGCGTTTGACCTTGCGAAACGGGTATTGAAGTAGGGACGTGATCGTGGTGTAGGGATGTCGAGTCTCCTGCCGATCCGCTCGGAGCCCTCGACGAGCGAGGGGGAGCCACGGGTCGTTGACCTCGACGGCGAGGAGGCGGACGAGGTGTTCTCCGCGCTGTCGTCGTCGACGGCCCGCGAGATAGTCGCCACGCTGCACGAGGAGCCACGCACGCAGAGTGAGATCTCCGACGCGCTCGATACGACCGTCCAGAACGTCCGCTACCACCTCGACAAGCTGGAGGACGCCGGACTCGTCGAGGTCGTCGACACCTGGTACTCCTCGCGGGGTAACGAGATGTCGGTGTACGCGCCAGCAGACGGCGCGCTGATCGTCTCCAGCGACGAGCGCGAGGCCTCCCGCATCCGCACGGCACTGTCGCGGCTGATCGGCGGCGTGGCCGTCATCGGACTCGCCTCGCTGGTCGTGCAGTTCCTGTTCGGGTCGGGGTCGACGGACCCACGACCCGTATCAGACTTCTCCGCCGGCGGTCCCTCGGGAGGCGCCGGCGGGGACGGCGCCGCGCCCGCGGCCGCCGGCGACGACGCTGCGGGACCGACCTACGAGAGCCGCTCGGAGGTGGGCGACGGCGCCGCCGAACTCAACAACTCCACCGCCGTCGACCAAGCCGCGAACGAGACGACCGTCGTGGAGACACTCCGGGAGACGACGACGGTCGTCGACGGTGCGAGCGGGACCGACGCCGCGACCGCGGCGGCGAGTGGCTTGCCGCCGGGCGTGCTGTTCTTCCTCGGGGGCGTGTCGGTGCTCGCCGTCGTGGTCGCCGTGGCGTACTACGGCGGCCGCTGAGGGAAGAGCCGGCAGCTATTTGCCGGCAAGTCGCGTACCGTCCGTCGGATGACGCGCTCGACGCCGCAGTCGGCGTTCGCACTCGTCACCCGCAGCATCAGTGACCCCGCCAGGGGTCGGATCACCGATGGACGACACGACAAAGTACCTGATACACGCAGACGTCACCGCGGACGGGGTGGTAGAGCGGAGTGACGTTGTCGGGGCCGTCTTCGGGCAGACGGAGGGGCTGCTCGGCGACGAGTTGGACCTCCGGGACCTGCAGGACTCCTCGAAGGTGGGGCACATCGACGTCGAGATCGACTCCCGGCAGGGCCAGTCGTACGGCCACCTCACGATAGAGACCTCGCTCGACAAGGTCGCCACCGCCACCCTGGCGGCCGCCCTGGAGACGATCACACAGATCGGCCCGTGCCGGGCGACGATCCGGGTCGCCGACATCGAGGACGTCCGGGCGGCCAAGCGCCGGGAGGTGATCGACCGCGCCACGGAGCTGCTCGCCGAGGGGTTCTCCGAGTCGGTGGGGTCGAGCGAGGAGATCCTTGAGGCGGTCCGCGAGCGGGTCCGCGTCGAGAACGTCACCGAGTACCGCGGCCTGCCCGCCGGCCCCCGCGTCGTGGACGGCGACAGCGTCATTGTCGTCGAGGGGCGGGCGGACGTGCTCACACTGCTGAAACACGGCATCAAGAACGCCGTCGCCGTCGAGGGGACCGACGTGCCCGACGCCGTCGCCGAACTCAGCCGGGAGCGCACGGTGACGGCCTTCCTCGACGACGACCGCGGCGGCGAACTCATCCTCGAGGAGCTGGGCCAGGTCGGTGACGTGGACTACGTCGCCTTCGCCCCCGCCGGGCAGTCCGTCGAGGACCTCTCTCGCGCCGAGGTGTACGACGCCCTCGAGCGGAAGGCACCCTACGACGCCGTCGCCGGTATGGAACACCCCCGCGAGGCCGTCGCCACCGACGGCAGCCAGACGCCCGCGCCGACCCCTGCCGGCGACGCCGACACGCCGGAGCCCCCCGCACAGCCAAGGGGCGAGGTGACCAACGGCACGGGTGGCGAGGCGACGGACGACTCCGCCGGCGAGACGACCGACGAGTCGGGCGCGAGTGAGGGCGACGTCGACGCGGAGGCCGACGATGTCGACGCCGACCCGGGCGACGCGGACGACACCGAGGAACCCGAGACGCTGCGGGGGCACGTCCGGGCGGTCATCGAGGCGGGGACGGGGACGGTCAGGCTGCTGGACGGCGACAGCGCGACCCTGGCGAGCGGGGCGGCCGAGGAGGCGTTCGACCTCGTGGAGGCGGCGGACCGGGCGCCGGCGGCGGTCGTCCTCGACGGCACCCTCTCCCAGCGCGTGCTGGACGTGGCCGCCCAGCGCGACGTCGAGCAGGTCGTCGCCCGCGAACTCGGAGAGTTCACCAAACGACCGACTGGCGTCCGTCTGCGCACCGCCGAGACGCTACTGGCCTGACCGCCGCCCCATCACCAGCGCCGGGTCACCCTCGAAGAAGTCGGGCTCGCGGCGCAGCACCTCGAACCCGAGTGACTCGTAGCACGCTCGTGCCGACTCGTTCCCCGGCGCGACCGTCAGCGTGACCCAGCCGTCGACCGCCCCGAGCAGCGCCGACAGCAGTCCGGTCGCCCGGCCCTCGCGGCGATGACCGGGCGCGACGACCAGTTCCGCGACGTAGGCGCCCGACTCCTCGGCGGGCGGGCCGGGGCCACCCTCCCCACCGACGGGTGGGCCGGCGGCGCGACCGAGTGCCAGCAGGTAGCCGACGGGAATCCCGCCGTCCTCGCAGCCGTCCACGGTCGAGACGAGCACCCGGCCCAGTTCGGCGTCGAGCGTGCCGCGCAGGAGGTCGGGGTTCGGCCGCGGCAGCGTGGACTGCAGTGACAGCAGCGCGCCGCGGTCCGCGGGGCGGGCGCGACGGACGCGGTCGCCGTCGGTGGCGTCGCCGGTCATACGACCCCGAGCGCGACGGCGGCGACGCCGGCGACCAGACCACCGGCGACCGTCGCCGACAGGTTGACACCGCCGTTGCCGACGAGTCCCCCCTCGACGGTCGCCCCCAGCAGACTGTCGACGAGCATCCCGGTGACGCCGGCGACGACGAGCACGCCCGCGCCGGTCGGGGAGACGACCAGCCCGGTCGTCGTCGACCCGCGGAACAGGGCGTAGGCGATCCCGCCGACGAGACCGGCGCCGGCGACGCCGGCGGCCAGCCCGGCGGGCGTGACGCCGCCGTCGGTGCCCGGTTCGACGCGCTCGAGGGTGGTGATCAGGCGGACGCCGTCGAACACCCCGCCGATCTCAGAGGAGAGGGTGTCGCTCATCGCCGTCGACACGGCACCAGCGAAGACGTACAGGAAGGTCTCGCGGGCGACGGGGAGTCGCTCCGCGAGGGCAGCGCCGTCGACGGTGAGTGCCCCGGCGGCGGCGAACGCGAGGACGGCGACCAGCGGGACGGCACCGTTCGCGAGGACGTTCGCCGCGCCGCGGGCGCCGTCGTCCCGCTCGGCGACGCCGCGGGCGAGTTTCTCCTCGTAGCGGAACTTCGTGGACAGACCGCCGACGACGAAGAAGGCGATCAGCACGGCGAACCACGCCACGTCGCCGAGGACGATGGTGACGATCCCCATCGAGACGCCGGCGAGCATCCCCGGGATGGAGGCGGTCTCCAGCGCGTAGGAGGCGTACCCCAGGCCGACGCTGACCGCGAGCGCGAGACCGATCCCCTGGGCGGTCACGTCCGCGGCGAGCGCGACCAGCAGCCACAGCCACAGGCCGACGGTCACCATCACCAGGGGGTCGTCGCTCTCGAACAGCACCGTTCGAAGGAGCGCCCCGAGTAGCCCACCGCTGGCGGCGAGAAAGACGACCTCGGGGACGCTGCCGACGGCGCCGGTCTCCAGGGAGCGTGTCACCAGGTGGCCGGCGGCGTAGGCGACGCCGCCGCCGGTCGCGAAGGCGGTCGTCGGCAGCGCGGGGTCGACCTCGCCGACCGCCTGGACCGCGCGGGCGGCGAGGTTGCCGTAGGCCACGAGCAGGACGACGCCGACACCGACGCCGGTCGGCATCGAACTGACGACGGTCAGGAGGACGAGGCCGCTTGCGGCCAGGGTGAACCCGATGAGGCCGTACAGGCGGCGCTCGCGGCGCTCGCCGGGGCGGGCGAACAGCTCGAACAGCCGCCCCTCGTGGACGCCGAAGACGGCGACCGCCGCGATGAGGGCGAAGGGTGCCGCGACCGCGAGCGGCGCGTACCGCGCGGTCGCCGCCTCCAGCAGCGGCACCGCGAGGGCGATGGTCCCCACCGCCGCGAAGGCGGCCGCTCGCCTGACCGAAGACGTCACGCACCGGGCTACCTCGGGCGTTCACTTGAACCCACCCCTTCGTACGCCGCGGATCGGGCGTGTCACAGGACGAACTCCGGCACGAGGCGGTGGCCCCGGTCCGGTCGCGCCCGACGCGCGAGACCGCCACGGACTTGCCGGTCCGGCCCCGAGACGGCGTGTGGCGCTGTACGACCGCTACCTCGCGCTGCGGGCCCGCCTGGACGACGCCGCCCCGCCGGACCACGTCGCGGTGGTGCTCACCGAGCGGGACCTGCTGCGCCGTGGCGCCTACGACACGCTCGCGGACGTGTACCGGTGGACCTTCGAGTACGGCGCCGACCGCCTCTCGGTGTCGGTCAGCGTGCTCGACCCCGAGGCGGTGCCGACGCTGCGCGAGGAGATCGCCGCCGTCGACGCCCCCCGGCCCGTCGCCGTGCGCGGACCCGACGACGACCGCCGGGCCGACGCCCCCATCCAGGTGTCGCTCGGTCTCGGCGGCAAGGGGGAGTTCACCGCCGCCGTCCGCTCGATCGCCCACGCCGTCGAGGCGGGCGAGATCGACCCCGAAGCGGTCGACGACGAGGCGGTCGAGTCACGCCTCGTGTTCCCCGACGAGCCCGACCTCGTGATAAAGACCGGCGCCGAGCGGCTGTCGGACTTCATGATCTGGCAGTCCGTCTACTCGGAACTGTACTTCACCGACGTGAACTGGGACGACCTCCGCGAGCGGGACTACCTCCGCGCCGTGCGGGAGTACCAGACCCGGACCCGGCGGTTCGGGCGGTAGTCAACGGACCTCCCGGGACGACCGGCGAGGTCAGTCCGCCGGTTCGTACTGCTCGCCGTCCTCGGCGGGGTCCAGGTCGGCGGCGGCCTCGCGCTCGCCGCTGGGCAACGCGTCGCGGAACCGCCCGAGGACGCGGCGAGCGGTGGGGAGTTCGGCGTCGCCCACCGCACGGACCAGCGTGAGTGCACGCCTGGCGCGGGTCGTCCGCCAGGACCGCTCTCGGCGCTCGTAGGTGCGCACCGCCCGCAGGAAGTCCGCCCGGGAGAACTCCGGCCAGTACGGCGCACAGAAGAACACCGCCGCCTCGTTGCCGTTGGCATGCCACGGCAGGAAGTTCGAGGTGCGCTCGTCCCCGCCGGTGCGGACGATGAGGTCAACGTCACGGACCGGCCGGTCGTACAGGCGGTCCTCGACGGTCTCGACGTCGATCGCCGCGGGGTCCAGGTCGCCGGCGTCGACGGCGCGGGCCACGTCGCGGGCGGCCCGCAGCAGTTGGTCCCGACCGCCGTACGCCAGCGCGACGTTCAGCCGGAACCGGTCGTACGAGCGGGTGCGCCGCCGGGCGTACGCGACCGCCTCGCGCACCCGCTCGGGCAGGCGCTCGATGTCGCCCAGCACGCGGATCGCCACCTCCCCCTCGTGGACGTCCTCGCTGTCGGCGAACTCCCGCAACTTGCCGGCGATGAGGTCGAACAGTGCCGCCCGCTCTTCGGGCGGGCGCTCGAAGTTCTCGGTCGAGAAGGCGTACAGGGTGAGTTCCTCGACGCCGAGGTCGCGACACCAGCGCAGCAGCGACTCCGTGGTGCGGGCGCCGGCCCGGTGGCCGTCGTCGCTGTCCCGGCCCTGCTCGCGGGCGTAGCGACGATTGCCGTCCTGGATGACGGCGACGTGGTCGGGCACGCGACCGATCTCCCGCTCCAGCAGGCGCTCGTACACGCCGTCCGCCCGACGCCGGGCCCACGACCGGAGCCGTCCCATGGACCGCGGGTCGGCGGGCCGGAGTATGTGTCTTGTCCTTCGGCCCGTGGTCGGACGCGCTGGCGCCCCGACCCGCGCCCGGCGGGCGGGGGCGTCACCACGGACCACGGAGTGGACACATTCAAGCGAGCGCCATGCGAACCGCACGCTATGTACGACCGCCTGAAGGGGTTCCAGGACCGGTACCCCGAGGAGATGGCCGCCCGCCGGACGGCCATCGACACCGTCGAGTCGGTCTGTCGCCGCTACGGATTCCGGGAGATCGACACTCCGCGGGTCGAGCGAGCGGCGATGTGGACCGACAAGAGCGGCGAGGAGATAGTCGAGGAACTGTACGCCTTCGAGGACAAGGGCGGCCGACACGTCACGCTCACGCCCGAGCTGACGCCGACCGTCGCCCGGATGGTCGCCGCCCGCCAGCAGGAACTGTCGAAGCCGATAAAGTGGTTCTCCACGCGGCCGTTCTGGCGCTACGAGCAGGTCCAGCAGGCTCGCTACCGGGAGTTCTACCAGACCAACGTCGACGTCTTCGGCTCCGCCGCGCCGGCCGCCGACGCCGAGGTGCTCGCGGTGGCGGCCGACGCGCTGACTGACCTGGGGCTCACGGCGGCGGACTTCGAGTTCCGCGTCTCCCACCGCGAGGTGCTGGAGGGGCTGATCGACGCCTACGACGAGGACGGCGACGGCGTCGACAGCCGCGCGGCGATGCGGGCGGTCGACAAGAGCGAGAAGGTGCCCGAGCGGGAGTACCTCGACCTCCTGACCGCCGCCGGTCTGAGCGTCGACCAGGCCCGCGAGTTCGACACCCTGGTCGACCGTGGCGACCTGGACGAGATCGCCGAGGCGGCCGACACCGACCGGGTGCGGGAGGCCACAGAGAACCTCCAGGCGGTGCTCGACGCCGCCGAGGACCTCGGTGTGCGCCGGTACTGTCGCGTGGCACTGGACACCGCCCGCGGGTTCGACTACTACACCGGGTCGGTGTTCGAGTGCTTCGACTCGACGGGCGACCTCTCGCGGTCGGTGTTCGGGGGCGGCCGGTACGACGACCTCATCGAGGGGTTCGGCGGCCAGCCCACGCCCGCCGTCGGCGTCGCGCCCGGCTACGCACCCCTGGAGACGCTGCTCGCGAACGCCGGTGTCGCCCCCGAGGCCACCCTTGAGACCGACTACTACGTGCTTCAGGTCGGGGACACCCGGCCCGTCGCCGCCCGGATCGCCCGCGAGCTGCGCGAGCGGGGTCACGTCGTCGAGGGCGACGTGGCCGACCGTTCGTTCGGCGCCCAGATGAGCTACGCCGACTCGATCGGCGCCGAGACCGTCGTGATCGTCGGCGAGCAGGACCTCGCGAACGACGAGGTCACCGTGAAGGAAATGAACGACGGCGAGCAGACAACCGTGCCGGTCGAGGCGTTCCCTGGCGACCACGAGCGCCCCACCTACGAGGACTTCGCGTAGCCGGATGCGCGCCTACCGGCTGGCGTACGACGGACGCGAGTTCCACGGCTTCCAGCGCCAGCCAGACGTGCCCACCGTGGAGGGCGCGCTGCTGGACGCCCTCGCCGCGCTGGACGTGCTGGACGCCGGGGGGACGGGCGACACCCGCGAGACGCCACCCGGTTACGCCGCTGCCGGGCGCACGGACGCCGGCGTCTCCGCGCTGGCCCAGACCGTCGCCTTCGAGGCACCCGACTGGCTCTCCCCGCGGGCCCTGAACACGGAACTCCCGCCCGCGGTGCGGGCCTGGGCCGTCGCCGACGCCACGGCGTTCGACGCCACCCACGACGCCTCCTGGCGCGCCTACCGCTACGTCCTGCACGCGCCGACCGCCGACGCCGGCGAGGCGCGGACCCTCCTCGCGAACCTGGAGGGCGAGGTGGACCTGCGGGCGCTGTCGGCGGTGTCGGACCCGGAGCGGGACACGGTCCGCACGGTCCACGAGGCCACCGCCAGCCGGGACGGCCAGTTTCTCGTCGTGGACGTGCGCGCCGACGGCTTCCTGCACGAGTCGGTGCGGCGGATCGTCGCCTACCTCCAGCGCCGCCTGGACCCTGAGGCGTCGGTGCCCGACCCCGAGCGGGTGCTGTCGGGAGCCTCGCTGTCCGGCCCAGAGGGGTTCGGCCCCGCGCCGCCGGAGCCGCTGCTGTTGCGGGCGGTGCGGTACGAAGGCGTCAGCTTCGAGGTGGACCGGGAGGCGCGGGCGGACTTGGAGCGGGTGTTCGGGGAGCGACGGCGGCGGGCGGCGGCTCGACGGCGGGTGCTCGACGCGGTCCTCGGCGGGGTCGACGGCGGTGACACGCCCGGCTAGAGGGATCGACGCCCTGACGTTGCGGGCACGAGTCCCCCGGGTATGCGATTCGCCGTCCTGAGCACGGCCAACATCGCTCGCGTCGTCGTGCCGGCGATCCGCGCCGCCGGTCACGAGGTGGTCGCCGTCGGCTCCCGCGACGCAGAGCGCGCTCGCGAGTACGCCGAAGAGACCGACATCGACCGCTCGTACGGCTCCTACGGCGCGGCGCTGGACGACGACGGCGTCGAGGCGGTGTACAACCCGACGCCGAACGCCCTGCACGCCGAGTGGACCCGCGAGGCCGCGGACCGGGGACTGCCGGTGTTGTGTGAGAAGCCACTGGCGAGCGACGCCGGGGAGGCCGCCGCCCTCGGCCGGTACTGCGAGGAGCGCGACGTGACGCTGATGGAGGCGTTCATGTACCGCTACCACCCCCGCACCGAGCGCGTGGCGGCGATCGTCGAGGAGTGGGACGTGCGCGGTCTCGAGGCGACGTTCCAGTTCCCGCTGCCCGACCGCGAGGACGTGCGCCTCGATCCGGGACTCGCGGGCGGGTCACTGATGGACGTGGGCTGTTACGCGGTGAACCTGGCTCGCCTGGTGGTTGGTGACCCGGACCGCGTGACGGGTCACACCCACGACGACCGCTCCAGCGGCGTCGACACCCACGCGGCGGGCGTGCTGGCGTACGACGACGGCAGCCTCGCCCGGGTGTCCTCGTCGTTCGACACGCGGGACGTACAGCGGTACCGGGTCGAGGCCCGCGAGGGGCTGCTCACCGCCGAGGAGGCGTTCGTCCCGCGTGGCGACGACGGCGTCGCGATCGAGTACGAGACTGACGGCCGCGAGGTACGGGAGACGTTCGACCCCGTGGACCAGTACCGCCTGCAGGTCGAGCACTTCGCGGACTGTGTCGCCGGCGGGCGCCGACCGCGCACCGACGCCCGCGAGGCGGCCCGCACCCTGGCGGTGATCGACGCGCTGTGCGAGAGCGCCAGGCGCGGCGAGACCGTCCCCGTCGAGTACCCCGGCTGACCCGCCCGGCGACCGCCCGGGTAGCCCCCTGCACAGGTGTCACCCCCTCGCGCACGACAGACACGAGTGACCCAGCAGGCCGTACCGGCGGTCCGCCGACGTGGGGAGCGATCCGTTGAAGCCGGTCCTCCCCGGAGAACGGGCGTGAGCCGATTCGAGGGTGTGGTGTTCGACGTGGACGGGACGCTGGTCTGGGGCGAGGACCCGGTACCGGGGGCGGCGAGTGCGGTCGCCGCCGCACGGGAGCACGGGCCGGTGGCGTTCGTGACGAACAACCCCGTGGCGCCGGCCGAGCGGTACGTCGACCGCCTCGCCGCGGCGGGGATCGAGGTCGACCCCGGGGAGGTGGTGACCGCGGGCGAGGTGACGGCCGAGGTGGTCGCCGGGCGGTACCCGGAGCCGGCGCACGTCGTCGGCGAGTCGGGGCTGGTGCAGCGACTCCGCGAGCGTGACGTGACGGTGACCGACAGTCCGACCGCGGCGGATGCGGGGACGGTCGTCGCGTCGATCGACCGCTCGCTCTCGTACGACGACCTCACGAGGGCGCTGCGGGCGTTCGAGGCGGGCGACCCGGCGTTCGTCGGGACGGACCCCGACCCGGTGATCCCCGGCGAGGACGGTCTCGTACCGGGATCGGGAGCGGTCGTCGACGCCGTCGCGAGCGTCGCCGGCCGGCGACCGGACGCGATGGCGGGCAAGCCCGCACCCCCCGCCAGGACGGCGGCCTTCGACGCCCTCGGGGTGCCCCCGGAGCGGGCGCTGGTCGTGGGCGACCGGCGGGGGACCGACGTGGCGCTCGGGGCACGAGCGGGCGCGACGACCGCGCTGGTTCTGTCGGGAGTGACCGACGAGTCGGACCTCGACGCCGAGGACGCGACCGCCGACGGCGGTGCCCCGGCGGACGACGGGGCGCCGACCCCGGACCACGTGGTCCAGTCGGTCGCGGACCTGCCGGAGCGGTTGTATTAGCTCCGATAAAACCCATCGTGTTTTTACATGATGGGCTGAAAACTGACGACAACGCTATGTGGGATGGACTACATGTCTTCGCGGGCGGCCCCGGTGGACGTCACGGTGACCGACACGGGTGGGGCCAACAGTCGGGAGGCTGACGATGACGGTCATCGCGGAGTACCGCCTGCCGTCGGAGGAACTGGCGCTTGGCCGGGCGGTGCCGGACGGCGGCACCGTCGAGGTGGAGCGGGTGGTCGAGAACTCACCCGCGGCGGTCGCGCACTTCTGGGTCTCGGGTGCGGACTCCGACTGGGTCGAGAACGCCCTCGACGAGACCCCCGTCGTCGGCGAGGCCACCGCGACCGACGACGCGGCCGAGGCCGACCGGATCCACGGGACCTGTCGCCTCGGGGAGCGGTCCCCACTGCGGACGGTGCTCGACCACGGCGGAGCGGTGCTCGAGGCCACCGCTGGCGCCGACGACTGGGAACTGCTGGTCTCGTTTCCCGACGTCGAGCGGCTCTCTGCCTTCCAGGGTGCCATCGCCGACGACCACGAGTTCGACCTCGTCAGCGTGTACGACCCCCAGGTGGCCGACGCCCGGGAAACGGACCTCACGGAGCGCCAGCGCGAGACGCTGGTCACGGCGTACCGCGAGGGGTACTTCGACATCCCGCGGAAGGTGACACTCGTGGACCTCGCCGCCCGTCTCGACGTCTCCGACCAGGCCATCTCCGAGCGCCTCCGTCGCGGGGAGGCGAAACTCGTCCGGGAGTACCTGTTCGACGACTAGTCCCTGACCACCTGCGTGATCTCGACCGTCCACTCGGGGGCGTCGTCGCCGTCTGTGACCTCCCAGCCCCCCTCGACCGCCACGCCACCAGCGTACGCCGTCTGTACCAGTCGGGCCAGGGCCGTCTCGAACTCCGCCGCCGTCTCGACCGTCTCGTCCTCGTCCATGTGACTCACCCCTCCTGCTGAGGGTTGATTATTCAGGTTCGCGGGGTCGTACATGTAGTTTTCCGTCGCCGCGTGGTCGGCACTCACCCCGCCGGGAGGGCGGCCAACTCGGAGAAGGCGTCCGACTCGCTGACCGCGATCAGCGCGAACTGGGTGGCGTTGAACAGGCCGTGCACGACGGCGGGGACGACGACGGTGTCGGTGCGCTCGTACACGGCGCCCAGCGTGAGCGAGAGCGCGAACACCACGACGACGGAGACGGCGACCTGGGGGAGCGTCCCGGTGCTGTAGGCAGGAAAGTGGATCACGGCGAAGATCACGCTCCCCACGAGGACCGCCTGCCCCCGGGAGAACACGTCGTACAGGGACTTCTGGACGACGTTGCGGTACAGCAGTTCCTCACCGGGCCCGATCACCAGCACCGACGTGACCACGAACAGCAGGGCGACCGCCGTCGGGTTCCCCGCCTCCGCGATGGTGTCCTCGGTGCCGTGGGCGGCACTCTCGATCCCCAGCACCGACATCAACAGCGTGACCGCGACGAAGGTGCCAAAGAGGACCACGAGTCCGGCGACCCCGTAGCCCACGTCGCGCCGGGTGGGCCGGTCGAGGTCGAGGTACGACCGGTCGCGGTCGGTGTAGTCGAGAAACAGCACGACGGCGGAGACCGCCCCCAGGCCGCTCGACGCCTGCAGCACCGCCGTCCGCTGGAACGTCGTCAGCTCGCCGACCACGCCGCGGACGACACCGGCGATGAGCGACGCCCACAGGTAGATCGCGACCAGCCCGACGAGCCCGAAAGCGGCCCCGAGCCCGACCGCCCGGAGTCGCTCGCGGGCGACGCTCCCCGCCTCGGACCGGTCCTCGTTCCGGGTCGGCGACGCCAGCAGGGCGACCAGCGCGACCCCGACCCCGCCGAGAGCCGCGCTCCCCCCGACCGGCACCACCGAGAGACCGTCCATGGGCGGCGTGGGGTACCGCCGGACAAAAATCCCTCACTCCCCGCTCGCGTCCTCGATCCGCAGTTCCGGCACGTCACCGACCGCACGGCTCTCCGCCGTCGGCTCCCCGAGCAGTCCACGGGCCGCCGCCTTCCCCCACTCGACGGCGGGCTGGTCGAAGGCGTTTACCCCCAGCAGCTCGCCGGCGAGCACACACGCCGCCTCAAAGCCGTACAGCAGTCGCCCGAGCGAGCGGGCGTCCACCCGCTCGATCCCCACCCGCACCGAGGGTCGCCCCGACCGCGCCAGACTCGCCACCGTCGCGCGGTGCTCGGCGTCGAGTATCCTTCCGAGGTCCGTCCCCGCGAGGTGGGCCAACTCCCCGGGCACCTGGTCTCCCTCGCCGTCGCCGTCCGGCAGCGCCAGGGCCGGTCGCTCCCGCGGGGCGACGGTCGTCACCATCACCGAGCGGGGCCCGTCGCGGTACAACTGGAGCTGGGAGTGCTGGTCGGTCGCCCCCAGCGCCCGCGCGGGCACCTGGCCCAGTCCGTCCTTCCCGAGACTCTCGGCCCACAGCTGGGCCACCCACTCCGCGAACGTCTCCAGGCGCTCGGCGTACGGCATCAGAGCGTTCACCCGTGCCCCGCGGTTCGACAGCGCCGCCGCCGTCGCGCCGTAGGCGTACGCCGGGCAGTCGAACAGCGACTCCTCCAGGTGTACCTCGCCGGCCCCCACGAGCACCCCCTCGATGTCGACGCCGGCGAGCGCCGCCGGCGCCAGCCCCACCGCCGAGAGCACGCCGAACCGCCCCGGGACACCCTCCGGGACGGGCAGCGCGGGCAGGTCGTGCCTGTCCGCGAGGCGGCGCAGCGGCCCCGACTCACCCGTGACGACCAGGGTGCGCTCGGTCCAGTCCACGCCCGCCCGCTCGAACCGCGCTCGCGCCGCCAGGAAGTTCGACAGCGTCTCGGTCGTCGTCCCCGAGCGCGACACCACCACGATCGCCGTCTCCGCGGGGTCGATCGCCGACAGCACCCGCCCCGTCTCCGCCGGGTCCACGTTGTCCAGCACGTGCACCGCCGGACCGTCCTCCGCGAGCGCGTCAGCGAGCGTCGCCGCCCCCAGCGCCGATCCGCCGATCCCGACCACGAGCACGTGCCCGGGGTCGACGGCCAGCGCCTCGGTGGCCTCGCGAATTCGCGCCGGGTCGGTGTCCTCCGGCAGGGCGAGTGCCGCGTAGCCGAACTCCCGGTTCCGGCGTCCACGCTCGATGCGCTCGTGGGCCGCGGCGACGCGGTCGTCCAGGCGCTCGACGGCGTCCCGGCTGACCCCCGGCGAGGCCGTCTCCGACAGCGCCGGCCCGATGTCGACGTTCATGCCGGGGTCGACGTGGCCCCGCGCAAAGTCCTTTCACTCTCGGGATGGGGTGCTCTCGATCTTGGGTGGGTCTCCGAAGCTTTCGGTGTGCTCTCTCCGGGTCTCGATCTCTGTGCGGTGACCCACGAAGCCCTCGGCGCGCTCTCAGAATCGGATTCTCTGGATCTCGGGAGGTAGACCCACGAAGCCCTCGGCGTGCTCTCAGAATCGGATTCTCTGGATCTCGGGAGGTGGACCCACGAAGCCCTCGGCGTGCTCTCAGAATCGGATTCTCTGGATCTCGGGAGGTGGACCCACGAAGCCCTCGGCACGCTCGACCGCTCTGCGTCGTTGCGCGCTTCGCTCACTACGTTCGCTGCAGTGCTTACGTCCTCAGAGGCGGGCCGACCGTGCCTCGCCCTTCGATTCTGCCGGAACGGCTCCGCCGTTCCGGCCGCCCGGAAATCGCTCCGCGATTTCCGCAGGCCGCCAAGCGACAGCGGCGAGCGATCCCCACACCTCCCCGCCCGGTCGCGTGGGTCGCTCGGTCGGTTCGCTGTCGCTCACCGACCTCGCAGTAGGCGACCGGGCCCTTCCTGCCGCAGGGCGCGCGAGCAACGCGCGAGGGACGAGTGAGGGGGCGTAGCGACCGAACGAGGAGGCTGGGGAGGCACGAGGCGGCGGTCGTGGCGGGTGGGACTGAAAGGGGCCGTTCACGGCGGCTCCGCCGCCGTGAGCCAGAG
>CAYODS010000051.1:0-19251 GCA_964402765.1 uncultured Halobacteriales archaeon
GTGGAACGTCGGCAGCGAGTGGCGCGAGGCGGTCGTCTCCCGCGATCCGCTGGCGGTCGTCGTCTCCACCCGCCTGGAGGCGGAACTGCTGGAACTGTACGTCGACGGCACGGGTCGCGTGGTCGACCACCGCCGCCAGTCCGCGACCCCGGAGACCGGCGAGACGGCGGAGTCGGAGACCACGGGCGATGCGTTCGGGGACGGTGACCACGGGGAGCGCGACGGTCCGGAGGAGCCGAACGCCCCCACCTGATCACGCGAGCAGGCCCAGATCGGCGAGGCGGTCCCGTATCTCGTCCCGCGAGCGGCGCTCGAAGGTCGGCTCGTCGGTGACGACGCCGACGGCGGTCGTCTCCGGGTCGAGGTCGTCGTCGCCCGCCAGCGCCGACAGCGCGAGGTCGACGGCGCCGTCGCGGCCGGGGTCGTCCTCGTACGTCCGCTCGAGACGGTCGGTGATCGCCTCGGCGCCGTCACCGACCGCCCTCGCCCGCCACGCCGTCGGCGTGCCGCCGGGGTCGACCTCGTGGAGTGCGGGGTCGCCGTCCTGGACGCCGGCGACCAGCAGCGCCACCCCGAACGGCCGGGCGCCGCCGGTCTGGGTGTACTCCTGGACGTGGTCCGCGAGCGCCCGCGACAGTGTCCCCGCGCCGACCGGTTCGCCGTAGCGCAAGCGCTCGCTCGCCGCCCGGCGCCGGGCCACGTCCACGAGTTGCCGGCCGTCGGCGACGTTGCCGGCGGTGGCGACCGCCGTGCGGTCGTCGACGGTGTGCAGTTTGTGGACGCCGTCGGCCTCCATCAGCGGCGACGGGACGGGAACGTCGGCGGCGAGGACGACCCCGTCCGCGGCGCAGACGCCGACGACCGGCGAGCCGCGCTCGACCGCCTCCAGGGCGTACTCCACCTGGTACAGACGGCCGTCCGGCGAGAACAGCGTCGTCCCGCGGTCGTACGCCTCGCGGTCGCCGCGCATCACGCCTCACCCCCGAAGGCGACGCCGTCGGTCGTGACCGTCGCCAGCGTGAGACCGTTCCCACTCGCGGTGTCGCGCTCGCTGGCGGCGGCGACGGCGTCGGCGGCCACCTCGCGGGCCGCCGCGACGCTCGCGACGCCCTCCGCACGCCCCTCCAGCACGCCGTAGGCCACCTGCAACCCGGAGCCGGCGGCGGCGTACTCGGTCGCCGTGACCGCACCGCCGCCGTCGAGTTCGTACAGCGCCGGGGCGGGGTCGCCGTCGTTCGCGTCCACGCCGCCCAGCAGCAGCTGCGCGGGCACACCCCGCACCAGGTCCGCCACGAGCGTCGACAGCGCCCGCATCGTCGGCGTCGACCCACGACGGGCCTCGTACAGGTCCGCCTCGGCGCGGACCCGGCGGGCGAGCGCCTGCACCGCGCCGACGCCGCCGGACAGCCCCAGCGCCGCCCGCGGGTGGACCGCCTCGACCTTCCGGACGTCCTTGTTCGAGACGAACTGCCCGCCGAGACTCGCCCGGCGGTCCGCCGCCAGCACCACCGCAGACTCCGCCCGCAGGCCGACCACCGTCGTCCCCGTCTCCCGGGTCGGTGCCGACTCGACCGCGCCGCCTGGGTCGCCGGCGAGCGCCGCCGGCCGGTCCGGGCGCCACCCGCCGGCACTCGCCGCACCTGTCGTGTCTTCGACACCGCTCGTCCGTGGTTCACGTCCCTGCATACCACCTTATCGGTGGTTGCGGGAGATAAGTGTTGTCTAAAATATATTTTAGCGGCAGACGGGACTGCCGGACCGCAAGCGCGAGGGGCGTGGGCGCCGAAGGGAGGATATGAGCGAACACGACCGCGAGCGGGAGAGCGAGCGAGCGGAGACTGGCGAGGCGACGTTCACCGTCCGCACGGCCCGCGAGGGCGACACCGAGCGGATGGCCGCCGCCCACGCCGCGGCGACGGTCGCCCTCGGGCGGTCGGCCTACGACCCCGAGCAGGTACGGGCCTGGGCCCGCGGACGGTACGACTACGGCGTGGACGAGGACTGCGAGCGACTCGTGGTCGCGGTGCGCGAGCGCTCGACCGACCCGGAGAACGGTCCGGCGGCCGACTACGACGAGGTGCTGGGGTTCGGCGCCCTGCGGTACGAGGCCGGCGACTACCTCGACGGGGTGGCAGGCGAAGTGCAGGCGGTGTACGTCCACCCCGCCTTCGCCCGGCAGGGGGTCGGGGCGGCGCTGTACGCCGACCTGGAGCGGGCGGCCCGCGAGCGCGACGTGGGGTCGCTGGGGCTGTGGGCCTCGCTGAACGCCGTCGGCTTCTACGAGCGCCAGGGGTTCGAGCGCGTGGCGGAGCACGACCACGAGTTCGGTGACGGGGTGGCCGCGACCGTCGTGGAGATGCACAAGCGACTTTGAAGATCGTTTTGCGACCGTGTGAAAAATTTAAATTTTAACGACCCTAAGCAATATCGTGAACGTTCGATCGGCACGAGGACTCGCGCTCGCGGTGGCGGTAGTGATACTGGTGGTGACGGCCGGGTGCGCGTCGGTCGTCGGAGGCGGCGACGGCGACGGCGACGAGAGCCCGGCGGTCGACAGGACGGTCCAGAGCACACCGGTCGAGGACCCACGACCGCGAGAGCAGATCGAGGACTCGATCAGCCAGGGCGTTCGGATCAGCGGCGTGACGGGCGAACTCGAGAGTCTGGTCGAGTCGGAGGAGCCGGCCACCTACTCCGACCTGACGGACCTCGGATCGGACAGCCTCGGGATCAGATTCATCTGGGAAACGACACGCACCTGCGGGTTGGCGTACAACGCCGTGGTGGAACGTCCAACGGACGGGGACACGTCGTCGACGACCGTCGTCCGCAGCGGTGAGCCGTCGAGTGACCCGATCCGGGTCACCGAGACGGTCCCGATGGTCGTGGGCGACGGGACCGCGCGGGACACTGTCGAGGCGACGGTCACCGTGACAGCCTGGCCCCGCAGGGAACCCGCAGAGGAGTGTACCACGAGCGAGCGGAGCGCGCGAGATCAGATACGTGACGAGGGTGCGGAGGCGCTGTCGGCCGACGGACTGAGCGAGCTGGTCCGCCACTGGAACGGCAGCGAGGACGAACAGACCTGGGCCGGCTACGCGGACCCGTCGCGCTACGACGACGGCGACACCAGGCCCGCAACGGGCTACGGGAACGACGAGCCGCCCACACCGGTCGGCGACGCGCTCAACGAGACACTGCGACAGCGAGGGTTCGCGTACAACCTGTACGTCGTGTACGAGAACGCGTCCGGCGAAGGTGACAGAACGCTACGACCGGTGGTGTTCCGGGGGGTGCCGACGGAGGAGGCCGTCGTCGTGAGCGAAACCGTCACCCTCCGGGACGACCAGTCGCTGACCGGACCGGCGGCCGACGGCCGCTTGCTCGCCGCGTACGACACGGAGCGGGACGGCGACGACGGTTACTTTCCGATCCCGGACGCTCACCCGGATAACCGCTACAACGACGTGACGGTGTACGTGGTGGTGTGGTAGTATGCCGGGACACGGACGACGCGACCTGTTGCGCGCCGCCGGCGCCGCAGGCGCCGGGTTACTCGGGGGCCTGGCCGGCTGTAGTGCGCTGTCCCAGGGGGACGATCCACCCAGCTACCTCCAGTGGTTGCCGACCCCACAGGTGTACCTGGAGCGTGCTCCCGAGTGGAGCGACACCTCGTTGGCGGAGATACCGACTGAGAGACTGGTGGAGCGTGGCGAGTACAGCTTCGTCCGGACGGACGTCTCGCGGCTGCGGGCACTGGACGACCGGTTCGAGGCGGACGTGTCGTCGGTGCTCGAACGCTCGGTGTCCCTCGTCGACCAGTACCCCCTGTTCGACACCGTCTCGCCGATCGACGCGACGACGACGGGACTGTTCCGCCCGGACCGTCGTCCGTCGCCGGGCGGCAACGCCGAGTTCCTGTACGTCTACCACGGCACCTACGACCCCGAGACCCGGACCAGACATCTTCGAAACGTCAGGTACGATATCGTGGGTGAGCACCGGGGATACCGGATCGCTCAGAAGACCCTGTACACCGGCGAGGTTGTCACTGTCGGGGCCGGTGCGGACGCGGTGGTCGCGCTGGTCGTGAGTGCCAGGGACGACGGCGACGACGAGCGAACCCGTCGACGTGGTCGGGATGCGCTCTCGACGGTGGTCGACGTACGGCGTGGTGAACGACCAGGGGTCGCCGACGAGTACGACGGGACGACGACGCTGACCGATGAGGTCGGGTCGGGTGCGTCCGTCGCCGGGCGTCTGGGCGGGCAGTCGTCCAGTTGGGGCGGAGCAGAGGACGTCCGGGGGAGCGGTCAGCGCCTCTCGTTCGACGACTCGACCGACACGGCGACGGTCGAGATCGCGGTACTACCCGGCGAACAGACGAACGTAGACGAGCTCGTGGAGTGGGTGCGGGACGGCGACGACCCGGCAGGGTACCTGGAGTCGCGACAGGTCTCCCGGAGTGGCGGGACGGTCGTCGTTGAGGGGACGGTTGGTACCGAGAACGTCGTACTGCGCCCGGGACCGACCGTCACCGTGGACGACGGGTGAGTCAACTCGTCCCGGTCCGGTGAACCACGGTCCACTTCGGCACCGCTCGCCGGTACAGTCCCACACCGGCGCCGCCGACGAGGACGCCCGTGGCCGCGACGCCGGCCAGCAGCAGCCCGGAGTCGGCGACAAAGGCGACGACCAGCACGGGCACCAGCACGACGGCGACGGCGACGAAGAAGGTCGCGAAGAGCACGGTGTCGAACAGGAACTCGTTGGGCGAGAAGCCGGTCAGGTACACCGTCACGCCGAACAGGTACACCATCAGCCCCAGCATCAGCACGAGGCCGGTCGCGGCGCCGGCCGGCGAGGCGTCCCACCAGACGGCGGCGCCCGCGTAGTACAGCAGGCCGACCGGCGGACCCAGAAGCAGGAAGGCGGTACGCTTGGCGCGGAACACGTCGGGCACCGAAAGCGGGTACGGCAGGTAGTCCTCGGGTGAGTCGACACTGGCGATCCAGTTGTAGGTGGTGAACGCCGTCAGCCCGAGGACGGCGCCGAAGGCGACGCCGGTGGCGGGGCGCACCCCGGTCACCGTGCCGGCGAACTCGATGAGGAAGGCCGAGACGGCAAACAGCACGCCCCCGGAGAACACGAGCTTGAACAGGCCGCCGCTGGAGCGGTGCACGTCGAGCAGCCCCTTCACGAGCAGGGCGTCGCCGCCGAAGCGGTCCCGCCACGCCCGGAAGCCCCGCGCCGAGCGGGCGGGCGACTCGTAGGTGGGGTCGTAGGCGAGAAAGCCGACCGCCAGGAGTGTGGCGAGCGCCAGGCCGGTGCCGAGGGCGGCGGGGCCGGGCGTGCCGGCGTACAGCCCGTACGGCGTGTAGGCGACGAGATCGCTGGCGACCCACAGCAGGCCGGCGACCGCCGCCAGTCCGACGGCGACGAGTCCGCCCGGCGCGCCGCGGGTCGACAGCGCCACGCCAGCGAAGGTGACCGTCACCCCGAGGACGAACGTCGCCGTCCCCGACCCCCACAGCACGGGGATCGCGGCGAGCGCGAGGTCGCCGGTCGCCACCGCGGGCGCGACGCCGACGGTCAGGGGCAACAGGAAGAGGCCGGCGTAGTAGACGGCGTCTTTCAGCAGGAACAGACCGATCAGTCGCCGCAGCGACAACGGCAGCGTGCGCGCCGAGAAGACGATGAGCGTGCCCGTCGGGAGGACGTTGCGCTGTGCGTCCCGGCCCACCAGTCCGATGGAGCCAGTGTGCAGGCCGAAGGCGAACACCAGGCCGTGGAAGCCGGCGACGACGGCACCGAAGTCCGTGCCGACGACCGTCAGCGCGCTCACGGCGCCGGCCGAGAGCACCAGCACGAACAGCGGAAAGGCCGCGAAGCGGCGCCCACCAAACAGGTACGAGTGCAGGCGCCACTCCTCGCGCAGCATCCACCGGAACACGGTCCAGGTCGTGCCGCCGCTGGCCCCCTCGCTGACGGGCGTCGCGGTGGCGTCCTCCGTCGCCATGTCAGTCGGCCCGTGGCTCCGGCTCCTCGCGCTCGCCGCTCTCGTCGACACCGGCCTCGCCCTCGGCGTCGGCGCGTGCGGCCGCTCGCTCGCTGGCGTCGACGCCCTCGAACGCCGCCGTCCCCTCGACGTTCTCCAGGAACGTCGACAGCAGTGACTCCCCCGCGGCGAGGTCGGCAGGCCGTTCGCGGGCGATCAGGCGGCCCTCGTTGACGATGCCGACGCGGGTACACACCTCCTCGGCGACCTCGATGTGGTGGGTCGACAGGAAGACGGTGTTGCCGCGGTCGGCGTAGTCGACGACGAACCGCTTCACTCGCTCCTGGACGATGGGGTCGAGGTTGGCGAGTGGCTCGTCGATGAACACCACGCCGGGGTCGTGGAGAAACGCCTGGGTGATCATCACCTTCTGTTGCTGGCCGCGCGAGAGGTCGGTGTTCAGCGTGTCCAGTTTCTCCCGGTAGGAGAGCCGGTCGGCCCAGGCGGCGATCCGCTCGTCGACGCGGTCGTCGTCGAGGTCGCGGACGGTGCCGACGAACTGGAGGTACTCCCGCGGGGTCATGAAGGAGGGCGGCGACTCCTGTTCGGGAAGCACGCCGACGTGGCGCCGCGTCTCCACGGGGTCGGTCGTCGGGTCCGTGCCCAGCACCGACGCCCGCCCCGAGTCCGGCGTCAGTTGCCCGGTCAGGACGCCGATCGTCGTCGTCTTGCCCGCCCCGTTCGGCCCCAGGAAACCGAACAGTTCCCCCGAGTCGACCGACAGCGACAGGCCATCGAGCGCCCTGAACTCGCCGTAGGTCTTCGTCAACTCCTCCGCGAGCACTGCCGTCATCGATCCGGCGAAGGTGAGCGTCACACAAGGGTCTACCGCCGGTCTACGCCCGTCTCGCGGTTGAATTTTCCCGCTCGCGGGGTGTACCGACCGCCCGCCTGGCCTGGCCGGCCACTGGCGCGGTAGTTTGGAATCGAACGCCTCGGCCGGGCGTGAGTGAGTGGACCAAAGCGATCGACCACAAGGAGTAACCGACCGTGTCTCCACGCCCCGGCATGCGCGAACTGGACGAGACGGACATGGAGATACTCTCGTTGCTGGCGGCGGACGCCCGGCGACCGTTCAGCGAGATCGGCGACGCGGTGGGGCTGTCGGGACCGGCGGTGTCGGACCGCGTCACCCGGCTGCGGGAGGCGGGGATCGTCGAGGGGTTCACCGTGAACGTCGACCGCGGGCAGTTGCGGGGTGGCGTGCCGGTGTTCGTCCGCGTCGAGGTCGACGGCGAGGGGCGCGAGCGGCTCCGCGAGCGGCTCCGTGACGCCGAGGCGGTCGAGCACGTGTTCGTCACCGCCGAGGGGGAGGTGTGGTTCCACGCCCGCGTCGCCGCCGCCGACGTCCACGGGTGGGTCGAGGGGCTGACTGACGGGACGGCGGCGGACTACCGGGTGACGCTGGTGGACGAGGCGGAGTGGACGCCCACCGTCGAGGGGGTGTCGTTCGCGGTGACCTGCGCGGAGTGTGGCAACACCGTCGACAGCGAGGGCGAGACCGCCCGGGTCGACGACGAGGTGTACCACTTCTGCTGTCGCTCCTGTCGCAGTCGCTTCGAGGAGCGGTACGCCCGACTGGAGGAGGGCGCCTGACTCTCACCGCGACCGGACGACGGGACACTTTGGACTCGAAACTCTCGCCCCCCGCGGAGACGGAGTCTCGAAGTGACAAGGGAGGTAAACCTGGGGCACGTAGGACGGATATGAGCACCCGCACCGTTCGGCTGGACGTCACCGGCATGTCCTGTGCCAACTGCTCGGGGACGGTGCAGGACGCCCTCGGGGGCGTCGACGGCGTCCAGCGCGCGGACGCCAACTTCGCCACCGACGAGGCCACCGTCGAGTACGACCCCGACCGCGTCACGCTTTCGACGATCGTCGCGGCGGTCGACGAGGCGGGCTACGGTGTCGTCACCGAGCACACCACGCTGGGGATCGCCGACATGTCCTGTGCGAACTGCGCGGAGACGAACGAGCGTGCCCTCCGCGACGTGGCGGGTGTGGTCGACGTCGACGTGAACTACGCCACCGACGAGGCGACGGTGGAGTTCCTCCCGAGCGTCGAGCGCGGCGACCTGTACGACGCCGTCGCCGCCGCGGGGTACACCCCGGTCCGCGAGGACGAGGGCGACGCGGACGACGACGAGGACGACGGCGTCTCGGCCCGCGACGCCGCCCGCGACGGGGAGATCCGCCGCCAGCGCCGCCTGACGCTGTTCGGCGCGGTGCTGTCGGCGCCGCTTGTGGGGCTGATGGCGCTGCACCTGCTGGCGCCGGGCCTGCACGCCGACGTGGAGGCGGCCGTCGAGGGGGCCGGCGTCGGTTTCGGGTGGGTCACCTTCCTGCTGGCGACGCCTGTGCAGGTCGCCCTGGGGCGGCAGTTCTACGAGAACTCCTACGCGGCGCTCGTGCGCAACCGCCGGGCCAACATGGACGTGCTGATCGCGCTCGGCTCGACGACGGCGTACGGCTACTCCGTCGCCGTCCTCGCGGGCGTGATCGCCGGCGGCCTGTACTTCGACACCGCCGCGCTCATCCTCGTGTTCATCACGCTGGGCAACTACCTGGAGGCCCGCTCGAAGGGCCAGGCCGGCGACGCCCTCCGGGAGTTGCTGAAGATGGAGGCGGACACGGCCACCGTCGTGGAGCGGGAGTCGCCACGGGACTCCAACGGCGGCGAAGAGCACGAGGTGCCTGTCGAGGAGGTCGCCGTCGGCGACCTGTTGCGGGTGCGGCCCGGCGAGCGGATACCGACCGACGGCGTCGTCCGCGAGGGGGAGTCCGCCGTGGACGAGTCCGCGGTGACGGGCGAGTCGGTGCCGGTCGAGAAGCGGCCCGGCGACGAGGTCGTCGGCGCGACGGTGAACGAGAACGGCACGCTGCTGGTGGAGGCGACCCGCGTCGGCGAGGACACCGCCCTCCAGCAGATCGTCCGCACGGTGAAGGAGGCCCAGTCCCGCCAGCCCGACATCCAGCGGGTCGCCGACCGGATCTCGGCGTACTTCGTCCCCGCGGTGATCGCCAACGCCCTCCTGTGGGGGGCGCTGTGGTTCCTCGCGCCGGAGACGCTCGCGGGCGTCGTAGACGCCCTGCCGCTGTGGGAGCCGGTCGCCGGCGGCCCCAGCGTCGCCGGCGGCTCGGTGTCCGTCGGCGAGTTCGCCGTCGTCGTGTTCGCCTCGGCGGTGCTGATCGCCTGTCCCTGTGCGCTCGGCCTGGCGACGCCGGCGGCGACGATGGTCGGGACGACCGTCGGCGCCCGCAACGGCGTCCTGTTCAAGGGCGGCGACGTGCTGGAGCGGGCCCGCGACGTCGACACCGTCGTCTTCGACAAGACCGGCACGCTCACCGAGGGCGAGATGCGGGTGACCGACGCCGTCGTCGTGGACGGCGACGGCAGTGACGCGGGTGGCCCGGGGCCAGCGCCCACGCCCGACGGCGGGCTCACCGCCCGGGACCGCCTGGACGGGGACGACCTGATCGCGCTGGCCGCCGCCGCCGAACACCCCAGCGAGCACCCGCTCGGGCGGGCGGTCGTCGACGCCGCCACGGAGCGCGACCTCCCGGTCGCGGACGCCGAGGACTTCGAGAACGTCCCCGGCCACGGCGTCCGGGCGACGGTCGACGGGGCGAGGGTGCTGGTCGGCAACCGCACCCTGCTGCGCGAGGCGGGCGTCGACCCCGCGCCGGCTGCCGAGACCGCCGAACGGCTGGAGCGGGAGGGCAAGACCGCGATGTTCGTCGCCCGCGACGGCGTCGTCGTGGGCGTGGTCGCCACCGCGGACACGGTGAAGCCGGGCGCGAGCGAGGCGGTGACCGCGCTCCGGAAGCGCGGACTCGACGTGCACCTGCTGACCGGCGACAACGACCGCACCGCCCGCGCGGTCGCCGAGGAGGTGGGGATCGACCCCGAGAACGTCCGCGCCGAGGTGTTGCCCGAGGAGAAGTCCGACGCCGTCGAGGCGATCCAGTCGAGCGGGCAGCGGGCGATGATGGTCGGCGACGGCGTCAACGACGCCCCCGCGCTGGCGGTGGCCCACGTCGGCGTCGCTCTCGGCAGCGGCACCGACGTGGCCGTCGAGGCGGGCGACGTGACCCTGCTGCGGGACGACCCCCGCGACGTGCTCCGGGCGATCCGCGTCTCCGGCGCCACGCTCGCGAAGGTCCGCCAGAACCTGTTCTGGGCGCTCGGCTACAACACCGCGATGATCCCGCTGGCCTCGCTCGGGCTGCTCCAGCCCGCGCTGGCGGCGGCGGCGATGGCCGTCTCGAGCGTCTCCGTGCTGACGAACAGCCTGCTGTTCCGCCGGTACGACCCCGACCGTGACTACCGGCTGCTCGGGCGGGTCCGGCCCTGACGCGGGCTACACCTACGCCTCCTGGCGGGCCTCCTCGAACGTCTGGCGGTGGAGTCGCTCGGTCACGTCGTCGGCCACCCGCCGCAGGTTGACGGTGTCCTCGCGGTTGTACGCGACCAGTTCCTCCAGTGCCCGCTCGCGGTCGTGGCGCTCGTACTCGTACCACAGTCGGACGGCGTCCTCGCCGGAGACGTCCGGCCGCTCCCGTTCGACGCCGAGGGCGCGCTCCACCCCCGAGAGGCCGCCGTCCAGTCCGAGCGACCGGCAGGGGTACATGAGATCGAGGTGTGGGGTGTCGACCGAGAGGTCGAACGACGTCTCGAGAAAGGGCACGTCGAACCGGGCGCCGTTGTAGGTGACCACGAGCGGGGCGTCGAGGTACTCCCGCAGGCGCTCGGCGTCGAGGTCGCGTCCCCGCACGAGCGTCTCGGTGTCGCCGCCCTGGTGGAAGGTCACGGTCGTCACGCGGTCGCGGTGCTCGCTCAGGCCCGTCGTCTCGATGTCGAAGAAACACGCCTGGTCGCGGTAGTCCTCGTACAGGCGCCACACCTCGCCCTGGGGGAGGCGACGCTCGAAGAAGCGGGTGTCGTCGGCCGCCAGGCGGTCGCGGGCGTCGGCGACGAACCGCTGGATGCGCTCGGCGGTCGTCGGGCCCACCGAGCGCACGTCCACGTCGGGGTCGAACTCGTCCCACGTCGTCACGCCGGCCCGCCAGAGCCGCCGCTCGGTCGTCTCTCCGACACCCTCGACCGGAATGAAACTGTTCTCGACGCGCACAACTACACTGGAGCGTGACCACACCTAAACCCACTCGTTCGCGGTTGAGGGGATGTCGTACAGTCGGGTCGGCTACAGGTCCTCGAACGCCGCGATCGCGGTGCGCCACCGCTCGGGCAGCGGGCGGGCGCCGCCGTCGTCGTCGATCGCCACGAGTGTCGCCTCGCCGGTCGCCACGCGGTCGCCGTCGTGGCGCAGGCGGTACGTCTGGTCGAGACTGGTCTCCCCGAGGGCGGCGGTGCGGACGGCGACGGTCACGGTCCCGGTCGGGTCGCGGACGGGACCCTCGAAGGTCAGCGAGAGACTCACCAGTGCCGCCTCGCCTCTCCCCAGCGATTCGCCAACCACGCGGTCGAGGTAGGCGACCCGGGCCTGCTCGACGTAGGTGGCGTAGACGGAGTTGTTGACGTGGCCGGCGGCGTCGAGGTCGCGGTAGCGCACGTCGACGGCCGTCTCGAAGCGGAACTCGCTCACAAGCGGCCGTCGGCGTCCACCAGCAGACCGGTTGTGGTTCCGGCAACCCGACCCCCCGGCCCGCAGTAAGGCGGCAGAACGCAGAAGTCCCGGGACGCCCACCCGTGGAGCGATGGACGCCGCCGACCGCTTCTTCGCGGCGACGACGCTGCTGTTGCTGGCGCTCGTCGTCGGGGGGATCGTCCTGGCGCTCGTGCTGTGACCCGCGGCCCGTCACTCCGTGGTGTCCATCGCGCCCAGCAGGCCGAACAGTCGGTCGCGGTAGGTGTCGGGCGACTCGAAGGCGTCGGGAGCCTCGGGCAGCGGGCTGACGGGGTAGATGCCGCCGCCGGCGACCATGTCGGTCTCGCGGTCCCACAGCGCCAGCCAGGCGTGGACCGTGACGCCGTCGCCCGCGCCGTCGGCCGGGACGACCGCCTCGAACCGGGCGGCCCGGGCCGTCTCGTCGCCCACCTGAAGACGGCGGCGCTCGGTCTCGGTCACGTCGGCGAACCCCCGCTCGGCGAGGTCCTCGGCGAACCGCGAGCGGGCCTGCGGGAAGGCGATAGAGCGCACGACGAGGTCGGCGATCCGCGGCGACAGCGGCGGCCGCGTGGTGAGGCGGGCGACGAACACCGCCCGCCAGAGGCGGTCCCGCCCGGTCGCCGCCCGGACCCGCTCGCGGAGCGCGTGGTCGCCGTACAGCGCCCGGTTGGCGGTGACGGTGACCAGCCGCTCGTGGCCGAACGTCTCCGCGTCGGTCTCGACGAGTTCCCAGCGGTCGTCCTCGGTGACGGCCGCTGGCACCGGTGCGGGGGCGTCGAGGTCCGTCACGACCGCGTTTCGACCGGCGGGCACATACCGGTTGTGCCCCCGGCGGGCGACGGAAAGACGTATGAGCACCCGTCGGGGTGGATCGGGCATGAACGAGCGGGCCGGCGACCACGACCGCGCCCAGGGCGACGACGCGGACGCCGACGCCGTCCGTCCCGACGGCGGCGATCACGCCGACGTCGACGCCATCGGGAACGCGGACGCGGACGCCGTCGACTGGGGCGAGAACGGCCTGGTGCCGGCGGTGGCCCAGGACGCCGACAGCGGCGCGGTGCTGATGCTCGCCTACGTCGACCGCGAGGCGCTGGCCGCCACCCGGGAGACGGGGCTGGCACACTACCACTCCCGGAGTCGCGACGAACTGTGGCAGAAGGGCGGGACGAGCGGGCACGTCCAGCGCGTCACGGAGGTGCGCGTGGACTGTGACGGCGACGCCCTGCTGTACCGCGTCCACCAGGAGGGCGGGGCCTGTCACACCGGCTTCGAGTCGTGTTTCCACCGCGACCTCGACGGCGAGGTCGTCGGCGAGCGGGTGTTCGACCCCGGGGAGGTGTACGATGGCGAGGAGTGAGGGCGCCGACGCCGTCGACCGACTGGCGGCGGCCGACCGGGAGTACCGCGAGGTCGAGTCGCGGATCGACGAGGTGGGCGAGGCGACCGTCGAGCGCGTCGCCGACGCCGTCGACAGCGCCGAGAGCCTGCTGACCCGCTACGAGGGACGGGCGACGGGCACCGGCGGCGAGGAGTTCCGCGAGTTCGTCCGCATGAAGAAAGACCTCGCGGAGTTCGTCGACGACATCGACGAGGAGATGCGTCACCACGACGCCTTCGAGGCGGCGAAGGACGCCCTCGACAAGCGCCGTGTGAGCGAGTCCGACTTCGAGCGGGCCCGCGAGGCGCTCGCCCCGGCCCGGGAGACCGCCGACCTCCTCGAGGAGCGCCGCGAGGCCCGCGAGCGGTACCGCGAGGCCCGTCGTGCGGTGCGCGACAAGCGCGACACCGTCACCGAGGAGATCGAGGAGCGCGAGACGGTCCGACGGTACGGCGAGGCCGACCTCGACGCCCCCGTCGACCGCCTGCGGGAGCCGATCGAGACCCACAACGACGCCGTCCACGAGGCGTTCCAGCGGTTCCGGCGGGAGGCACCCGCTCGCGAGGTGTTCGACCTGGTGCGGACCACCCGGCGGTTCCCGCTGGTCGCCTTCGAGCAGCCGCCCGAGGCGCTCGCCGAGTACCTCGCCGAGTCGCCCGCCGGCGAGGAGTCCGTCGCGACGCTGCTGGAGTACGCCGACTACTCGCGGTCGAAACTCGCTCACTACGTCGACGACCCCGCGGCGCTGAAACGCCACGTCGCCACCGAGCGCACCTACCTCCAGGGCCTGTCGGCCGACCCCCTGGTCGTGGAGTGGCCGCCGCCGCCGCCCGGCGAGTTGCGCCACCGCGGTCGCGAGGTGGTCAGCGTCGTCGCCCGCTTCGCCGACGACGACGCCGTCGCCGCCGCCCGCCGGGTGCAGCGGCTCTCCTTCCGGGACGACTACGACCGCCTGCGGGACGCCGCCGTCGCCCGCGAGCGACTCACCGAGGCGGACCGCCGGCGACTCGCCGACGGCACCGTCGCCGAGGAACTCGACCGCCTGCACGAGCGCCGCGAGCGACTGGAGGAGGCGCTGTCGGAGTACCCCGAGCGGTGACCGGGGGCGTCCTCAGGCGCTGAGAACCCGCGCCGGGGTATAGGTCGGTCGACGCCGTGTAGCAGGTACGGTCGACCGCCGGACGGGGACCGGCGGTCGGGTGGTGGTACGATGGTGAACGTACGCAGGCTACTCACGGACGACAGTGCAGTGTCACCGGTCATCGGGGTGATCCTGATGGTCGCGATCACGGTGATCCTCGCCGCCGTCATCGGCGGGTTCGTGCTCGGCGTGGGGGAGGGACAGGAGACGACACCGTCGGCGACGTTCGAGTTCGAGTACGAGCCGAACCCGTCGGCGCCGAACGGCTTCACCGACCCTGCGGACGGCAGCGACAGGCTCTACGTCGAGCACACGGGTGGCGACGGGATACCGGTCGACCGACTCTCGATCACCGTCGGCGGCGACCCGACGACGGGCGTCACCGCGGCGAACTGGGGCGGCGACGACACGGTGTCGGCGGGGGACCGACTGCGGGTCGGCGAAGACGCTTCGGTTGGCGCACACATACTGGGTGACAATGTGCTCAAGAACGGCGAGACGGTCAAGGTGGTGTGGACGAGCGGCGGCGGCGGCGAGTCGGCGGTCCTCACCACCTCGACGGTGCCGGAGGGATAACTCAGAGTCGCTCGGCGACCGCCGGCGCCGCGCTCACCTCGCTGACGGCCCGCTCGACGGTGTCGGTGCCGACCACGCGGTCGACGCCGGCCCGCGCCAGCGAGACGCGGGCGTCGTCGACGAGCACGGGGTGGACACAGGCGACGACGACCCGGGTGGCGCCCTGCTCGCGGAGGGCGCGGGCGGCGGCACACGTCGTCGACCCCGTGGCGACGATGTCGTCGACGACGACCGCGGGTCGACCCTCGACCGCGACCGTCGAGGGGCGCATGTGCACCCGGGCGCCGGACTCGCGGGTCTTCTCGAAGGCGTCCACGTCACCGGCGCCGTACGCGTCCCGCACCGCCCGGGCGAGGTCGCGGGCGCCGTCGTCGGGGGCGAGAAAGAGGGGGTCGTCGAGGTCGCCGAGCGGCTCCGCGAGGCGGGCGGCGGCGTCGACCGCCTCGGCGGGCGGGTCGAAGAACTCGCGGACGGCCCGCTCGTGGGGCTGGACGGTGAGCACGCGGTCGGCGCCGGTGGAGACGGCGCGGGCGACGGCGCGGGCGGAGACGGGGTAGCCGGTCGGGTCGGCGTCGGTCTCGGGGGCGGCCGGGCGGTCCTGGCGGGCGTACCCCATGTACGGGAGGACGGTGACGACCTCGCCCGCGCCGGCCTCGCGGACGGCGTCCTGCAGCTGGAGCAGTTCGACGTGTGCCCGCGGGGAGGTTGTCGAGCAGACCACGACGGCGCGGTCGGCGTCGGCGTCGAGGCCGGGCGCGGCGGCGAGCAGTTCGCCGTCGGGGAAGCGGTGGTACCGCACCTCGGCGAGGGGTTCGTCGAGACGGTCCGCGAGCGCCGCTGCGAACGACTGGGCCGTGGAGCCGGCGACGATCACACCCGGGTCACGGCGGGCCCGGGTATTCGTCCTTGCGGTCGGCGGCGCCGGCCCGAGGGACCGCCGCGAGCGGAACGGCTTTGAGGCGGGCGCCCGCACCGCCGACCGGATGGACCTGTTCGGCTCCAGTGGCGTCCGGGGCGTGGCGAACGAGACGCTGACGCCGGAACTGGCGATGCGGGTCGCCCGCGCGGCCGGCACCGTCTGGGGCGTCGACCGCGCCGCGGTGGCGCGGGACACCCGGACCACGGGGGAGATGCTCGCCGACAGCGTCGCCAGCGGCCTGGCGGCCACCGGCACCGACGTGGACCGCCTGGGCGTGACCCCCACGCCGGCGGCACAGTTCCACGCCGAGCGGGCGGGGGTCCCGCTCGTGATCGTCACCGCCTCGCACAACCCGCCCGAGTACAACGGCCTGAAACTCGTCGGCGCCGACGGCGTCGAACTCCCCGTCGCCGACCTCGAACGGGTGGAGGCGACCGTCGACGACGAGAGCGCGAGTGCCGCCCCGTGGGACGCCGTCGGCGGCGGTCGTCGCGTGGAGGGCGTCGGCCGCGACTACGTCTCACAGGTGGTGGCCGCCGTCGACCGCGAGCGGATCGCCGACGCCGACCTGACCGTCGCGCTCGACCCGGGCCACGGCGCCGGGGCGCTCACCTCGCCCGACCTCTTCCGGGAACTGGGCTGTCGGGTCGTCACCGTCAACGCCCAGCCGGACGGCCACTTCCCCGGTCGCGACCCCGAACCCGTCCCGGAGAACCTCGCCGACCTGGGGCGGCTCGTCCGGGCGACCGACGCCGACCTCGGCGTGGCCCACGACGGCGACGCCGACCGCGCCGTCTTCTACGACGAGACCGGCGCGCCCATCCCCGGCGACGCCACGCTTGCGGCGCTGGCGCGGGCCGACCTCGACCCCGGCGACACGACGGTGTCGGCGGTCAACGTCTCCCAGCGACTCGTCGACGTGGCGAGTGCGGCGGGCGCCGAACTCGTGCTGACGCCGATCGGCTCGACGCGGATCGCCGGCCGCATCCAGGAGTTGCGCGCCGAGGGCGAGCGCGTGCCCGTCGCCGGCGAGGGCAACGGCGGCGTGTTCTTCCCGTCGTACCGCGTCGCCCGGGACGGCGGCTACACCGCCGCCCGCTTTCTCGAACTCGTCGTCGACCGCCCCGCCAGCGAGGTGGTCGACCCGGTGTCGGGCTACCAGAACGTCCGCCTGAACATCACCGGCGGCGACGAGGAGCGCGAGCGGATGCTCGACGCCGTCGCCGACCTCGCCGAACGAGAGCAAGAGCGCAAGGGCGCGGAGTTGACGACCATCGACGGCTACCGCCTGGACTACGGCGACGCCTGGGTGCTCGCCCGGCCCTCCGGCACGGAGCCGCTGGTGCGGGTGTACGCCGAGGCGGGCGACCACGAGCGTGCCCGCGAGTTGGCCGACCGGGTGCGCGACGCCGCCCTCGCCGCCCGGGACGGCTGACGCCGGTCACTCCGCCGCTGGTTCCCGCTCGCGGCGCAGCGGCGACACGGCGACGTGGACGGTGACGCCGTGGACGTCGTAGGCCTCCCGGCGGCTGTCGTCGCTGTCCTCGAAGCTGTCGACAGCACCGTTCCCGCTGGCGAGGTCGGCCGCACGGACCTCCCGCTCGATGAGGTCGGCGTGGCGGGCGACCAGGTCGGCGACGCGGTCGTCCTCGACGGCGTAGGCCATCCGGACCTCCTGATCGACGTCCAGATCCAGGTCGGCCCGCATCTCCTGGGCGCGGCGGATCACCTCGCGGGCGTACCCCTCGCTCTCGACGTCCTCGTCGAGCGATGCGTCGACGTACACCGCGCCGCGGTCGGTGCCGGCGATTTCGACGGCGGCGGCGGCCACGTCGTCGGGCGTGCGGGTGACGAACTCGACCATCTCGGGGTCGAGGTCGACACGTTCCCCGAGACGGTCGGCGACCGCCGATTCGAGAGCGTCCAGGGAGGGCTCGTCGATCCCGGCGGCGTTCAGCGCCTCCATCACCTCCTGGGCCTGGGCGCCGAAGGCGGGCCCCAGGAGACTCATGTCCGCCTCGGCGGAGTAGCGCAGTTCGGCCCACTCCTCCTCCGGGCGGACGAGTTCGACCTCGCGGGCGTTGAGCCGGTCGGCCACGAGCGAGCGGTGACGCTGTACGGCGTCGGCGAGGTCGTCGTCGCCGGCGGCGACCACCACGCGACGGACCGGCCAGCGCAGGCCACGCCCGGCCTGGTCGCGGGCGTTGCGACCGCCGGCCTCGACGGCCCGTAGCAGGTCCACGTCGTCCTCCAGGGCCTCGTCGACCCAGTAGTCGTCCGGCTCCGGCCAGTCCCGTAGATGGACCGTCGCCCGCGCCGCCTCGCCGTGGAGCACGCCGTGCAGTCGCTCGGCCAGCAGCGGAGTGAACGGCGCCAGCAGGGAGGTCACCTCGTCGAGCACCCGGAAGGTGGTGGCGTACGCCGCCCGCTTCGACGGAGAATCGCCCTCCTGCCACATGCGCTCGCGGACCGCCTGCACGTAGAATCGGGAGACGTCCTCGACGACGAACTCCAGGAGGCGGTCGAGCGCGCGGTCCTGGCGGAACGCCTCCCAGTCCTCGGTCATGCGGCGCTGCACCGTCTGCAGGCGGGAGAGCACCCAGCGGTCGACGAGTTCGAGGTCGGCCTCCAGGGCGGCGGGGTCGGTGGGCTCGAACCCGTCCAGTCGCATGTACGGCAGCGGGAAGCGGAACACGTTCCACACCGTGTTGAGTTGGCGCCGGACCGTCTCCATCTCCTCCCAGGTGAAGTTGAGGTCGTCCTCCTGGGGCGTGGCCGACAGCAGGTACCCCCGCATCACGTCGGCGCCCTGCTCCTCGATGACCTCCTGGGGCGTGACGACGTTGCCGACGGACTTTGACATCTTCTCGCCGGTCTTGTCGTTCACCCAGCCGTGCATCAGCACCCGCTCGTAGGGCACCTCGTCCATCGCCGCGGTCCCCATGCCGAGTTGTGACCAGAACCACCCGCGGGTCTGGTCGTGGGCCTCCAGGATGAGGTCCGCGGGCCACAGTTCCTCGAAGGCGGCCTGCCCGCGGGCGTCACCCGCGGGCACGTCGGGGTCGGTCGGGTCCGGGCCGTCGTCGGCGGTGCCGTCGGCACCGGGGTAGTCGAGCGTGCCCCACGTCGCCACCGAGGAGTCCAGCCACACGTCGAACACGTCGGGGACACGCTCGTAGGTGGTGCCCTCCTCGGTGATCGTCAGCGAGTCGACGGTGGGCTTGTGCAGGTCCACCTCGGCGGGGTCGACGTCCTGGTCGACCCGCTCGGAGAGTTCCTCGCGGTCGCCGACGACGATCACCTCGTCCATGTCGCCCGACCAGTCCTCGGGCGTCCAGATGGGGATCGGCACGCCCCAGTACCGCTGGCGGGAGACGTTCCAGTCCGGCGCCTCCTCGACGAAGTCACGCTGGCGGTTGTCCCGTGCGCTCTGTGGGTACCACTCGCTGTCGTCGAGGTTGTCGAGCAGGTTTTCTTTCACCTCGGTGACGTTGATGAACCACTGGTCGGTGACGATCTGGACGATGTCGGTGTCACACCGCC
>CAYODS010000052.1:0-18996 GCA_964402765.1 uncultured Halobacteriales archaeon
CGCGAGCGGGCGGTGGGCGAGGGCGACGCCGCCTACGTGCTGGGGTGGGCCACCGAGCGCGACGGCGAGGTGGTGATCGCGCCGCCCGAACCCGGCGGCACCTTCCTCGTCTCCGCGAGGCGTCTGTGAGCCGTCTCCGCGCCCGTGACCGCGCCCAAGGGTTAAGCCGTGGCCCGCCGTAGGCGGCCGGAATGATCGAGTACGAGGACGTCCTCGCGGCCGAGCCCCGCGTCCGGGAGACGTCACGGCACACGCCGACCGAGCACTCGAACACGTTCTCGGACATGACGGGCGCTGAGGTCCACCTGAAGATGGAGAACCGCCAGCGCACCGGGTCGTTCAAGATCCGCGGGGCGACGAACCGGATCGCGACGCTGTCCGAGAGCGCGCGGGAGGCGGGCGTCGTCACCGCGAGCGCGGGCAACCACGCCCAGGGGGTGGCGCTTGCGGCCACCCGCGCGGGCGTGGAGGCGACGATCGTCATGCCGGAGAACGCCCCCATCGCGAAGGTGAAGGCCACCCGGGACTACGGCGGTGACGTCGTCCTGCACGGCACCGACTACGACGAGGCCGCCAAGCGCGCCCACGAGATAGAGCGCGCCGAGGACCGCACCTACGTCCACGCCTTCGACGACCCGATGGTCATGGCCGGCCAGGGCACCCTCGGCCTGGAGATCGCCCGCGACCTGCCCGAGCTGGACACCGTCGTCGTCGCCATCGGCGGGGGCGGCCTGATAAGCGGCACCGCGACCGCGCTGAAGGGCGAACTCGAGGACGTGCGCGTGGTCGGCGTCCAGGCCGAGGGCGCCGACAGCGCCGCCCGCTCGCTGCACGAGGGCGAGATCGAGGAACTCGACGCCGTCGACACGATCGCAGACGGGATCGCCACCCGCAGCGTCGGCCACGAGACGTTTCCCGTGATCCGCGAGCGGGTGGACGAGGTGGTCACGGTGTCCGACGACGACATCGCGATGGCGGTCACCCACCTGCTCGAGCGGTCGAAGACACTCGTCGAGGGCGCCGGCGCGGTCGGCCTGGCGGCGATGCTCGCCGAGGCGTTCGAGTTCGAGGACGGCGAGGTCGTGGTGCCCGCCCTCTGTGGGGGCAACATCGACCTGAACGTCCTCACCACGGTGCTCACGCGGGGCCTGATCCGCACCGGCCGGTACCTGCAGATCCGCACGGTCCTGAAGGACCGGCCCGGCGCACTGGAGTCGTTTCTGGAGATCCTGGCCGACCACCGCGCGAACATCCTCGCCGTCGACCACGACCGCGCCTCTCGCGACGTGGAGATGAACGCCGCGGAGGTGGAACTGGACATCGAGACGCGGGGCACCGAACACGTCGAGGACCTGCTCGCCGCGCTGCGGGACGCGGGGTACGAGGTCGAGGTGCTGTCCTGAGTCGGTCGCCGCCCAGCGGGCGCCCGACCGGCGTGGACCGGCCGGTTGAAGTTCCGTCCCGCCGTTGTGCGCACATGAAGGAGACCGTCAACACGGACGAGGCGCCCGCCGCGGTCGGTGCGTACAGCCAGGCGACCACCGACGGCAGCCTGGTGTTCACCGCCGGGCAGGTGGCGATCACACCCGAGGGCCAGCACCTCGACGACCGCTCGGTGGAGCGCCAGACTCGCCAGGCACTGGACAACGTCGAGGCCGTCCTGGAGGCGGCCGACTGCTCGACCGGTGACGTGCTCAAGACCACGATCTACCTGGCCGACATCGACGACTACGACGCGGTGAACGACGCCTACGCCGAGTACTTCGACGACGAACCGCCCGCGCGCAGCGCCGTCGCCGTCGCCGACCTGCCGGCGGGCTTCGACGTGGAGATCGAGGCGGTGGCCACGAGCGAGTGACCGACAGCGACACGGACCGAGACCGGGACCGGGACCGCCCCAGGGACGGGGGCGCCGGCACCCGGACGCGGTCGCTCACCCCGCCGCCCCGGATGACACCCGGGAGGACGGTCGCCTGGGGTCTCGTGGGGACGCTCACCTTCCTGGTACTGCACCAGGGGTACCTGCTCGTCGGCGGGCGGTTTCTCGGGATCGCACCGGTCGTGACGGTGGCCGTCGTCGTGGGTGTGGTGGTCGCGGCGACGGCCCGCTGGCTGGCCGCGCGGGCGAGCGGGAACGGACAGCGTTAAGACGGGGACGGCGTTACCGTTCGGGTGCGCCAGGATGGCCGAATCTGGTAAGGCGCACGCCTGGAAAGCGTGTTCCCGTTCGGGATTCTGGGTTCAAATCCCAGTCCTGGCGTGAGACCGCGACGCAGTTCGCCTCGCGGGCGAACCTATTGATTTGAACGAGAGGAGACGCACGCCGCGAGCGGAGCGAGCGGACCGTCTCCACGTGGTTCAAATCCCAGTCCTGGCGTGAGACCGCGACGAAGTTCGCGTCGCGGGCGAACCTATTGATTTGAACGAGGGGAGACGCACGCCGCGAGCGGAGCGAGCGGACCGTCTCGGAGTGGTTCAAATCCCGGTTCTACCGTCCTCCCCGCACCGAGACGGCGAGCGCGGCGTGAGCGCGGCTCAGAACACGACCGCGGCGTCGCCGGCGACGGTCAGCGAGGCACGTTCCCCGACGCGGACGGCGTCCTCGCGGCCCTGGACGACCACCTGCACGGGGCCCAGGTCGGCGTCGAGGTCGACGAGGTAGTTCGTCTGGTCGCCCTCGAAGTACCGCTCGACCACCTCGCCCGACACGCCGCCGTCGGTCGCGGCGTCCGGTGGTCCGACTCGGAAGTCCTCCGGGCGGATCGAGACGGTGACCCGCCCGGAGTGGCCGTCCGCGGGGACCGTGAGTCCGTCCTCGCCGCCGAGGGCGACGACCCGGTGACCGTCGCGCTCGATCACCTCGCCGTCGAGGAGGTTCGTGTCGCCGATGAAGTCCGCGACGAACTCGCTGGCCGGCTCCCGGTAGATCTCCTCGGGCGGGCCGACCTGCTCCAGGCCACCGTCGTTCATCACCGCGATCCGGTCCGACATCGACATCGCCACCGCCTGGTCGTGGGTGACGTAGAAGAACGTCCCCCGCGTCTGCTCGTGGATGCGCCGGAGTTCGACCTGCATCCGCTTGCGGAGTTTGCGGTCCAGCGAGGACAGCGGCTCGTCCAGCAACAGCACGGACGGCTCGTTCACGAGTGCCCGGGCGAGTGCCACCCGCTGTTGCTGGCCGCCCGAGAGGTCGGTCGGGTCGCGGTCCTCGAACCCGGCGAGGTCCACGAGATCGAGGTACTCGGCGACGCGCTCCCGCCGGACCTGGCGCTCGCTCTTTCCCTCGGGCACGTTCTCGACGCCGGACTTCTTCAGCCCGTAGCCGACGTTCTCCCCGACGCTCATGTGGGGAAACAGCGAGAGGTGCTGGAAGACGAGGTTGGTGTCACGGGACTCCGGCGGAACGCCGGTCATCGGGCGCCCGTCGATCCGAACGACGCCCTCCGTCGGCCGCTCGAAGCCGCTTATCATCCGCAGCGTGGTCGTCTTGCCACACCCCGACGGCCCCACCAGGGTGAAGAACTCCCCCCGCTCGACGGTGAGGTCGACTCCCTGGACGGCGACGAGGTCGTCGAACACCTTCCTGACACCGTCGAGTTCGACGAGTGTCTCCGGTTTTGCCGCCATTGGTTCTTTTTGATCGAGAGACATTATCAGCCTACTGCTCGGGAGGGGAACGTATACAGGCGTTAGTCTTATGATAAGTCCATCTAATTGATCGGTTGTGACAATGGGGGGGAACGACAGCGACCGCCACGACCGCCGACAGATCGACCGTCGAACGTACCTCGCTGGCGCCGGTGCCGTCGGGCTGACGGCGACGGCCGGCTGTCTCGGGGGCGGCGGTGGGACGACGATCAACATCATCACGTGGAACGACTTCGCGCAGGACCCGGTCGTCAACAGCGTCGAGGACGCCCTCGACGTGACGGTGGATATCACCCCGTCGACGTCCTCGACGGAGATGTTCCAGCGGCTGAACCAGGGTGCGGAGTTCGACATCGCCGTGCCGAACAACAACCTCGTCCCGCGCTTTCTGAACGCGGGCCTGATAGAGCCCGTCGACATGGACGCCGTCACCAACTACGGTGACATCTACCAGAAGTTCAGGACCTTCGTCGACCAGCAGTTCACTCAGGACGGCGACGCTTACGGCGTCCCGATCCGCTGGGGCTGGTACGGCTACGCCTACAACACCGACGAGGTCCCGGACCACGACCCGAGCTACCGGATCATGTTCGAGGAGGACTACGTCGACGCCGACCTCAACGGAGAGATCATCATGTACGACGAGGCAGCCAAGACGATGCCGGTCGCGGCGCTGTACCTCGCGGCGGCCCGTGACGAGCCGGCGTACAGGGAGGCACTCACCGAGAACGACCGGATGACGTTCAGCGAACAGCAGATCACCGAGATGCGGGATCTCCTCATCGACCAGAAACCCCGCCTGGAGGGGTACATCGCGGCGGACACGACGTTCATCCAGCAGTTCCAGGAGGGCAACTTCGTCGTCGGACACTCGGGTCGCAACGAGATAATCCGCCTGCGGGAGGACCAGGGCGTCGACAACGTGGAGTTCGTCGTCCCGCGAGAGGGCGCGATGGCGTGGTACGAGACGGCGGTCGTCTCCAGCGAGTCGGACAACGTCGAGACCGCCTGGGAGGTCGTCAACGAGTACATCACCCCCGGGACCGGCGCGGAGTTGGCCCGCCAGGGCAAGTCACCCAGCTGCAACCCGAACGTGGCCGACGAGCTGAACGAGCGCGAGCGGGAACTGTACGGCCGGATCGACACCGAACGGTTCGAGCAGTTCATCCCGTTCAAGGACATCGCGCCCGACGTGTCCGAGCCGTACAACGCCGCCTGGGAAGAGGTCAAGTCGTAGGATGGCCGCGCCCGACAGGGACCGGTCGCCCCGGGCGCGTCTCGTCCGGGTCCTGGGGCGGCGGCGCAACGCCCTCGCCGTGACCGTCGGCCCCGCCGCCGTCTGGATAGCCCTGCTGCTGGTCGCGCCGCTTGCCTTCATGACCGCGGTCAGTTTCGTCTCCCGCGACCCGGTCACCTACCAGATCGTCTGGGAGCCCACGCTCGACAACTACCTCGACCTGTTCGCCGGCGGGACGACCGAGTACGCGCTCGGCCCGGTCGGGTTCCAGGCGACCGCCTTCGAGGAGGCGGTGTTGCTGTCGTACCTCATCGCCGGGGTGGTGACGGCGCTGTGTCTGGTGCTCGCCTTCCCGCTCGCGTACGTCCTGGCCCGGCTCGACGACCGGGCATTCAAGATCGTGATCTACCTCGTTCTCCTGCCGTTCTTCACGATGTACCTGGTCCGGGCGTACTCCTGGCGGCTGATGTTCGGCCAGTCGGGGATCATAAACGACCTGCTTGGCGTCGTCGGTCTCGGTCCGTTCGGGGTCTTCGAGTTCGGCGTCCCGGCGATCGTCGTCGGGCTGATCCACGCCTACTACCCGTACATGCTGATGACGCTGTACGCCAGTCTCGACGGCCTGGACCACTCGCTGATCGAGGCGGCCCGTGACCTGGGTGCCTCGCGGGTCGAGGTGGTCAGGGACCACGTCGTCCCGCTCACGCTGCCGGGGATCGTCGGCGGGAGCGTGTTCGTGTTCGTCCCCAGCGTCGGGGCGTTCATCACGCCGCAGATCCTCGGCCAGGGAAAGGTCCAGATGATCGGCATCCTCATCGAGAACCGCGCGATCGGCGAGGCGACGAACCCCGCCACTGCCAGCGCGGCGTCGATGGTCGTCGTGGTAACCATCGTCGCCGCATTGGTGCTCGTGTTCCGGTACGTGAGCCTCGACGAACTGGGGGGGGTCTGAGGTGGCCGCCGAGACGGACCAGGCCGAGCAGGCGGCGCGGGAGGTCACCGACGGCCACCTCGACCAGCGCCGCGTCGAGCGGCTGCTGCGGGTCGGGCTGTACGGCTTCGCCGCCGCGATGCTTCTGTTCCTGTGGGTGCCGCTGCTTTTCATCGCCGTCCTCTCGTTCGCCGAGTCGCCGACGCTGTTGCCGTTCGAGGGGGTCACCGTCGACAACTACCGGGGACTGGCGGGCGACGAGGCGCTGCGGTCCTCGGTGCTGACGAGTTTCAGCATCGCCACGCTGTCGGCGTCGATCGCGACGGTGCTCGGCGTGCTCGCGAGTTTCGCCATCACGCGGTACCGGTTCCCGTTCCGGGAACTGTACCGCACGTTCGGCATCGTGCCGATGATCGTCCCCGGCGTCATCCTCGGCGTGGGGCTGCGGTTCTACTTCCAGTTGGTCGTCGACATCGGTCCCTCCTTCTACGCGACGGTGCTCACGCACTCGCTGTACGGGGTGCCGTTCGTCCTGCTCATCGTCAGCGCCCGCCTGTACACGTTCGACCGGTCCCTGGAGGACGCCGCCCGCGACCTGGGCGCGGACCCACTGACCACGTTCCGGGACGTCACCCTGCCGATCATCGCGCCCGCGGTCGGGGCTGGCTTCCTGTTCGCCTGGGTCCGGTCGTTCGAGGACTACATCCGCGCGCTGTTCGTCAGCGGCATCAACGCCACGCCGCTGACGGAGTGGATGTTCGGCAAGATCACGAAGGCGTCGGCGGACAACCTGCTCACGCTGAACGCCGTCTCGACGCTCGTGGTGCTCGCCATCGCCGTCGCGCTGGCGATCGCGATGAACCTCGGCAACGTCGCCGGCTACGTCACCGGCGACGTGGACGACGAGTAGTCCGCCGGGACGCCCACCCCCCTACTCTGCCCCGTCGTCGAACTCCACCACGTCGCCCTCGTCGGCGTCGAGGTCCGCCCGCAGCTCGCCGATGAGGCGTTTCCCCTCGTCGCGCAGTCGCTTCGCCTCCGCTAGCCCCGGGTCGCCGGACTCCAGGCGCTCGACGATCGCCTCGACGCGCTCGACCTTCGCCTCGATCCCCATCTCACCCGCGGAGCCGTCGGCGGTCTCGCCGGCGTGGTCCGTCCCGGGCGCGTCTCCGGTGTCGTCAGTCGACTCCCCGGGGTCGCCCGTGCCGTCCTCGGCGCCGTCCGTCGCCTCCTCGGCGCCGTCCGTCCCGTCCTCGCGGGTCGGCTCCCCGGTCCCGGCGTCGGCGTCCTCCTCGCTCACGTCAGGATCACCCACGCGAGGAGTGCGAGCGAGAGCACCGTGAGTCCGGCGATGACGAGCCGGTAGCGACGGCGCTGCCGGTCGAGCCGTCGCTCGAAGTCGCGAGACTGCTCGTAGCCGTCCATCGCCGCGTCGAGATCGGTCGACAGCCCCGTGAGTCGGCGGTCGACGCGGCGCCGGTAGGCGGTATCGAGACGGCGCTCCAGGCGGTCCAGACGCCCCACGGTCGCCGTCCGGTAGCCGCCGGAGAGCCGCGAGTCGAGGTCGCTCAGTCGGGCGGCGGCGAGTCGCCCGAACGCCGTCTCCATCGCGGCGTCCAGGTCGCGTAGTGCGGTGGCGACGCGGCGGTCGAACGCCCGCTCCAGGTCCGCCGCCAGGGAGTCGACGCCGGAGTCGGTGGCGGCCGCCGCTGCGGCGTCGAGGTCGGCAGACAGCCCGGCGAGCCGGCGGTCGACGCGGCGCCGGTAGGCAGCGTCGAGCCGCGACGCGAGCTCCCCGACCCGCTCTCTCGTCTCCGCGACCGGGGCGACGACGGTGCCCGCCTCGGTCGGCGTGATGGCGTCCACGTCGGCGACGGCGCCGACGATCGTGTCGTCGTCGGTGTGGCCGACGGCGGCGACGACGGGCGTCTCCGCGGTGAACACCGCCTCCGCGACGAGTTCGGTGTCGAAGGCGTCGAGGTCGGTCTCGCTGCCGCCGCCCCGCCCGACGACGATGCAGTCCACCGCACCGCGGCGGTCCAGGCGGTGGACCGCGTCGGCGATCTCGGCCGGGGCGCGGTCGCCCTGGACGCTGGCGTGACACAGCACCACGTCGGCCGCGGGGTTGCGGTCGTGGATCGAGGTCTCGACGTCCCGGCGGGCGTCGCCGTCCCGCGAGGTGACGACGCCGACGCGGTCGGGGAACCGCGGCGGTGCGGTCTTGTGCTCGTCGGCGAACCAGCCGCGCTCGTCGAGTTCGGCCCTGAGACGGGCGATACGGCGGGCACGCGACCCCTCGCCGACGACGGTCACCGACCAGGGCTTGAGGTTGAGTCGGCCGCCCTCTACCCAGTAGTCGACGCGGCCCGTCACGAGCACCTCCGCGCCGGCCGCTATCTCGGCGTCCATCGAGCGGTAGCGGGACTGCCAGAGCACGCAGTCGAGTTCGGCGTCCCCGTCGGTGAGCGTGAAGTACAGCGCCGTGTCCGTCTCGCTCGGGTCTGTCACCTCACCGACGACACGCACGTCCCGCAGGTCGGGAGCGTCGACGGCGGCGGCGACCCGCTCGTTCACCTCCTCGACGGTGAGGGCGCCGCCGTCCTCGGGTGCGAGACCCTCGACGGCGTCGCCGTCTCCCCCGCTCATGTCACACCGACCGCGCTCGGGTGGAATAAGTCCGCGGGTCAGACGTCACGCCAGAAGTGCAGGCTCAGGCCGCCGACAATCAGCGCGAGCAACAAGAACCCGCCCGCCTCTCGCAGTTCACCGGCGGCGAATGCCGCGCCGGCCCCGACCAGAAAGGCGGCGGGAGCGACAACGAGGGCGGCCACGAACGCGTTCTCCAGCGTGAGTCGTTCCTCGACACCGACCATACGCCACACACGGATGGGGGTCTAATCGACCTTCCGGCTGGGCGCTCACTCCGGGGCGCCCAGGCTCCCGTCGTCGGCACGGAAGAACTGCACGGCGAAGCCCGGGATCGAGGCGACCAGGCCCGCGGCGACACCGACGGTGCAACTCAGGAGCGCCCGCCCCGCCGGGTGTGTCGGGTCACCGCCGGTCAGCCAGTGCGTCGCCGTGTACAGGCCGACGACGACGGCTCCGACCCCGACGACTGCGACGATCCCGTCCTGAATCTCGGCGGCGGAGGCCCGGAACGCGGCGCCCACCCCCCCGAGGAAGAACGCCTCCAGCGCGAGCGCGGGGACCAGCGGCGCCGTCCCCCCGGCGACGGTCGTCGGCAACACCACCCACGTCGTCGCCGCCACGCCGGCGGCCGCGAGGGCGAGTCCCCGGAGCGGCCACGACGGCGGCTCCGAGAGGCGGTAGTCCCGTGGACCCATACGCCCCGACACACTCCCCGCCAGAATAACGCTTCGGGCACGCGGAACCGTCACCCATATGCGGCCTCACAGGGTCGTGTCGGGTATGTGTGGCCGGTACAGCCTGTTCACCCCGCCGGCGGAGTTGGGGCGGCGGTTCGGCGCCGACTTCGACGGCGTCGAGCCGACGTACAACGCCGCCCCCGGCCAGGAGTTACCCGTCATCCGCGACGCCGACCCCGACAGCGTGACGCGGTGTTCGTGGGGGCTCGTGCCCGAGTGGGCCGACGACCCCGACGAGGCGCCGGCACCGATAAACGCCCGCGCGGAGACCGTCGCCGACAAGCCCACGTTCCGGGGCGCCTACCGGAAGCGGCGCTGTCTCGTCCCGGCCGACGGCATGTACGAGTGGGTCTCCGAGGACGGCGAGACGACCCCCTACCGCGTCGCCCTGGCGGACGACGAGCCGTTCGCGATGGCCGGCCTCTGGGAGACCTGGGAGGGCGAACCCGCCCAGACCGGGCTGGGTGACTTCACCGCCGGCGGCGGCGACCGCACCCGCCGGGTGGACTCGTTCACGGTCGTCACGACGGAGCCGAACGACCTCGTCGCCGACCTCCACGACCGCATGGCGGTGATCCTCCCGCCCGACCAGGAGGAACGCTGGCTCACCGCCGACGACCCGAGCGACCTCCTCGAGCCGTACCCCGCCGACCGGATGCACGCCTACTCCGTCTCACCGCGGGTGGGCGACCCCGCGAACGACGACCCCTCGCTGATCGAGCCGGCGGACTGACCCCGGGCGACCGCCTCAGAACAGCCCGCCGATCGCGTCGCCCACCTCGTCGATCGTGTCCTCGATGCCCCCGAGGAGGCCGCCGCCCCCGCCGCCGCCGCCGTCGTCATCGTCATCGTCGTCGTCGGAGCCGCCACCGCTGCCGCCGTAACTCCCGGTCTGGTCGTAGTTGTTCTCCCAGCCGCCGACGGGGTTCCAGCCGTCGTCACCGTCGTCCGCGCCGTCGTCTGTTTCGGTCTCCTCGTCGTCGTTCCTCTCCCCGTCGTCGCTTTCCCCGGTCGTCTCGTCGCCGCCGTCGCTGTCGTCGCCCCAGTCGAACCAGCTGTCGTCGCCGTCGTCGTCCGTGTCGTCACTCCCGTCGTCGTCACCGCCGAACCAGTCGAAGGCGCCGTCGGTGTCGTCGCCGTCGCCGGGCAACAGGCCGCTCCCGCCGTCACCGAACCAGCCACCGCCGCTCTCGTCGCCGCTCTCGCCGTCGCCGGTCGTCTCGTCGGTCTCGGACCGTGACCCGGTCTCGTCGGACTCGTCCCAGCCGCCGAAGGCGTCGCCGATCAGGTCGTCGAAGAAGCCACCGAATGGGCCGTCGTCGCCGTTCTCGTCGTCCTCGCCGTCGCCCTTCGTGGGGGTCTCCGTGGGGGTCTCGTCCTCCTTGCCGTCCCTGCGGTCCTGTTCGGGCGTGACCTCGGTGACGCTGACGGCGAGGCGACCGCTGCCGAAGGCGGCGAACACGCCGATCCCGATCCTGTCGCCGGGGTCGAACCGCTCGTCGATGCGCAGCGTCTCCGCCGGGAAGATCGTCTGACTGACGCGGTCGTACGCGGTGACGGCACCGGGCGTCGTCCCGTCGAGGGTGGCCATCAGGTCGAAGTCGCTGCCGGGTGGGCCCTCCATCCGCAGTTCCAGTGCGGTGCTCGACTCCTCGACGGTGTAGGTCGTCGTCCAGATGTCCCCGAAGTCCACTCGGCCCGTGAAGTCAGCCTCCCCGGGCACGTCCCCCGGACCGGAGGGTTCGACCGTGACGCTCTCGGTGGTCTCGGCGGTGTCGCCGTCGGGACCGGTGACCGCGAGCGTCACGTCGTAGGTACCGTCCGCCCCGAAGGTGTGCTCGACGCTGGCACCGGTCGCGCTCTCGCCGTCGTCGAACGTCCACTCGTAGGTGGCGTCGTCGTTGTCGGCGGTCTCCGCCTCGAAGGACACCGTCTGGTCCACTTTCACCGTGTCCCCCTCGCCGTCGAGACTCTCGTAGTCGAACGCGGCGGTCACCCCGTCGCGGGCGACGGTGACGGTCTCCGTCGCGGTGTCACTCGCGCCGTCCTCGTCGACGACGGTCAACTCGACGGTGTAGTCGCCGGGAGCGTCGTACGAGTGCGAGAGGCTGGTGGCCCCGTCGGGGTTTCCCCGGGTGGTCGGCTCGCCGCTCTCGGTGGTGCCGTCGCCGAGGGCCCACTCGATGCGCGCCACCTCAGTCGGGAAGTAGCCGTCGGGGTCCTCGCTGGGCGAGGCGCTGAAGTACAGCGTGTCACCGACGGCGACGGCGTCGTCCGGCCCGTCGCGGTTGCTGACGTCCATCTCGGCGGTGGGCGCCTCGTTGTCCTCGGTGACGACCACTAGCGCGGTCGCGGTGTCGCTGTCGCTGCGTGGCCCGCCCCTGCTGGTGAGCCTGGCGTCGAGGGTGAGCTCGACCTCGTAGGCGCCCGGTTGGTCGAAGGTGTGCTGGACCTGCCGGCCGCTGTCGCTGTCGCCGTCGTCGAAGTTCCACTGGTAGTCCTCGGTGACGGAGCCGTACCGCGAGCCGAAGTCCGCCGTGCTGTCGCCCGCGTCGAAGGTGACGGTGTCACCGACGGTGACGTGCCTGTCCGAGAGCGACACGACGGCGGTGGCCTGGGTCTCGTCGATCCGTGCCCGCTCCCACCAGAGGTTGTCGTTGTCGGGCTTGCGCTTGTGCATCGAGGGAACCCGGACCACGTCGCTCTCCTCGTCGCTGGTGCGGACCACGTCGAACGCCTTGTAGTCGAGGTGGTCCTCGGTGACGGTGACGACGGCGTAGCCGGTCGTCCGGAAGTCGACGCTCTTCACGTGGGTGTTCATCATCGTCAGCGCCGACTTGAGACGGTCGACGGGGTCGTCGCTCGTGAGCACCGGTGGCTTCTTTGGCACCTCCGGGGTGCCACCCTCGCTCATCTGCTCGTACGGCGTCTCGGAGGTCATCGCGGGCACCATAAACTCGACGCCGGCGGGGTTGTTGCCGCCGTAGTCGTCGTGGAGGCGACTCGCCATCGAGGCGTGCATGTCGCCGGTGAGCGCGACGAGGTTGTTCACGTTGTCCCGGGCGACGTCGAGTATCTCCTCGCGCTCGGTTATGTAGCCGCTCCAGGCGTCGTGGTACACCTCCACCGCGTCGGGGTGGTCGTCCGGCGCCGGCAGGAAGCCCAGTTTCAGTTTGCCCAGCAACGACCCCGGTTCGGACACCGACAGCGGCGAGAGCAACACCTCGTTCATCCACACGGTCCAGGTGGCGTCCGAGTTCCGCAGCGTGTCCTTCATCCAGCGTTTCTGCCCGTAGCCAAGCATCGTCCGGTCGTCGTGGTGCGGGTCGTTCCCGTCGCCGTCCTGCTCGCTCTCGAACTCGTACTGGTCGTCGTCGCCGTCGCGGGTGTTCTGGAGCGTGGTCTGGAGCGGGTCCACGAACCCGGGTTGGTCCTTCACCGGGCCGAACGTCGCCGTGGGTCCCAGGCCGCTCGGGGGCTGTTCGCGGTAGAACCGCTCGTCGGTGACGACGAGGTCGATCAGGTCACCGAACTCCAGGTGGTCGTACAGCGTGAACACGTCGTGCAGGCCCAACTGGTGGACCGGCGGCGTGTCGCTGTACACCGTCTGCCCGTCGGCGAACTGCTCTATCTTCTCGTGGTCCGCGTCCACGCGGGCGGGGACGTGCTCCAGCCACGCCTGGATCGCGTTGGCGTACCGCTCGACGGGGAGCCGCTGGCCCTGGGCGGCCGGTTCGTTCGCGTCGTAGTCCCAGTAGCGGTCGTCGACGACGTCGTGGTCGTCCCAGGTGTAGATCAGTGTGTGCCGCTCCAGTGCCCGCTGGAGGTTCTCGTCTTCCTTGTAGGCCTTGTACAGCCCCCGGTACCCGTCGGGTTGCCACGCGAAGGTGCCGTCTATCGCCGCGTTCACCTCCCCGGGGAGTCGCCGGACGGGGGAGTTCTCGTCCGGGCCGTTGCGCTCCCGGGCCAACTTGGAGGTGAACGCCCCACCGGTGCTCTCGTAGATGAAGTCCCCGAGGTGGAGCATGAAATCGGCGGCGTGGTCGGCGGCGTACTCGTAGGCGTTGAAGTAGCCGTTCTGGTAGTGGTTGCAGTTGACGACGGCGAAGGTGACCTCGTCCACGTCGCCGTTCGGTCCCGGCAGGGTCTTGCACCGTCCGGTCCGGGACTTCACCCCGCCGTAGTCGAAGCGATAGAAGTACTCCTCGTTCGCCGAGAGCTCGCCGGCGAGGTCGTAGCGGACGCAGTTGTCGTTCTGTGCCACCTGGTCGTTGGCGACTGCCCCCGTGTGCACCGTCACCTCGAAGTCCGGGTCCGTCGCCACCTCGACGCCGAGGTCGTGTTCGGCGTCGTCCAGCGCGCGGTCGGACACCCGTGTCCAGAGGATCACCCCGTCGTCGGTCGGCCCGCCCGAGGCGACCGACTGCGGGAACACCTCCTCGGTCGAGAGGTCGACCCCGCCCCCGCTGCTGCCCTGGTCCGCCTCCTCCTGCTGGGTGGCCTCGACGGTCCTGATCAGGTTCCGGTCACCGAGGGCGGCGACGAGACCGGCACCGGCGGCCGTCTTCTTCATGAACTCCCGGCGACCTCGGCACGGGCACACCTTTGCGCCCTCCTCACACTTCGAACACTCGATGAAGTGTGACCGGATCTTGTCCCGAACTGAATCGTCGTCGCCCTCGGCCCCGCTCATTGTTGATCAAACCAAGGGTAGTTTAATCAAATTAATCTTGGGGGTAAATTGAAGACCGGCGAACACGTCTGCCACCGGCCACGGCCGCCGCCGCCGGTCGCCGGACGGCAGCGAGAGTATAAAGCCCGTCCTGGGTGTCGTCCTCGAAGGGTCGTTCGTGGTGTGGTAACTCCTGACAGTAGCGGCCGTTCACCGGTGTGAGACCGTCACGCGGTGTGGTTTGGCCGCCGTCGTCCGGTCAACCGTCTCGCGGCCGTGGACGTGAAAGTTTATATAGAAGCCCTTTCAATCGCAGTACGACTATGAGTCAGCGAATGCAGCGCGGCGGTATCCCGATGATCGTGATGGACGAGGAGGCCGAGCGGGTGAGCGACCGCGACGCCCAGGAGTACAACATCAACGCGGCACAGGCGGTCGCGGAGGCCGTACGCTCCACGCTCGGTCCGAAGGGAATGGACAAGATGCTCGTCGACTCAATGGGCGACGTGACCGTCACGAACGACGGCGTCACCATCCTCCAGGAGATGGACATCGACAACCCCACCGCCGAGATGGTGATCGAGGTCGCCGAGACACAGGAGGACGAGGCCGGCGACGGCACCACGACCGCGGTGGCGGTGGCGGGCGAACTGCTGAAGAACGCGGAGGAACTGCTGGAGCAGGACGTCCACCCCACGACGGCGATAAAGGGGTTCACCCTGGCGAGCGAGCACGCCCGCGAGCAGATCGACGAGGTCGCCACCGACGTCGACACCGACGACGTCGACCTGCTGCGGAAGGCCGCCGAGACCTCGATGACCGGCAAGGGCGCCGAGATCAACAAGGAGCACCTCTCCCGACTCGTCGTCGACGCGGTCCGCGCGGTCACCGTCGAGGGCACCGTCGATCTCGAGTTCCTCAAGACCGAGACCCAAGACGGCCGCGCGGTCGAGCACTCCGAGCTCGTCGAGGGTGCCATCATCGACAAGGACCCCACTCACGACGAGATGCCCTCCGGGGTCGAGGACGCCTCCGTCCTGCTGATCGACGAGCCGATCGAGGTCGAGGAGGCCGACGTCGACACCGAGGTGACCGTCTCCGACCCGACCCAGGTCCAGCAGTTCCTCGATCAGGAGGAGGAGGAGATCCGCCGGAAGGTCGATCAGATCAAGGAGACCGACGCGAACGTCGTCTTCGCCCAGAAGGGTATCGACGACCTCGCGCAGTACTACCTCGCCAGCGAGGGGATCCTCGCCGTGCGCCGGGTCCGCAAGTCCGACATCGAGTTCCTCGCCGAGGTGCTGGGCGCTCGCGTCGTCTCCGATCTTGACAGCGCGACGGCCGGTGACCTGGGTCACGGCTCCGTCACCCGTGACGAGGACGCCGAGCACTTCGTCGTCGAGAGCGACGCCGAGGACTCCCACGGCGTCACCCTGCTGCTGCGTGGCTCGACCGAGCACGTCGTCGACGAACTGGAGCGTGGCGTCTCCGACGCCCTGGAGGTCGTCGCCCAGACCGTCTCCGACGGGCGCGTGCTCGCCGGCGGCGGCGCCGTCGAGGTCGAGGTCGCCCGCCGCCTGCGGGAGTACGCCGACAGCGTCTCCGGCCGCGAGCAGCTGGCGATCGAGGCCTTCGCCGACGCGCTGGAACTCGTCCCCCGGGTGCTGGCGGAGAACGCCGGCCTGGACAGCATCGACACGCTGGTGGACCTGCGGGCGGCCCACGAGGACGGCGACGTCCGCGCCGGGCTGAACGTGTTCACCGGCGAGGTCGGTGACACCTACGAGGCCGGTGTCGTCGAGCCCGCCCACGCGAAGGAGCAGGCCGTCTCCTCTGCGACGGAGGTCGCGAACCTCGTCCTGAAGATCGACGACATCATCACCGCCGGCGAGATGGACGACGACGAGGGCGGCGCTGGCGCCCCTGGCGGCGGCATGGGCGGTATGGGTGGCATGGGCGGCGCTATGTGAAATCGGGCGCAGCGCGATTTCACATCGTCAGCCGAGCTCCGCTCGGCGCTGCTATGTGAGCGGCGCCACGCGCCGCTAACCGTCGAGCGGGCCTCGGCCGCGAGACGGACTCGGGCGCGGCGCGATTTCACAGACAGCCAAGCTCCGCTCGGCTCCGACGCGAGCGGCCCGATGTCCACCTACTGAGTCTTTTTCCCGTTCGCGGTGCTCTCTTCACCCGCCCGTTTTGTCTCCTGCAAAGCGAGCGCCGCACACGACCACCGACAGCACTTATTGCCCGAAGACGGGCAGTGGAACATGGCAGTCGATGTCGCCCAGACCCTCGTCGAGTCGATCGAGCGTATCCAGCCCAACCAGGCGAACAACTACGAGAACGCCCACGGCGGCACCGTCGTCCGCCTGATGGACGAACTCGCCGCCGTCGCGGCGATGGGCGTCGCGGGCGAGACCTGCGTTACCGCACACATCTCCTCGGTGGACTTCCACAACCCAATCCCGGTCGGTCACGCCGCCGAACTCACCGCCTTCGTGTACGACACCGGCGAGACCAGCGTCGAGGTGTACGTCGAGGTCGAGAGCCAGGACCCACGCACGACCGGCACCGACCCCACCACCTCCGCCTGCTTCACCCTGGTCGCCGTCGACGAGGACGGCTCGCCGGTCGCGGTGCCGGACGTGGGGGCGACCACCGAGGAGGGCCGCGACCTCGTGGAGCGGGTGTCCTGCTGAGCGGTGACAGGCTTTTGTTCGATTGGTACGGCAGCCCCACCATGGCTCGCACGTCCAGACGCAGCGTCCTCGCCTCGGGTGTGGCCGGGCTGGCCGGGCTGGCTGGCTGTACCGGACTCCTCGGGGGCGGCGGCGCCGGCGACTACCGCTCGTACGGCGGCGGGCCCGAGAACACGGGGTACGTCCCAGGGAGCGGGCCGACCGCGGAGCCGACGGTGCGCTGGCGGTTCGACCGGGCGGTGCGGGTGCCGCCGGCGGTCGTCGGCGACACGGTGTACACAGTCGGCCTGAGCACGGACGGTGAGGAGTACAGTCTCTTCGCGCTGTCGACTGACGACGGTACGGTCCGGTGGGAGTACGAACTCGTCCGCGGGACACAGGCGGCGCCCGCGGTCGCGGACGGCACCGTCTACGTCACTGACACCGAGGGCCGTGTGGCCGCGGTGAGCGCCGCCGACGGCACCGAGCGGTGGACGCGCACGTTCGAGCGGATCGGCCTGCAGAACCGTCCGGTCGTTGCCGACGGCGCCGTCCTGGTCGGGGTCGGGAACTACGAACTGTTCCAGTTCGGCGGCCTGTACGCCCTGGAGACCGCCGACGGGTCGACGCGCTGGCGGGTCGACGGGGACTCCGCCGCGCCGACGATGCCCGCCGCCGCGAACGGGAGCGCGTTCTACGTCGCCTTCCCGGACGGCGGCGGGGAACTCCGGTCGGTGTCGCTGGCGGACGGCGAGCGTCGCTGGCGGGAACCGCTCGACGGCGTCGCCACAGGGGTCGCCGTCGACGGCGCCGCCCACGTCGCCGGCGTCACGGGCCACGACACGAGCGACGGCACACTCACTGCACAGTACGACATCGACTCCACTGGCGTCCGCCCACCGGCGGTCGGCCCCGACGCCGTCTACCTGGGGGCGGTCCGGGACGGCGAGCGGGGTGTCACGGCGTTCGAACGGTCCGGCGACCGCCGGTGGTTCGTGACGCCGGGGCCCGAGGACGACCTCGTGGGAGCGATCACCACCCCGACGGTGGCGAACGAGACCGTCTACGCGTCGGGCGCGGACGGCAGACTGTACGCGCTGTCGACCGCGGACGGTTCCGAGCGGTGGCGTCTGGACTCCCCGCGAGGAGTGACGACGCCCGCGGTCGCTGGCGGCGTCGTGTACGTCCCCTCGCCCCGGGGGCTGTACGCGGTCGAGGCCGGGTGACTCACTCCTCGGGATCGCGGTCGACGGGCACCTCGAACTGCTCGTCCTCGGCGACGGCGTTCAGGACGACGCTCGTGTTCGTCGCCTCGATCGCGGGGTCGGTGAGCAGTTCCTTTATCTGACGGTTCATGTCGTTGGTGTCGGCGAACTTGCCGACGGCGACGACGTCGTGGTCGCCGGTCACCTCGTACACCGACACCATCTGGCGCTGCTCGGCGAGCTGGGTAGCGATCTCCGGCAGGGCGTCGCCCTCGACGCGCAACTGGATGACGGCGGTCACGTCGTACCCAAGGGCGTCGTAGTCGACGCGTGGTTCGTACCCCTCGATGGCCTCCTCCTCGAGAGCGGAGAGGTGGTTCGACACCGCCGTCACCGACACGTCCAGTTCCTCCGCGAGACTGCGCTGGCTCGCCCGCCCGTCCGCGAGCAGGGCGTTCACCAGCCGGCGGTCCAGGTCCTCGTAGGTCATCGCCCGGAGTCCACTCGCCCGACAGTAAAAACTGACGGTCGTCCGGTAAAGGCGAGACAAAGATGACGTTTGACAACCATCAAGGTTATAACCGACGCGTTTGTCGGACACATCGAGGCCAACGATGACAGACGGCAACCTCACGAAGGCGGAGCGAGGCGTCGTGGACGAGGTCGAGCGACGGGACGTGGACTTCATCCGGCTGCAGTTCACGGACATCCTCGGCACGGTGAAGAACGTCTCAATCCCCGTCTCCCAGCTGGAGAAGGCGTTCACGGAGGGCATCTACTTCGACGGCTCGTCGATCGAGGGGTTCGTCCGGATCCAGGAGTCGGACATGCGGCTGGACCCGGACCCGGAGACGTTCGCGGTGCTGCCGTGGCACTCGCGGGGCGAGTCCGCCTCGGCCCGGCTCATCTGTGACGTGATCGACACCTCGACCGGCGAACCGTTCGAGGGCGACCCGCGGTACGTACTCAAGCGGGCGATCGACCGCGCCGAGGAGATGGGGTACACGCTGAACGCCGGGCCGGAGCCGGAGTTCTTCGTCTTCGAGAAGGACGACGAGGGCCGCGCGACGACCACCACCCACGACGCCGGCGGCTACTTCGACCTCGCGCCGAAGGACCTCGCCAGCGACCTCCGGCGGGAGATCATCTACAACCTGGAGTCGATGGGCTTCGAGGTGGAGGCCAGCCACCACGAGGTCGCCGAGGGGCAACACGAGATCGACTTCAAGTACGACGACG
>CAYODS010000053.1:0-18842 GCA_964402765.1 uncultured Halobacteriales archaeon
TCGGCGAGGTGCGCGGCGAGGAGGCGATCACGCTGTTCCAGGCGATGAACACCGGGCACACCACCTACTCGACGATGCACGCCGACTCCGTGCGCACCGTCATCAACCGCCTGGAGAACGAGCCAATCAACGTGCCGCGGCCGATGGTCTCCTCGCTGGACATCCTCTCGGTGCAGACCCTGACCCGCCTGGAGGGCGAGCGGGTCCGTCGCACCCAGACGATCGCCGAGATCGAGGGGATCGACCAGCGTACGGGCGAACTCGACTACTCCACCGCCTTCGAGTGGAACGCCGACACCGACCAGTTCCGCTCACAGGGGTCGTCCGTGCTCGACGAGATCCGCGACGACAACGGCTGGTCGCAGTCCGAACTCCTGGAGGAACTGCGGGACCGCCGGCGCGTGCTGCAGTACCTCCGGGACCGCGGGGTGGACGACTACCGCCGGTTCACGGCGATGGTCAACGAGTACTACGCCGACCCGAACACCGTCGTCGACATGGTCGAGGACGACGCCGTCGCCGCCGCCGCGGACGACTGACCACCATGCCCACCACACCACGGTACGGGCGGGGCCGCGACCGGAGAGCCCCTGGGGCTGGCGGTCACCGGGGGAGTGACGGAGGGAGTCGAGCGTGGTAGTCGAGTTCCTGCCGCTTGCGGTCGCGCTGCTGGCGCTGGTCGCCGTCAACCTCGGGCGGACGAGCGATGGGATCGACCGCTTTCTCACCCGGACGTCGATGGTCGTGTTCGGCCGGTTCACCGTCTCCGAGCCGAGACAGAAGGCGCGCAAGAACGACCTCTGGGCGGCACACACGCCCGTCACCTACCGGGAGTACGCCGTCCGCACCCGACTGCTGAGCTACGTCCAGGGGGTGGTCGGCGGCGTCGTCGGCATCTACGTCGCCTGGGGCGTGTTCGCGCTGTTGCTGCCGCCGGGGGTCGGCCCGGCGGAGGCACTGGCGAACCGCGGGATCGCGCTGAACAGCGGGATCGAGATACCGCTGTCGCTGCAGGTGTTCGCCTACGGGACCGCCCTCGCGCTCGTCTTCGGCGTCGGCGCTGCCCTGGGGACGTACGCGTACCGGTGGTACTACCCGCAGTTCGTCGCCGACGAGCGCGAGCGCAAGATCGACCGGTCGCTGCCGGTGACGGTGTCGTTCATGTACGCCCTGTCCCGCTCGGGGATGTCGTTCACCGAGGTGATGCGCATCCTCGCGCGCAACGGCCGGGTGTACGGCGAGGCGGCCGACGAGGTGCGGGTCGCGGTTCGCAACGTCGACGTGTTCGGCGTCGACGTGGTGACCGCCGTCCAGACGATGGGCCGGCGCTCGCCGTCCCGGCGCTTTCGCGAACTCTCGGAGAACCTCACCAGCGTCCTCCGGACGGGCGGGTCGCTGTCGGAGTTCCTCGAGCGCCAGTACCGCGAGTTCCGCCAGGAGGCCGAGGTCCAGCAGGAGCGCCTGCTCACCTCGCTTGCGACGTACGCGGAGGCGTACGCCGCCGTCGGGATCGCGCTGCCGCTTTTCGGGATGGTCGTGTTGCTCATCCTCGCCGTGGGGCCGATCGGCGACCTCCCGCTGCTGATGGCCCGGATACTCGTGTACGGGTTCATCCCGCTGTTCAACCTGGGGTTCGTGCTGTACCTGAGCGGCGTCGTCGACGACTTCTCGCTGCGGACCCCGACGGAGGGGGACCTCTCGATCAACGTCAGGCCCAAGGGCGTCCGCCGGCGCCAGGACCTGGCGACCGAGCAGACGCCGCCGACCGACGAGCGCCCGGCGGCCGACGGCGGCACTCCCTCGGGCGCGCTGACGAGTCAGGACCGTGACCGCCGTCGGGTGGCGGCCAACCAGCAGCGACTGGCGGTCTACCGGCAACTCCGGCAGGTCCGCGAGCGACTCGGTAGTCCCGTGCGAACGGTGCTCCAGCGCCCGACCGCGTTGCTGTGGGTGAGTGTCCCGCTGGCGATCCTCCTGCTTGGCCTGCGCATCCCGGCCCAACTGGGCGACCGCGTGCTGACGATCCGGGAGTTCGACGACCTGCTGATCCAGTCGCTGTTGCTCGTCGTCGGGAGTTTCTCGCTGGTGTACGAGATCCACCGGCGTCGCATCGAGGCGATCGAGTCGGTGGTGCCGGACTTCCTCGACCGCCTGGCGAGTCTGAACGAGGCGGGGATGACCGTCGTCGCGAGCATGAACCGGATCCGCCGCAGCGAACTCGGCCGGTTGAACGACGAACTCGACGTCATCTGGCGGGACGTCCAGTGGGGGGCGGACATGCGCACGGCGCTCAAGCGCTTCGAGGCACGGGTGCGCACGCGGACGATCTCCCGGGCGGTGACGCTGATCACGGAGTCGATGCGGGCCTCGGGTGACATCGGGCCGGTGTTGCGGATCGCCGCCAACCGCGCGAAGGCCGACCGCCGACTGAAACAGCGCCGTCGCGACGAGATGGTCGTCTACAACATCTTCATCTACATCGGCTTCCTGGTGTTCCTGGCGATCGTCGCCGTCGTGACGGTGGTGCTGTTGCCGAACCTGCCTGACACGACCGCGCTCACCGAGGAGCAGGCCCGCAGGGTCGCCTTCGGCGGGAGCAGCCTCCAGGGGATCGGCCAGATAGACGAGAGCGCCTGGCGGCTCACGCTGGCCCACGGCATCATCGTCCAGGGCTTCTTCTCCGGGTGGCTCGCCGGTCAGTTCTCAGCCGGCGACCTGCGGGCCGGCGCCAAGCACGTCACGATCCTGGTCGCCATCGGCTACCTCGTGACCGTCATCGTGCTGTGACCCGGGACCGACCGCCGGACGACCCCGGGGACCACGAGCGGGACCCGGTCGCCGTCCGCCGGACCTACGACCGCATCGCCGACCACTTCGCCCGCACCCGTCAGTACCCCTGGCCCGAGGTGGAGTCCTTTCTGGCCGGTGAGCTGGTGGCCGGCGGCCAACCGGCCCGGGACGGGGGGACGGGACTCGACCTGGGCTGTGGCAACGGGCGTCACCTGGCGCCGCTGCTGGAACGGGTGGACCGCGCGGTCGGCGTCGACCTGAGCCGCGAACTGCTTGCCGCAGCGAGCGAGCGCGTCAGTGAGGAGGGCGTCGCCGACCGCACGGCGCTGGTGCAGGCGACGGCCACCCGGCTCCCGCTGCGGACCGACGGCGTGGACTGGGCGCTGTACGTCGCCACCCTGCACCACCTGCCGAGTCGGGAGCGACGGGTGGCGAGTCTGGACGAGCTCGCCCGCGTGCTCGGGGACGGGCGGGCGCTTGTCAGCGCCTGGAGCACCGAGCACGACCGCTTCGACCGCGAGACCGGGTTCGACACGACGGTGGACTGGACGCTGCCCGACGGCGAGCGCGTCCCGCGGTTCTACCACGTGTACGACCCCGCGGAGTTCGAGCGCGAGTTGGCGGCGAGCGCCCTCGCGGTCGTGGAGTCGGTCGTCTCCTCGGGCAACTGCTACGCCGTCGTCCGCTAGACGGACACCGCCGTCCCGCCCTTCAGGACGGTGCGTACCTCGCGGACCGCGCCGATGTCCTCCGTGGGGTCGCCGTCGAGGACGACCAGGTCGGCCCGCTGCCCGGGTTCGAGCGTGCCGACGTCGTTCTCGGGGAGCGTGCGGGCGGCGACGCCGGTCGCGCCCCGCAAGGCGTCGAGCGGGTCCAGTCCGCACTCCTCGACCAGCAGTTCGAGTTCGAGGGCGTTCTCGCCGTGGGGCACGAGGTCGGGGCCGATGAAGTCGGTGCCGACGGCGATGGGCACGTCGGCGTCGTGGGCACGCCGGACGGCGTCGTAGTGTGCCGTCCGGGCCTCGCGCGCCTTTTCGAGGCCGTACTCGGGGACACCGTGCTGGTCGCCCTCGGTGACGATCCGGTGCATGATGGCGAGGGTTGGGACGAACACGGCGCCGGTGTCCTGGAACAACTCGATGGCCTCCCGATCCATGTGGAAGCCGTGCTCGATGGTGTCGACGCCGTTGCGCAGCGCCGCCTTGATCCCGGCGGCGCCCTGGGCGTGGCTGGCGACGGGGAGGTCGACGCGGTGTGCCTCCTCGACCATCGCCGCGATCTCGGCGTCGGTGAACTGGGACTGGTGAGGGGCGTCCTTCTCCGAGAGGACGCCGCCGGTGGTCATGATCTTCAGGAGGTCGACGCCGTCACGGACCCGCTTGCGGGCGGTCTTGCGACACTCGGCGGGACCGTCGGCAAGCGTCGAGATGCCCTCGCCGTCCTCGACCCAGTCGTACGGCAGGAAGTGCGAGTCGCCGTGGCCGCCGGTCTGTGAGATCGCCCGGCCGCTGGTGAACACCCGCGGCCCGGGGATCGCGCCCTGCTCGACCGCCTCGCGCAGTGCGAGGCCGGTGCCCGAGCCCACGTCACGGACGGTGGTAAAGCCCGCCGACAGCAGCGAGCGCAGGTCCGCGGTGGCGCGGGCGGCGCCGAGTTCGGTGGACTCGGTCACCCAGTCCATCGGGTTCATCGTCCGCGCGCCGGAGAGGTGGAGGTGGGCGTCGATCAGTCCCGGCACGACCGTCGCCTCCGGGTACGAGCGGTGGTCGGCGCCGTCAGGCGCCGCGACGGACTCCTGGGTGCCGACTGTGGCGACCTGGCCGTCCTCGATCACGAGGCGGGCGTCCGCGATCGGTCGGTCCTCGGTGCCGTCGACGAGCAGACCGGCGTCGATGACGGTGTGCATGGACGCCGATCGCGAGAGCGGGCCCTTCCTCTGTGGACACCGGAGCGGCTTGCCGGTAGTTCGGAAGGGAAACGTCCTTATCCGGCGGGCGGTGTTGATGTGACACGCCCGCACTCCACGCGGCGAGTGGACGACCGGGCGAGGTACGAGCGCCGGTGGTCTAGTGGTAGGACCTGAGCCTTCCAAGCTCATGGCCCGGGTTCAAATCCCGGCCGGCGCATCCTGCTGCGAGCAGACCGCGAGCAGCAGGTGCGTCAGGAGGGATTTGAACCACGCGAGTCGCAGTCCGCACAGCGAGCGACGGCCGGGGTGTGCGACCGGTGCCCCGCAGGCGCGTGACGGGGCGCCGCCGGACGCCACAATCCTCTTGTCCCGCGACCCGAAGGGACGGGCAATGCAGGACGGGTACAAGGAGCTGATGTATCGCAGTTTCAAGGACGCCCGCGACATCGTCGAGGACTACAACGAGTGGGACCGCGAGGCGTTCGACGACGTGTCGCCGGTGCCACAGGCTGCGGTGCCACAGATCGCCCTGATGCTGTACCAGAGTCGCGTGCAGGGACACATCGGCAACGCCGACTTCGACGTGCCGGAGTTCGACGAGCGGATGTACGAGTAGATCAGTTCTCGCCGTCCGCTGGGGGCGTGTCGTCGCCGTCCGCGTCGGCGTCGCCGGCCCGTGGATCGGGGGGACCCACGCCCGGGACGGGTGAGTCGTCGATGACCAGGTCCCGGTCCCGGTCGCGCTGTCGACCGGCTGCGAACACCACGATCCCAAAAAAGACCGCCACGAGGCCGAAGCCGACGCCGAAGACAGGCCCGGGGTCGCGCGGTGCCCGCAGCGAGGCGTCGGCCGGGGCGCCGACCGGATAGTAGACGGAGACGGCGTCACCGGCGCGGTAGCCGGCGGCGAGTTCCTCGGCGTCGTCGCGGTCGGCGCCACGGCGCTGGTCGGCGGGCGGGAACACGTTCGAACTGACGTACTCGTCGCCGTCCACCTCGTAGCGGTAGGTGACGTTCGGGTAGTAACCACCCCCGACGGGCTCGACCGCGACGGAGACGACGGTCCCCTCCGTCTGGCGGACGTCCGAGAGGCCGGCCTCCTGGACGAGGGCGAAGTAGACGCCGGCGGCGGTCAGGACGACCCCCAGGACGACCACGAGGACCCCCACCGCCGTCAGCCGGTTCATGCGCTCAGTCGGCCGCGATCCGGTATAAGCGGCGGGATCGACCGGTCACTCGAGCCGGTCCCGCAGCACGGCCCCGAACCCGGTGGCACCGACGATAAAGGCCACCAGCCCGCCGATCCCGCTCAGGGTGAGCAGACCGTTCAGTGCGGCGGCCAGAAGCAACGGCTTCAGCCAGCCGTCCTCGCGGCCGACGAGACGGACCGCTATCGTCGTGAACGCCACGGTGGCGCCGACGGCCCACACGAGGTACGACAGGATCACAAACGGGATCGCGACGAGGATCCCCACGATCGTCACCACGAGGACTATCGTCACGAGTACGGTGAACACCAGGCACACGATCCCGTAGACGAACGAGTCGACGGGGTTCGTCTCGACGGCCTGGCTGGTCCGCTCCAGGAGGTCCGGCGCGACCGCGACCAGGATCGCGCCGACGACGAGCGTCGTGGCGAAGGCACCCAGCGCGCCTCCACCGAGACCGACCCAGAGGTCGATGTCGACTCCGTTCTCCAGCCCGGACGGAGGGTCGAACTGTGTCAGCGCGAGGTGGAGTCTCGGAATCATGTGCTCCCTCGGCGTAGAGGTCACGAGGAAAAATACTCCTGGTGCGACCGGGTGGTCGGGCCGACCCGGGCAGGCAGGCTCGATAAACCACTCGCCGGTTCACGTGTCCCCGGTTCGACGGTGAGTCAGAATTCCGACACTTTCAGTTCGACCGTGTACCCGAACGGGTCGGAAACGTAGACGCTCGGCGCGCGACCGGTCGCCCCGAGTGGTGCGTCGATCTCGTTCCGAATCGCCACGTCGGCACGCTCCAGCTCGGCCTTCACTGACCCGACGTCTCCCTCGACCACCAGGGCGACGTGGTCGTAGTTCTCGCCGGTCGGTGGGTCGAACGACTCCGTGGGCCAGAGGTGGATCACGTGCGCGGGGGCGAGTCGGACTCGAAGAACGACCGTTCGTCCGCACGGAACTCGTCGAGCCCCTCCGTCGCGAACCGCAGCGCGTCCCGGTAGAACTCGACGGCACGGTCGACGCCGTCCGCCGGGGTCCACAGGTTGACGTGGTCGACGGTGTGTACGTCCGTGACCCGCCGGACCGTCGCCACGTAGTCGCTCCGGGCCAGGACCCGTACCCGACGGTTTCCCGCTGCTCAGGTGTTTTCCGGCGCGTGTTCGGTTCGTGCTCCGCGGTCGGAATCGATATAGTCGAATGCAGTTTACGCGTCGCCGAGACGGCCCGGATCACCACCGAGAAGCGAGTAAATATGTTTCGAGTAGGCGTCACGAACCCGCGATCCCCAGTCGTGAGTGTAGGTGTCGATGATGTCGCTGGCGACGTCGCCGCGGAGGTACTTGACCACGCCACGGTCGCCGGTGCGGTCCCGGAGGTGGGTGGTGAAGAAGTGCCGGAAGTAGTGTGGGGTGACGTTCTCCTCGCTGCCGGCACCCTCCCGGTACCACCCGACGGCGCGGGCGTGGTCGCGAACAACGCGACGGACCATCGCCGGCGTGACCCGACGACCCCACTCCCGGGTAGAGACGAACAGTGGCTCCGCAGGCGAGCGGGTGTCGGGTCTGACCGTGAGCCACCGGGTGATCACGCGTTCGAGTTCGTCGTCCACCGGGATCACCGTCGACCGACGGCGCTTGTTCGCTGCCGAACGCCTTTCGCCGTTCACCCGGGCACCACGGTCGACCGACCTGTCGACGTACAGCGATCTCGGCCGGTCGGCGACCGCCGCACGGGGTGTGACGCCGAACTCCTCCACGGGCTCGAAGTTACAGTCCCGCAGGTCGAGATTGCACAGTTCACCCACTCGCAGGCCGGTCTTCAGGAGTGTGACGACGAGCGCCCGGTCGAGCGGGTGGTCGATCCGGGCCACGAACGCCCGCATGTCGGGGACGGTGAGGTCACGTCGGGTGGGGTCGGCGTCGACCGTCTCGGTCATCTCCTCGCGCACCAGGCTCATCGGGTTGTCCTCGAAGGCGTCGACACGGACCATGTAGGCGTAAAACCGATGCAGGTAGGAGGCGTACGTCGCCACCGAGGACGGCGCGAGGTCGTCTCGCAGGGCGTGGATCCAGGCCATACACTCGCGTCGCCCGGCCTCTCCGGGCTCGATCCCCGGTGACGGGCAGCGGTCCGACAAGAGGAAGCTCTCGAACCGCCGCAAGGTCCGCTCATAGGCCGCCAGCGTCCGCTCGCTCTTACCGTGGTACTCCATCTCCCGGATGAAGTACGAGACCGGGTCCGACGCCTGGAGTGCGTCACTCATCGGTCAGCGTGTACCCTCCCGAGCGACCGCTGTAGCGGACGCGACCCGCCTCCTGCAGCCGTTGCAGACAGTCGTCCGCCCGTGCCTCCAGGTCGCCGGCCAGTTCCTCGATCAGGTCGTCCCAGTCCAGCGGACCGGCGTCCTCGAGAGCGTCGAGGATCTGGGTCTGTAGTGGTTCGACCCCCGGGGTCGTGTTCGTCTCGTCGGTGTTTCCGGTCTCGTCCTCAGCCGGGATCGTGAACTCCCTGCGTCCGGCCTGGACCATCGTGCGGACGAACTCGCTCTGTGACATGTCCATCTCCTCGGCGGCCGCCTGCCACTCTTCCTTCTGGTACGCGGGCACGTAGGTCCTGACGGCGGTGCGCTCGGTGTCGCCCGACATACCGCCAAGCACGCACACGGGCCACATCAAACTTCGTCAGACACGACGATCAGGGGCCTGATCGTCGGTCGTGTGTCCCGTGTCCCCGGGCCATAATCATTTGATCGTCGTACCTATACAGTAACGACGGAAGAACAGTGACAGAAAAGTCGATACGCGATCGGGCGCTCGGCCCCTGCAGATTTTGACGAGCGCGGAGTCGCGCCGCCAGTTCAGTTCTGACGCTCTCGGCACGGGACAGTTCTGAGACCCGACCGACCCAGGCGTTGGAGGACTGGGTCGGACAGTGAGAACTTCGACGTGACAGCATGTCGGTCTGGCGGGGGAATTGAGAGCGAGTGATGAACGTGACCAGCGGGGCGGTACAGGCCCTCCTGGACGCGACTACCGGCGAGAGCGCCCCGCAGGATGGGGCGACGATGGTCGAGGACGGATCAAGAGAGAAAGGCGTCCGGCCGGCAGCACGTTCCGCAGGCTACGAGCAGTTCGACCCGCGGCGAGACACGTCCAACACAGGGTTCGTCCGGTGTGGACGTTGAGTTCAGGCGTGTGACGTGTCCTAAGCGGGGCCGACGCGCGGGCGTGTTTGGCCCCTGTCGGTGCGATCGCCGATCCAGTGGCGCTCGGGGTGGGACCACCCCGTGCACGGTCGAGGTGACTCGATCGCGTGAGACGGACGACCGGAAGCAGGCACCCACCTCGGACAGAGCACGGACGAGTGGCGCCTGGGGGATCTCACCGAACCCCGAGCAGGGGCGCGCGGGTGTCTTTGGGTTCCCACGGACGGCGGGACCCGGTGTGCGGTGGCGATGCCGCCTTCGACGGGAGTTTTGATCACAAGCGTCGCTCGAAACGGAGACCGAGACGAAGAGCGAGGACCGTCGAACGACTCACGGAGCGTTCACGGCGCTGCGGCGTGACCAGGGTGGCGTCCGTCGGCGATGCCGATACCGGCGCGTCGTCGAGGTCGGTTCGTTGACGTCCCCGATGTTCGTCGGCGGTTCGAGGGTCGAGGGCCGGGACTCGAACGCCGAGTGTGCGACTCGAGTGAGTCACGGCTGGGGACGGTCCGGGCCCGACGGTGTCGACCGGGCGTCTCCGGACCTCGCGGGAGGCGACACCCTGCGGGCGACCCGTCCTCCAGAGGTAGCCCGGCGTGAGGTGTGATCGCCGCGTGTCCGAAAAGTAGTACTCCGTTTCGTGTACCATTCGATGACCGGTGTCCAACTCGTAAACTCTATGTGACTATACAAAATCTGCCACTCCTGACGGGCCGATCGCAGCGGGAGTCTAGGGGGTGTCGACACCACTGTCGCGGGGGAATCGGGGAGTGCTGAGACCGGAGTCAGGGAGGAATCGAGATTGTCGGCCGGGAGACCCAAGCGGTAACGGTGACGCGACTGGTGAGAGTGTCGGCGGGCAAGGGAAGAAGTGGGCGGCGGGAGACGCATAAACCGCGACCGGCGATAGTTACTCGTCGGGGTCGCGTGTCTCGGCGTCCTCCTCGCTTGGCACGTCGACGAACATCTCGCCGAGTTGGTTGCGCCACTCGTGGATCTGGTCGACGTCGTCCTCGTTGGTGTTGACGCGGTCCTCGACGGTGTCGAGAGCGTCCCGGACGGAGCCGACCTCTTCCTTCGTCTCGGAGAGGGTGTCCTGCATCTCGCTCACCTGGTCCGCGAGCTCGGAGACCTCATCCTGGAGTTCGGAGATGTCGCCGTCCTGATCGACGATGTTGGTCTCTGCGTCGTTCAGCCGGTCGTCGAGGGCATCCACCTGGTCCTCCGTGTCAGCCAGGGACTCCTCGACACTCTCGAGGTCGCCCGAGAGCACGCCCACGTCGTCGGCGACGCCGTCGACAGTCGAGCGGACGGCGTCGATGTCGTCGGCGTTGTCCTCGACGCGGCCGTCGACCGCATCGATGTCGTCCTCGGCGGTCGAGACGCGGTCCTCGACCGCGTCCAAGTCCTCGTCGGTCGCCGCGAGGTCGTCCGTGACCCCCTCGAGGCCGGACTCCAAGTCGTCGACCCGGGCCGTCTCCTCGCTAAGGTCATCCTCCAGACCCTCGATGTCGGACTCGGCGCCGTCGACGCGGTCAGTCACGTCCACGAGGTCGTCGGTCAGGCCCTCGATGTCTTCCTCGGCGTCGTCCACTCGGTCGGTGGTGTCGGCCAAGTCCTCGCGGGTCGCGTTCAAGTCAGCCTCGACCGTCTCGGCGTGGTCGGCGACGTCGTCGATCTCCTCACCGAGGTCCTCCGAGACGGTGTCGATCTCGTCGGTGAGTTCTTCCGAAACGGAGTCGATCTCTTCGCCCAGGTCCTCCGAGACGGTGTCGATCTCGTCAGTGAGATCTTCGGAGACGGAGTCGATCTCCTCGCCGAGGTCCTCCGAGACGGTATCGATCTCCGCGGAGAGGTCGTCGGCGCGGCGCTCCAGGTCGCTGACGTCCAGGCGGACCTGGCCGATGTCGTCGGTGTTGGCCTCGACCAGGGTGCGGAGGGAGTGGATGTCGTTCTCCATCTCCGCGACCTCGTTCTTGAACCCGCGGATGACCTCCTGTGCGGTGCCCTCCTCGTCGAGGAACTCGTCGAGTGCCTCCGTGTAGGCGGAGAGGTTCTCGATGCGGGACTGGAGGTGGTTGACGCGGGCCTTCGTGCTGGATGGCACGGAGGAGACATCGAGCGCCTCCCGCAGCGCGTCGAGGTCAACCGCCTCCGGGCCGAGGTCGACCTCGCGGGCGATCCGCTCGACGGTCTGCTGGTCCAGGCGTGGGCCGGTGTCGACGCTCTCGAGTTCTCGTGCGAGCGTGTCGACGGTCTCGTCACCCAGCCCCAGGTCGATCTCCTCCTCGATACGGCTGATGGCCTCCTCGTCGAGGTCCAACTGTGGGTCGACCTCCTCCTCGATACGGCTGATGGCCTCCTCGTCGAGGTCGATCTCGACCTCCTCGGCGACCCGCCGGAGGGTCTCGTCGTCGAACTCCTCAGACTCGGCGGGCTCGGTGTCGAGTTCGACCTGGAGTTCCTCGCGCAACACCTCGCGGTCCTCCTCGCTGACGGTCCCCTCGCGGAGTTCGTCGGCGAGCCGCGCGGCCAGACCGCCGGACTCGGCGACCGCCGGCCCGCCAGCCGCCTCGGACGCCCTGGCGGCTGGATCGGCTGCCCCGGCGTCGGCCGCGGACTCACCGGCGGCGGTGTCTGCCCCGGTTTCGCCGGCCTCGTCGGCCCCGGCCGCAGCGTCCGGCTCCGGGGCGGCCTCCGAGGCCGTCTCGGCCGTCGCCCCCTCGTCTGTCTCGGGTGACTCCGTCTCGACGGTCACGTCTCCGTCCGCGTCGGGAGCTCCGGTCTCGGCCGGCGTCTCCGCCTCTGCGTCGGCCTCGGGTGTCGCCGGCGCAGAGGCGGGCGCCTCCGTCTCGGCGTCGGGTGTCGCCGTCTCCTCGGGGGTCGGCGACGCAGTATCAGACGCCCCCGTCTCCGTCTCGGCATCGGATGTCGCCGTCTCCTCGGGGGTCGGCGGTGCCGTGTCGGGCGTCTCGTCCTCGGTGGTGGTGTCTGCGGCGCCGGGAGTCGCCCCGTCAGCGGCCTCCTCGGCGAGCGTCCCGTTCGACTCGGTCGCCCCCTCCGCGACGGTGTCGGTGGTCGGTGTGCCGGCGTCGGAGGCCACGGTGTCGTCGCCCGCATCGTCGGTCTCCGCCCTGGTGTCGGCGGCGTCGGGCAGCGAGATGTCGATGCCCTGGTCGTCGTCTTCCTCGTCCTCCAGTTCGGGCGGCATCGGGTCCGAGGGATCGGTCGAGAGCCGGGTGGGGGTGCTCTCGGCCTCGCCGCCGGCGCCGTCGCCGTCGCCGATGTCCATCTCGATCGAGCCGTCGTCGGTGTCGTCGCCGATGTCCAGCTCGATGGAGGGACCGTCGTCGGTCTCGGTGTCGCCGATGTCGACGTCGAGCGACGGGCCGGTCGGTTCTCCGCTCTCGACGTCGTCACCGGCTCCGGTGTCGCTCTCGGCGGGGTCCGGGTCGGTCGTGGTGACCTCTAGGGAGGGCTCGGTCATGAACTCCCGGGCGTCCGTTGGGTCGTCCACCCGCACCCCGTACAGCGTGGTCGCGCTCTCCCCGGGGTCGAGGTCACGCGTGAACTCGACGCGGTTGTCCTCGTAGCCGGACCAGTTGTCGCCCTCGTACTCGGGGTGGAAGCCGACGGAGTCGACCGGGAAGGCCTCGGGAACGTCCTCGACGAGGCGCACCTCCGCGGACCGATCGCGGCTGGAACGGATAGTAAAACGAATCGTCGGGACCTGAAACTCGTCTGGGACGAACTCCTTCGTGACCGAGACCCCCGACTCGGCCACGGTCACCTCCTCGGCCTGGGCATCACTCATACCCGGCGTTCCCCCACCCACGACCATAAAATGAACGGCGCCCCCCTCAGACCGCGAAGCGGTCACCGATCTCGACGGGGTCGACCCGGCGCGGGAACTCGAAACTGCGGGCGTGCTCGTGCAGCGCCGCCGGGTCAGCGGTGAGTCCCTTCCAGGCGTCGAAGTGCGTGGGCACCAGCCGGGTCGCCCGCAGGCGGCGGGCCAGCGCGATCGCCTCGTCCGAGTCGTTGTACCACTCCGTGTGCGTGGGCTCGCGCGTGCGCTTGTCGGGGATCGACCCCGCGGAGCCGACCGCCGAAAGCGCCACGTCCACGTCGTACCGCTCGCCCACGCTGTCGGCGAACGCCGCCGGCCGGGCGTCACCCGGGTGCACGAGCGTCCGCCCGTTCGCCCGGAGCACGTAGGTCACGGGCTCGTCGGCGTCCGGGTCGTGGGCCTCGTGGACGGCCACCTCGAAGGCGCCGACCGAGAGCGTGTCACCCGGCGCGACCGTCTCGAAGTCACCTGGCGAGACGTCGTAGTCCTCGGACCAGTTCGCCTCCTCGACGGCGGCCAGTGAACGGTCGGGCGCGAGGTAACGGGCGCCGTCGGCGACCAGCGGCGCCTGACTCGGCCCGTGGACGTGGTCGGTGTGCTCGTGGGTTGCGAGGACGGCGTCGGCGCCGGTCACGTCGGAGGGGTCGAACGGCACCGGCACCATCCGCACCGTCCGTGGTGGGTCGCCCGTCCCGAGGTACGGGTCGACGAACAGCGTGGTGTCGTCGGCCACGCAGACGAGTCCGTTGAACCCCAGGTACCAGCAGTCGAAGGCCGCGTCGGCGTCGGCCACCGCACGGGGGAGCCAGTCCCCCCAGTCGCTGTGGACCATGCGGGTGGGTCGGCCCGGCGGGACAAGTGTGCGCCGGTCCCGGGCGCCACTCGCCGGGTGCGATGACCGGTGCCGCCGGAAACGCTATGCGCCAGGACTCCGACGGCGGAGGCGTGACCTACGCCGTCGCGTTCGACGACTCACCGCTTGCACGGACGGCACTCGACCGAGCGTACACCCTGGGCAAGGCCACCGACCGGGAGGTCCTCGCCGTCGCCTGCGTACCCGACAGCGCGGTCCGCGCCCGCGAGAAGGGATGGATCGAGACGGGCGAGGAGTACGAGTTGGCGACCGTCGTCGAGCGACTGGAGCGAGCGGTCACGGACCTCGCTCCCGGGGCCGAGTTCCGCCACGAGACGGTCGGGGGCGGCGCCCCGAAGGGGGCGGTCAGCGGCGCCCTGCAGGACGCCGTCGAGGGGATCGGCCCAGAGGTGCTGTTTGTCGGCAGCGAGCGGGCCGGCGGGGTGGCGACGTCGATGGAGTCGGTGGCGGGAACGCTCATCGCCGGCGGCGAGTACGACGTCTACCTGGTGCGGGAGTCGGACGCGGTGTAGCTACTCGTCCTGGCAGCAGCCACCGGCCTCCTCGCCGAAGTCGACCGCCAGGGGCTCGGAGATGGCCTCGTTGACGCGTTCGAGGTCCTCGACCAGCGCCTCGCGGGCACGGAGGAACTCCGCCATCGTCGGCGTGGAGTGCAGGTCCTGCTGCAGCTCTTTGAGTTCGGTCATGTCCTCGTGGGTCGCCTCGCCCGTCTGCCGTGCGAGCATCAACTCGCGGCGCTTCTCCTCGAAGGCGTCCATCTTCGCCTGCAGGTCGTCGTCCTCCTCGACCGCCTCGCTCTTCTGCTCGAACACGCGGTACGTCTCCAGGTCGGTGATCGCCTCACCCAGCTCGCGGCCCAGTTCCTCGACCGCCTCGACGTCGGCCGCCTCGTCGGTCTCCGCCTCGGTCTCCGGCGTGTCCACGCTCATGGCCTCGTTTCGGCCCGAACCGACAAGGACCTGTCGGAGAGCGGGACGAGGGCGTCCCCGTCACGAGGCGCGGAGAGCGCATCATTTAACAGGACGTCGGCTGAACGACGCGTACGACTATGCCGAACTCGAAAGGACCGCGCAGCGGGTCGCGGGACAAACTCTCGAACGACCCCCGCGAGCGCGGCCAGTCTCCGCCCCAGCGCTCGATCGAGTCGTTCGACCCCGGCGACACCGTCCACCTGCGGATCGACCCCTCTGTCCCCGACGGCCAGTTCGACCACAAGTACAACGGACACACCGGTGAGGTCGTCGCCGAGCAGGGCACCGCCTACAAGGTGCGCATCGAGGACAAGAACAAGGAGAAGTTCCTCATCGCCGCACCCGCACACCTCACGCCCCAGGACCAGGACCAGGAATGACGATCTTCAAGGAGATCGTCGACGAGGAGCACCTCACCGTCCCCGAGACGAAGGAACTCCTGGAGACACTGGAGGTCGAGCGCGCCGCCGAGGAGCGCGAGATGCATTACGTGCTCGCCCGCTCCATCGAACACGTCAACCGCTTCGCCGAACTGGACGCCGACGAGGCCCGCGAACTCGTCGACCGCCTGCAGGAACTGGAGAAGGTCGACGATCCCACCGCCTACAAGATCGTCGACCTCCTGCCACGGGACCGCGACGAACTCCGCTCGGTGTACGCACAGGAGCGGTACTCGCTGTCGGGCGAGGAACTCGACGAGATCCTCCAGGTGCTCGCCGAGTACGTCACCGTCTCCGAGATCGAGAGCGACTGACCCCCTGAAGGACTCACTCCGGCAACTCAGTCGCGGGTTCGACGCCGTACTCCCGGCGGGCCTTGCTCGGTTTCAGGTCGCGTGCGACCACCTCCGGCACCCCCTGGTCTCGCGCCCGCAACTGCAGCGCGGCGCCGACCACGACGGCGGCCAGGCCGACGCCGCCGGCCACCTGGAGGTCACGGACGAACCGGAAGAGGACGGCGGCGCCCGCCAGGGAGAGCACCACGACGGCGAGCACCCGGTAGGCGACGAGTTTGCGGGCGCGACGCCTGTAGCGGGCGACCACCTCGTCGGCCTGGCCCGCCGGGACCGCCTCGTACGTCTCGCGGCCGAACAGCCCCTCGAACTGGAGGACGTCCTGTCGTGGCACCCGGCTGTCGCTCACGCCCCCGGCAACGCACGGCCGGGAGAAAAGCCCACCGCACCGACCGGCGAGGGGACCGCTTAAGTGGCCGCCCGGCGTACGATCGGGACATGAGCAACGCCGACAGGTCCACCGAGGGAGAGGGTGACGGCGAGGGGGACCCCGACGCCGGCGCCGAGGTGCAGACCGACGAGGCGGTCGTGCTGGACTTCCTGGCACACGGCCGGTCCGACGACGACCGCCCGCAGTACCAGAAGGACCCCCTCGCGTACGCCCTCGGCGTCGAGGACTTCCACCTGTACGAGTGCACCGTCGACCGCGAGGCGACGGTGGGCATCGGCGACCACCTCGCCGTCGCCCCGCCGGACCACCGCTCGCCCGGCGTCGAGTCCGTCCGCTCCGTCGAGTACGGCGACCTCTCCGGCGGCGCCCAGTCCGAACTGGAGTACGTCGTCGAGGACGTCGTCGAGGCCCAGGAGGACCGCTTCGTCGAGTTCTACACCGAGGCCCAACCGGTGACGCTGCGGCTCCACCAGTTGAACCTCCTGCCGGGCATCGGCGACAAACTGCAGGAGAGCATCCTCGACGAACGCCGCCGCGGGCCGTTCGAGTCCTTCGCAGACATCGAGGAGCGCGTCGACGGCCTCCACGACGCCAAGCAGGTGATAGTCGACCGGATCATGGAGGAACTCACCGAGGACGACCTGAAGTACCGTGTGTTCGCCCGCCGGGACTGACCCGAGACCCGCCTGCCCCGCTCGCCGCCCGAGGCGGTGGGCTTACGGCCACGGGGTGACGACCACCGGGCGATGCGTGACCCGGACGCGCTGCTGTCGCGGGCCGGCGTCCGGCCCGATCCTCGCAGCGACCAGCACTTCCTGATCGACGACCGGGTGCTGTACCGACTACCCACCTACCTCCCCGAGAGCTGGGAGCGCGGCGGTGAGAGCCAGGGGCCCGAAGACGAGGGTCACATCCTGGAGATCGGCGCCGGCACGGGCGCACTCACCGACCGCCTGCTCGCCGCCGGGCGGGTGACGGCGGTAGAGCGTGACCCGCGCCTGGCGGCGTTTCTCCGCGAGGAGTTCGCCGACGAGTGCGACGCGGGGCGGCTGACCGTCGTCGAGGGCGACGCCCTGGAGGTGGCGCTGCCGGCGTTCGACGCCTCGGTGTCGAACCTGCCGTACGGCGCCTCCAGCGAGTTCCTCTTCCGGCTGTTGCCCCGGCGACGCCCGCTCGTGCTCACCGTCCAGGCGGAGTTCGCCGACCGGATGGCCGCAGAGCCCGGCGAGGAGGACTACGGCCGACTGTCGGTGACCGCGGGTCACTACGCCGACGTGGCGGTGGTCGAGCGGGTGCCGCCGACGGCGTTCGAGCCGGAGCCGGCCGTCGAGAGCGCCGTCGTCCGCACGACGCCGCGGGAGCCGACGTACGCGGTGCCCGACGAGGACCGCTTTCTCGACCTCGTGCGGGCGGTGTTCACCCAGCGCCGGAAGACGCTGCGAAACGCCGTCCGCAACACCGTCCACATCTCCGGTATCGCCGACGACGTGGCCGACCGAGTGGTCGCCGAGAGCGACGAGGAGTTGATGAGTCGCCGCGCGGGCGAGGTGACGCCGGCGGAGTTCGCCCGCCTGGCGGCGCTGTCGCTCGACCTGGAGGGGGGTGAGACGGGGTGACGGGCGTGGCCGCGGTGGCGCAGGTGCCCGGCGTCGACGCGGGGACCGGCGTCGAGCGGGTGGTCGCGACGGTGCTGTTGCTCGCGGGACTGGCGGGCGCCTGGCTGCTGGTGGAGGGGGCGACCAGTCGCCTGCGTGGCCGGGTGTCCAGCCTGGCGGTCGAGACCAGCGAGACGCTCGCCTTCACCGTCCTCGTCGGGGCGACGACCGGGGCGCTCGTGGTCGTGTGGGACGCCGCGGGGCCGATCGCCGCCGAACTGGAGGCGGTCACCGAGGACGAACTGCTCGGTGGGCGGATCGTCGTCTCCGTGTTGCTGGTGTCGACGGCGTACGGCGTGACGCGGGTGGTGCGGCGCGTGCTCGACCGGAGTCGCGTGATGGACGTGACGACCGCCCACCGCCGGCAGGTCGTCTACCACGTCGTCCAGGTGACGGTGTACGCCGTCAGCGGCCTGCTGGTGCTTGCGGTGTTCCGGGTGGACCTGGGCAGTCTCCTGCTCGGGGCCGGGGTGCTCGGCGTCGTCGTCGGCCTGGCGGCGCGGGAGACGCTGGGCGCCGTCATCGCTGGGTTCATCCTGCTGTTCGCCCGGCCGTTCACCGTCGGGGACTGGGTGGTGATCGCCGACCGGGAGGGTACCGTCGAGAACGTCACCATCTTCAACACCCGCCTGCGGACCGTCGACGGCGAGCGGGTGACGATCCCCAACGACCGGGTGGCCAGCCAGGAGGTCGTCAACCGCAGCCAGGAGGGTCGCCTGCGCGAGACCGTCGAGGTCGGGGTGGACTACGAGACCGACGTCGAGGAGGCCATCGCCGTCGCAGAGCGGGCGATGCACGAGAGCGGCCAGGTGATGAAGACGCCCGCGCCCCGCGCCGTGGGGAAGGGCTTTGGCGACAGCGCGGTGGTCCTCGAGTTGCGGTTCTGGATCAGCGACCCGAGCGCCGCCCGCGTCTGGCGGGCCCGCACCGCCGTCGTCAAGACCGTCAAGGAGGCGTTCGCCGACGCCGGCATCGAGATCCCCTTCCCGCAGCGCACGCTTGGCACCCGCGACGCCGACGCGGTGGTCCCGCCCGAGACGGCGCCCCGACCGACGCCGGACGGCGGCGACGAGGGGGGCGAGCGGTGATCTTCGACCCCACCGAGGTCGGCGAGGTGTACGACCCCGCCGAGGACTCCGAACTGCTGGCGGCCGCCGCCCGCGAGCAGGTCACCGCCGACGAGCGCGTGCTGGACGTGGGCA
>CAYODS010000054.1:0-18600 GCA_964402765.1 uncultured Halobacteriales archaeon
GTCCGCGAGACTGCGAGCGTGATCTACCGGCGCGCCCTGGAGGAGGACCTCCTGCCCGGGCGGTCGATCGAGGGGGTCGCCACCGCCTCGCTGTACGCCGCCGCCCGCCAGGCCGGCACGCCCCGCTCGCTGGACGAGATCACCACCGTCTCCCGCGTCGACAAGGACGAGATCGCCCGCACCTACCGCTACGTGGTCCGGGAACTCAACCTGGAAATAAAGCCCGCCGACCCGGTGAGCTACGTGCCCCGCTTCGCGAGCGAACTCGAACTGAGCGACGAGGCCGAGCGCCGCGCCCGCGGCCTGCTGGAGACCGCAAAGAGCGAGGGGATCCACTCCGGCAAGTCGCCCGTCGGACTCGCGGCTGCTGCCGTCTACGCCGCCGCCCTGCTCACGAACGAGAAGGTCACCCAGAACGAGGTCAGCCAGGTCGCCAACATCTCCGAGGTGACGATCCGGAACCGCTACCACGAACTGCTCGAGGCCGAGGAAGGCCTCGGCGCTGCCTGACCCCCGTCTCCGTTCGACGTGTTCAAATCCGGCACGCACGCCGTGCGTCCATGGAACTCACCCGGCACTTCACCGCCACCTGTTACGTCGTCTGTGACGGCGCCACCGCCCTGCACGACCACAAGCGGCTGGACATGTGGCTGCCGCCCGGCGGCCACCTCGACCGCGACGAACTCCCCCATCGCACCGCCCTCCGCGAGACCCGCGAGGAGACCGGGCTCGACCCCGAGCTCGTCGCCGACCCCGAGTCCATCACCTCCGAGACGGTGCGCTCGCTCCCGCAACCCCGTCACGTCCAACTCGCGGACATCAACCGTCACGGCGACGAGGTGGGCCACCAACACGTCGACCTGGTCTACTACGCCCGGGCCGACAGCCGCGAGATAGACCCCGCGGCGGGCGAAGTGCCCGCTGAGGACTGGCGCTGGTTTTCCGCTGCGGACCTGCGCGAGGCCGACTTCCTCGAACCCGACACCGTCGAGATCGGCCGCGAGGCCATCGAGACCGTCGAGGGCTGACCCGCAGGGGCTCCCGGCAGTTGAAGTGCGATGGCGCGACCACCACGCCGCGTGCTCTGACACGCGACGCGGGGTCGGTCCAGGCGGGAGCGCGGCGCACCGCCCCGTGACGGTCGCGACGACGGCTTCGGCCCGTCAGCGACGGAGCGCCGCCTGCTCGCTACTCCAGGAGGGAGTCGACGTACTGGCCGACGTGGTCGTCCATGCGGCGCTTGAATCCCGCCTGTCGGGCCAGCCGATCGAGCTCTCGGGAGACGTAACTGCCGTACTGGACGGCCTTCTTGTCCCGCTCGGCGACGGACTCGGGGACGACCGACCGGGCTGCCCCCCGCAGTGCCACCTTGCGCCGGTCGCCGTCCACCAGGGCGTCGCCGGGCAGTCGTAGCGCCGACCGCACGACCCGGTCGTCGAGGAACGGCGCGACCGGCTCGACGCCCGCCGAGCGCAACAGCGGCACGTCCCGCGCCAGTTGCTCCGGCAGCGACAGGACCACCTCACGCGTGGCACCGCGGACGGTGTCGGCCTCGACCCGTGGATCGTCGGGTGCGTTCGCCACCTTCGCGTAGCCGCCGAACAGTTCGTCGGCACCCTGGCCGACCGCCAGCCGGTCGTGGCCGTCGGCGGCGGCTCGCTCGGCGACCAGCAACAGCGGAACGGCGATGCTCACGTCCATCGGGTTTTGCAGCCCGGTCGCCGCGACGACCCGCGGCACCGCCTCGCGCAGGCGCTCGTGGGTCAACTCGACGACCCGCAGGTCGCGGTCCATCGCCCGCGCCCCCTCGCGGGCCGCCTCGCGGTCGTGACTCTCGGGGAACCCGACGACGTACAGCGGGCCGTCGGTCATCGCGGCGACGACGCCCGAGTCGACCCCGCCGGAGAACGCGACCGGACAGTCCCCGGGCACGTCCCCGGTGACGGCCGACAGCGCCGTCTCCACCTGGTCGACGCCGGTCGCCCGGTCGACGGGGTCCGGGTCGGGGAGCGTGAGTACCTCGTCGGCCCGCTCGACTGGATCCTCGTCGGACAGCGCCCCGCGGTCGAGTGCGTGGCCGGCAGGGAGCGCGACCGCGTCACTGAGACCGGAGGGGGTGAACGCCCACTCGTCCGACGAGCGGTCAAGAAACAGCGGCTCGCGGCCGAGGACGCCGCGGACGAGTCGGTCGTCGAGCGGTCCGGCGAAGCCACTCGCACCCGACAGCGCCGTTCCGCTCTCGATCGCCTCGCGGACGGCGTCTGGAGGGGCCCCCTGGAGGCCGTCGCTCATCGCAGGAAGCCGGCCAGCCGGTTCCGGACCCGTCGCTTCGCCCCGCCGGCGGCCTGCCGGAAGGAGATGTGCCAGGGGGTGCGCCGCCCCTCGACGGTCGTGCGGCCGTCCCGGACCGCGGCGAGGATCGCCGCCGGCGTGGGGTCGTCACCGTCGAGGTCGACGGTGGTTACGGCCCGCCCGACCATCTCGGCGATGTGGGCGTCGCTGCCGGCGGTCATCGGCAGGCCGCGCTCGCGGGCGAACCGCTCGGCCTTGCGGTTCCCCCGGCCGGTCAGCAGTCGGGAGTTGAACACCTCGATGGCGTCCGCGGCGGCCAGTTGGTCGCGACTGATGTTCGCCATCACGCCGCTGCGCGACCGGTGGAACGGGTGCGGGATGACGGCCGTCCCGTCGAGGGCGTGGATGCGGTCGAGTGTCTCCTCGAACGAGCGACCGGCGGGCACCGGCTCGCGGACCCCGAGCGCGAGGACGTGCCCGGCGGCGGTGGTGACCTCCACCCCCGGGATGCCGACGAGGTCGTACTCTGGGGCCGACTCGACGGCATCGAGACTGGCCTCGATCTCGTCGTGGTCGGTGACGGCGACGGCGTCGAGACCCACCTCGGCGGCACGCTGTAGGAGTGCGTCGACGGGGTCGCGCCCGTCGTACGAGAGCGCCGAGTGGCAGTGCAACTCGACCGACAGCACGCTCCCGAGTTGGCGGCCGGCGTAAAAAAGAGCGCCGGTCGTGGCGCGTGACTGCCGGGACCCGCTCTCGCCGCGCACGGCATGGAAACACACTTGTCCCGGGGCCGGACAGGACCACCCGATGACCCTCCGTGAGGGTGACCGACGGCGGATCGAGGGGGAACTGGGGCGGGCACCGACGCGGGCGGAGGCGGCGCTGTTCGAGAACCTCTGGAGCGAGCACTGCGCGTACCGCTCCTCACGGGCGCTGCTTGGCGACTTCGAGAGCGAGGGCGAGCGAGTCGTCCTCGGGCCGGGCGACGACGCCGGCGTGGTGGCGGTGCCGGCGCCCGAGGACCTGCCCGCCGACGCCGACTCAGCGAGTGAGGCGGACACGTACCTCGCGCTCGGGATCGAGAGCCACAACCACCCGTCGTACGTCGACCCCTACGACGGGGCGGCGACCGGCGTCGGGGGGATCGTCCGCGACGTGCTGTCGATGGGCGCGTACCCCGTGGCGTTGGTGGACGCGCTGCACGTCGGGCCGCTGGACCGCGAGCGCTCGCGGTACCTGCTCGCGGGGATCGTCGAGGGGATCGCCGACTACGGCAACGCCATCGGCGTGCCGACGGTCGGCGGCAGCGTCGACACCCACGAGTCCTACGTCGGGAACCCGCTCGTGAACGTCGGCTGCGTGGGGCTGCTCCCGGCGGACCGCCTGGTCACGGCGCGGGCCCGTGAACCGGGTAACCGGCTGGTGCTCGTCGGTAACGCCACCGGCCGGGACGGACTCGGCGGCGCCGCCTTCGCGAGCGAGGACCTCGACGAGGACAGCGAGACCGAGGACCGCCCGGCCGTGCAGGTGGGCGACCCCTACACGGAGAAGTTGCTGATCGAGGCCAACGAGGCGTTGCTCGCCGAGGACCTGATCGTGGCCGCCCGGGACCTGGGGGCGGCCGGACTCGGCGGCGCGACCTGCGAGATGGCCGCCCAGGGGGAGCTGGGGGCCGAGATCGACCTCGGGGCGGTCCACCGGCGCGAACCTGGGATGGACGCCGTCGAGATACTGCTCTCGGAGTCACAGGAGCGGATGTGCTACGAGGTTCGGCCAGGTGACGTCGAGGCGGTGCGGGCGGTCGCGGACCGGTTCGACCTGGGCTCGTCGGTCGTCGGCCGCGTGACCGAGGGCGGCCAGTACGTCTCCCGGTTCGAGGGCGAGACGGTCGTCGACGCGCCGGCGGCGTTCCTGGCAGACGGCGCCCCGCTGGACGACCACGACCGACGCGCACCGACCGACCCGACCGTCGACCGGCCAGACGCCGACCTGGAGCGGGCGTTCGAGGCGGTGCTCGCGAACCCCTCGACGGCGAGCAAGCGCTGGGTGTACCGCCAGTACGACCACGAGGTGGGGCTCCGGACGGCGGTCCGGCCCGGCGACGACGCCGCCGTCCTCGCGGTGCGGGAGACGGGCGACGACGTGACCGCGGGGACCGGCCTCGCGCTGTCGGCCGGCGCGGCGCCGGACTGGACGGCGGCGGCCCCCCGTGACGGCGCGAGAGCGGTCGCCGTCGAGAACGCGACGAACCTCGCAGCGGTCGGGGCGCGACCGCTCGCCGCGGTCGACTGCCTCAACGGCGGCAACCCCGAAGACCCGGACACCTACGGCGAGTTCGCGGCGGCCGTCGAGGGGCTGGCGGCGGCCTGTGATGCGCTGTCGGTCCCCGTCGTCGGCGGGAACGTCTCGCTGTACAACGACTCCGCGAGCGGCCCGGTCGTGCCGACGCCGACGGTGTTGATGCTCGGGGCCCGCGAGGGGTGGGCGGCGCCGGGGATCGGCGCCGTCCCGGACGCGAGCGTGTTGCTCGTCGGCGCTTCCGCGGGGGCACTCGGCGGGTCGGCGTACCTCGCGGAGTGTGGCGGCTCCGACCGCTTCCCCGCCCTGCCGGACGAACCGCGAGCGCGGGTCGACGCCGTCGCGAGCGTCGCCGAGCTGCCCTCGACGCGGTTCGTCCACGACGTGAGCCAGGGTGGGCTGGCGACGACGCTCGCGGAGACCGTCACCGCCGGCGACGCCGGGGTCAGGGCCACGCTGCCCGGCGACCCCACCGGGGCGCTGTTCTGTGAGGCACCCGGTCGGGTGGTCGTCGGCACGACCGACCCCGACGCAGTACGGGAGGCGGTCGGCGACGCGACGGTGACCCGACTCGGCGAGACGACCGACGACCGGGCGCTCGCGGTGGACGCCGGCGGTCGAACGCTCCGGTACGACCGGGCGACGCTGCGGGCCACGCGGGCGACGATCGACCGGGCGATGGAGGGCGAGACGGAACCGGAGACCGCCCGCGGCGACGACTGAGTGCGCGCGCGGGACCGAGGTGTCGCCGTCGGCGGGCCCGACGCCGGACTGGACGGCAGCCCCACGCGACGGCGAGCACGGGACCCGCGGACGCCGCGGGGGCGGTGCCGCCGGTCGGCCGCGTCGTCATATTGATGTGTGTGGGGGGAAATGGCTCCGGTAATGGCCTTCCCAGGAGGTGGCCGCGAGTGAGCGGGGCCCCGCCGTCCCCGTCGTCGTCGATCGAGGCGACGCCCACGGTGCTCATCGTCGAGGACGAACCCGACCTCGCCGACCTGTACGCCGCCTGGCTCGACGAGCACTGCGAGGTGCGGGTGGCCTACGACGGCGAGGCGGCCCTGGAGCAGATCGACCCCGACGTGGACATCGTCCTGCTGGACCGCCGGATGCCCGGCCTGTCCGGCGACGAGGTGCTCGACACGATCCGCGAGCGGTCCCTCGACAGTCGGGTCGCGATGGTCACCGCCGTCGAACCGGACTTCGACATCGTCGAGATGGGCTTCGACGATTACCTCGTCAAGCCCGTCTCCGGTGACGAACTGCTTGACATCGTCGATCAACTCCTGTTGCGGTCGACGTACGACGAGCAGGTCCAGGAACTGTTCGCGCTGGCCTCGAAGAAGGCGCTGTTGCGCTCCCAGAAGACCGAGGCCGAACTCCGCGCCAGCGAGGAGTACGCCCGCCTCGAGGACCGCGTCGCCGTCCTCCGGGCGCAGATCGACGACACGGTCGCCGAACTCGTCGATCAGGACGCCTACGAGCAGGTCTGCCAGGACCTCTCGATCGAGTCGCCCTGATCACTCCGTTGGCTCCAGGGTCGTCACCTCGCCGAGTTCGAAGCAGTTCTGCCCGTCCGCCAGCCCCGCCTCCAGCGTCCACCCGTGGGCGACGGCGATCTCGCCGGCGACGGCCAGGCCGAGCCCCGCCCGGCCCGCGACGCTCTCGGCGCCGGCGAGGTCGAAGGCCGTCTCGCGCTTTTCGCCGGGGATCGGCGGGGCGTCGTCGATGACCCTGAGGGTGTCGGCGTCGGTGGCGACGACGCGAGCGGTGACGGCCCCGCTGCCGTCGCCGGCGGTCGCCTCCCCGGTCGCGTCCCCGGTCGCCTCGGCGTCGTCCACGAACCGCCGGCGGGCGTCGACGAACAGCGTCTCGAACAGGTGTGACAGGCGCTCGCGGTCGGCCCGGAGCCACCCGCCCTGTTCGACATCGACGGTGACGCCCTCGACCCGGTCGGCGGCCGCCGTGGCGACCTCGCCGGCCTCGACCGGCGCGCGCGGTCGCACGGTGAGGTCGCCGTGGGCGAGTTCGACGGCGTCGCTAGTGAGCCGGCGGGCGCGGGCCAGTGGTCCCCGGACGCCCTCTGCCTCGGTCGCCTCCGCACGACCGAGGGCGGTGTCGAGTTCCTCGCCGACGGCCTCGTCGAGCACCCGCTCGACGACCTCAAGGCGCTCGGTCTGTCGCTCCAGGGTGTCCTGCGAGCGGCGCAACTGCTGGTCGCGCTCGGTGCGGTCGAGGGCGGCCTCGGTGTTCTTCCCGAGGATCGTCGCCAGTTCGAGGTCGGTCTCGTCGAAGGCGTCGGTCGTCGTCTCGCCGGCCATCAGGACGCCGTGGTCGCCGATCGGGACGACGATCTGGCTGTACAGGCGGGCGTTCTCGTGGCCCTCGTACTCGCGGACGTCGTCGTACATCGCGGGGTCGCCCTCGCGGAAGGCCCGCCAGACAACGCCCTCGCCCCGCGGGAAGTGAGGCAGACCGCCGAGTTCCTCGTGGGCGCCGGCGGTGGCCGCCACGGGGTCGAGGCGGTTGCGCTCGTCGTCGATCATCCAGACGCCCGAGACACGGAGGTCGAGCACCTCGCCCGCCGCGTGGACGGCGACGGAGGCCACCTCAAGGTGCCCGTCGGCCTCCAGCAGTTCCGGCGTGACCGAGTGCAGTGAGGTGACCACCCGCTCGAACCGCCGGGAGTCGGTCACGTCACGGACCACGCCGGCGACGCGCTCCTCGTCCAGCGAGACGAGCTGGAGTTCGGCGACGCGGTCGGCGCCGCTGGGGTGGGTGTACGACACCTCGAACCGGCGCCCGTCGGCGTCGCCACGGCGGAGCTGATCGAGCGCGTGGCCGATCGCGGCGGCGTCCTCGGCGTCGACCTCGGCGGCCTCGAACAGGCGCTCGACGTGAGCCCCGACGATCTCCGCGGGGTCGCTGCCGATCGCGTCGGCGATGGCACTGTTGACGAAGCCGATGCGGTCGTCTGCCTCGACGGCGACGACCCCGTCGTTGATCTGCTCGACGATCGTCTGGTATCGCACCAGGTCGCGTTCCCGCTCCTTGCGGTCGGTGACGTCCCGCAGCGACACCGTGAGCCCGCTGTCGGAGGGGTACGCCCGCGCCTCGTAGTAGGTCTCCAGGGGCTTGTGGTAGAACTCGAACGACACCGGTTCCTGGGTCTCCATCGCCCGGTGGAACCCGCGGGGGAACTGCGTCTCGACGGTCTCGGGGAACTCGTCCCAGAACACCCGACCCAGCAGTTCCTCGCGAGACCGCTCCAGCATGTCCTCGGCACGGTCGTTCAGGTAGGTAAACCGCCACTCCCGGTCCAGCGCGAAGAAGGCGTCGCCCATCCGGGCGACCACCTCCTCGACCGACACCGTCGGGTCGCCGTCGCTCACCGGCGCCACCCCCGACGCCCCGGTCGGCCCGCTCTCTGCGCACCGGAACGGCGGCCGCCCCCACCGACGGCCGTCCTGGTCCCCCGAACGCGTACGCTCATCCTCGTCAGGTGCGTCGGTTCCCGCCGACATATATCTCGTGGCTGTCCCCCCGCTCACAGGTCCACGACCGTGCCGGCGTCCGCGGAGCGGGCCCGCTCCAGCAGGTGCTCGGCCGTCGCGGCGTCCATCACCGCCGACCCCACACTCTCGACGGCGGTCACGTCACCCGCCGTCTCCCCGCCGGGCCCGGGATCGGGGGGCCATCCCTCGCCGTCGAACAGGTCCGCGACCGGCCGCACGCGGGCGGCCTCGACCCCCGGGTCGGCGAGGTCGCCCACCGCGACCGCCTCGCCCGGCACGTCGGCGAACAGTCGGCCCCGCGCCCGCTCGACGGTCCGGGCGTCGAGTTCTCGCGTCGCCGGCGTGTACGCGCCGACGGCGACCACGAGGGTCCCTGCCGCGAGCGCGTCGCCCGGGAACACCGGTTCGGTCGCCGTCGTCGCCGTGATCACGGCGTCGCGGCCCTCGACGGCCGCACGGGGCGTCTCGACCGCACGGGCGTCGATCCCCCGGTCGCGGAGGTCGGCCGCACACCGCTCGCGGGAGTCACTCGGCGAGTACACCCTGACGCCCGCGAGGTCGGTCGCCGCGGCGACGGCCCGGACCTGCCAGCGGGCCTGCCGGCCGGCGCCGATCACGCCCACGTCGACCGGTGCGGGCAGTCGCCCCACGGCCAGCCCGCCGACACACCCGGTGCGGGCGTTCGTCACCCGCGTGCCGGCCAGGTACGCCGCCGGGCGGCCCGTCGCCGCCTCCGTGACGGCCACCTGTGCCTGCACGGTGTCCAGGTTGGGGCCGTTGTCCTCGTGGACGCTGGCGAGTTTCGTCGCGTAGTGCTCGGCGCCGTGGACGTACGCCGGCATCGTCAGGGCGGTCCCCGCCGGCGCGTCGCCGCCGGTCCGGCCCTGCCCGACGGGGAAGTGTGGCCGCTCGGGGCGCTCGACGCGACCGTCGCGCTGTGCCCGCAGGGCGTCGGCCACCACTGGTAGGAGCGTCTCCAGGTCCAGCAGCGCGGCCACGTCGTCGTCCGAGAGCACCCGCACTCGGGGCATCGTCCCCCGTCTCGCCCTCGACGGGCATCAATCCGGCGCGTGTCAGCCCAGGCGGTCGGTGAGCTCGCCCGCCGCGAACACGCGGCCGCAGTCCCCGCAGCGGTACCGGGCCACCCCGACCTTCCGCACGGCGTCGAGGTCGCCGCAGTCGGGACAGCGGATCTCGACCACCGCGGTCATCACCCCGTATCGGGGCCGCTCACACGTCAGTGCGTCGGATCGCCGCCCCTGCCGGGTCAGCGGTGGTGCTGGAACAGGAGTGCCCGCACGTCGTCTTTCGTCTGCACCTGCTCGGTGTCGCCGTCGGGCAGGTCGACCTCGTAGCCGCTGTCGGCCTCCCGCCAGACGTCGTCGTGGTCCTTGAGCAGGCTCATCATCTCCGAGACCTTCTCGCTACCGGACCCGAGGGGGCCGCCACCGCCGGCGTCGCTCGCCCCTGGGTCGTCACCGTCGCCGTCTTCGTCGGCGTCCTCGACGACCGCCTGTCCCCCGTCGGCGGCGGCGTCCTCGGGGTCCACGTCGAGGTCGGCGTCGACCTCGACGTCGAGGTCGCCGTCCTCGCGGTGGTGGTCGATGAGGTACTGGACGGCGTCCTCCAGGCGGACGGTGCCGTAGGTGACCTCCTCGGCGAGTTCGTCCCGGAGTGCCTCGACGTACGCGTACTGCTCCCGCGAGAGGTCGATCTCGGGCATCGATCGACGCTCGTCGGCGACCGTCTTAAGCGTGACCCGGTGACGACAGATTCAACGCCCGCAGCGTCCGACGGTCGGCATGCGCGAGTTCGTCGTCGTCGGCCACGACGCCCCGACCGACCCCGAGTTCGCCCTCGATGACCTGCCGGGGGCCGGTCGCCTGGACGTGCTGTGTCGCTGCGTGACCAGCGCGCTGCTGCGCTCACACGGCGTCCGCACCGACACGCGGGTCCACCTGGTGCTCGGCGACGAGTTCACCGTCCGTTTCGACGGCGAGGACGTGCGACGGCTCAACCCCGACGAGCGTTCGACGGCCGCGCTCGTCCGGGGTGCACTGGAGGAGCGCGAGCGGGCCGTCGGCGCGATGCCGGTCACCGCGCATCCGGGCGTCGAACTGCGGCGCCGCGGCGTCGCCGGCACCGTCGAGGCGGTCGCCGACCGCACGACGCTGGTCACGCTGCACGAGGACGGCACGCCGGTCACCGACTGGACTTCCTTCGACACGGCGGACGAGGACGACCCGGAGGGCGAGGCGGTGGACGTGGGGTTCGTCCTCTCGGACCACCGCGATTTCACCGAGGCGGAGCGGACGCTTCTGTCGGAGACCGCGGACCGGCGCCTGCGCCTCGGGCCCGTCCCGCTGCACGCGGACCAGGCGGTCGTCGTGGCGCATCACTTCCTCGACACCGCGGGGTACCGGCGGGTGTGACCGCCGGCGGTTCGGAACGCTTTTGAGCGAACCCGCCGGAGTTGGGAGTGCTTGGGCCGGTGGGGTAGCTTGGTATCCTTCGGCCTTCGGGTGGCCGTAACCACGATTCAAATTCGTGCCGGCCCACTTCCTGCGGCGACCGACTCGTGAGCCGCAGGACGTGCTGCCGTAGAATTTGAACGAGGCCACGAGCGACTGGTGGGAGCGTGGACGTGATTCAAATTCGTGCCGGCCCATCACCCGCGGCGAACAGGTCGTGAGCCGCGGGTGTCCGCGGACCGACCCGGAAGTCTGCGAGACGAAGCAAATTCGCGACAAGACTTAACACGCTCGTGTCGAATTTCGAAGGTATGGTCGACATCGAGACGGCGGCGACGTACCCGGCTGAGTCCGACGACGTCGTCCAGATAATCCTGATCGGGGGGGTCCTGATGCTGTTCAGTTTCCTGGTCGTCCCGGCGGTCCTGGCGTACGGATACGTCGTCGGCGTGATCCGGTCGCGGTACGACGGGGAGCCGGCCCCGCCGTCGTTCGGTGACTGGGAGACGCTGTTCGTCGACGGACTGAAGGCGGTCGTCATCGGTCTCGTGTACATGCTGGTGCCGCTGGCGGTGGTGGTCGTCACCGTCGGCGGGGCGATCCTCGCGGCGGTGACCGGCGGCGAGGCGGGGGGAGCGGCGGCCCTCGGCGGGATCGTCACCGGCCTGCTGCTCTCGTTTGTGTTGACGCTCGTGTTCGGGTACATCGCGGTCGCCGGCGTGCTCAACTTCGCCCACGAGGGGTCGATCGCCGCCGGCTTCGACGTCGGGCGGATCGCGACGCTGGCGACGAGCGGGGACTACCTCCTCGCCTGGGCGGCGGCGATCGGGGTGTCGATCGTCCTCAGTTTCGTCGGCGGCGCGCTGAACTTCGTCCCGATCCTCGGGCAGATAGCCGCCGTCTTCGTCGGCTTCTACGGGCAGTTGGTGATGGCCTACCTCTGGGCCGAGGGGTACACCGCGACCTTCGACCTGGAGTCGCAGTCTGCGACCCGCTCCGTCGCCGACACCAGGTAGCCGACAGACCGGCACTAACGACGGACCTGCCACCCGCCGGTCGCCTCCCCGTGGCGGCGGTGAGCCCGGATCGCCCACATTGATAGTGGCCGCTTTCGTGCCTTACGTCGACAGGATGGTACGAGGCGTGGTCCCCTGGCGACGGGCGACGACGGGCGTGGACGGGGTGAACGACGACGGACCGGCCTGTGACCGGGCGCGGACGGACGACACACGATGACGACCTCGCGTACCCTCGCGGTCACCTGTGGACTGCCGGGCGTCGGCAAGACGACCGTCGCGGAGACGGTCGCTGACCGGATCGACGCCGTCCTCTACCGGACCGACGTGGTCCGGAAGGAACTGCTCTCGGAGCCGGAGTACACCGAAGAGGAGACGCGGATGGTGTACGAGGAACTGCTCGACCGTGGCCGGCGAGCGGTCGAGGACGGCCACGACGCCGTCCTCGACGGCACCTTCTTCAAGGAGCGGTACCGTGACCTCGCTCGCGAGACCGCCGCCGCGGCCGACGCGGACGTGGCCTTCCGGCTGGTGAAGGTCGAGTGCGCCGAGTCGGTCGTCCGCGAGCGGATCCGCGCCCGCACCGACGACGCCAGCGACGCCGACTTCGACGTGTACCAGTTGCACAAGGACTCCTTCGAGCCGGTGGCCGGGGACCACGTCACCGTCGACAACTCCGACGGCATGGCGGCGACCCGCCGACAGGTCGCCGAGCACTTCTGACGGCGGGCAGGTCAGTCCGCCCCGCCGCCGGTCGGCACCGACTCGAACGTGACGAGTTCGCCGATCGTCGCCTCCACGTCGATGAGGACGTTGTTCGCCTTCACGTGCAGGAGTGCCTCGGCGTCGCTCTCGTCGGCCCCGACGGGCGAGGCGTGGCTCATCACGCCCGCTCGCAGCAGGTTCTCCTGGGGCAGCACCAGCCCAACGTGGTCCTCGGGCACGTCGAGGTCCTCCTCGAACTCCACGTAGTAGGTGTGGTCCTCGGTCAGCCGGTAGAACTCGCGGTCGGAGTTCTCCGCGACGCCGGCCTCGCCCAGCAGCGCGCTGGCGTCGGCCTGGCCGCGCTTCTCGTAGTAGTCGCGAGTGTGGGTGTTCAACTCGACGCGCTCCTGGCGGAGCAACCCGCCGCTGCCGACGACGGCGTACCCGTCCTGGCGGTAGATCGCTCCCGGGGTGAGGGCCCGACTGTCGGCCCGCCCCAACTCCGCCGGCGCGGGGAGTCGCTCCTCGACGTAGTCGTTCATCCGGATGACCATGTGCTCCGGTGCGGAGACCGACGACATAAGCGTTGGCCGCCACGCTCGACCACCCCGACGTGACGCGCCTCTTTTCACCCGCCCGCCCGCAGTCGGGGCATGGACGATCGCCCGGACGACGCCGACCCCGCCGGCCTGCGCTGGGAGACGCTCGCCCGCGAGACGGCCTACACCTGCGAGGGGTTCGACGTGGTCAACGACCGCGTCCGTCTGCCCGACGGCACCCGGACCGAGTTCGACCACGTCACCGAACCGCCGAGCGTGGTGGTCCTGCCGCTGGTGGCGCCGGACGTGACGACCGACGCCGATCCCCTGGAGTGGCCCGTGCCGGCGACGCGCGGCGCGGACGATGACGACGACGAGGATGGTCGCTCGCCGGTCACCCCGGGAGACGAGACGGGCGAGGACCGCGTGGTACTGGTCGAGGAGTGGCGCCAGGCGGTCGGGCGAGTGAACCGGGGGCTGCCCGCGGGGGGCACGGAGCCGGGCGAGGACCCGCTGGCCGCCGCTCGCCGGGAGTTGCGCGAGGAGACGGGATTCGCCGCCGACCGGGTGGAGCCGCTGGTGACCGTCGAGCCGTCGAACGGCGTCGGGAACCAGCTGTTCCACCACGTCCTCGCGCTCGACTGCCGGCCCACCGCGGAGCAGGACCTCGACGCCGACGAGTCGATCCGCGTCCGGGTCGGCCGCCTGGGGGCGCTGCGGGCGGCGGTCGCCGCCGGTCGCGTGCGGGACGGTCGCACCGTCACCGGCGTGCTGTACCACCAGTTGCGGAACTGAGGGCTGGCGGCGAAGCTGTCGCCGGATCGGGAAGACTGGACGGCGGAAAGAGTTTAGTTCACCTCGGGGAAGGGAGGACACATGACGACGGTCGACGAACGGCGTGGCGTACGGGACCGCGGGATCGGCGGCCGCGTCCGACACCTCGCGGAGCAAGCGAACCCGGCACTAGCGGCGGGTGCGATCCTCGTACCGCTGTTGCTGACGGGGCTGGCCGTGGCGGTCGGCAGTTCGCGGCTGTTGCTGTACACGCACATCGCCGCCGGGGCGGTGTGGTTCGGCGTCGCGCTGTTCCTGCCGACTGTACTGGGCCCGGTCCTCGGTGGTCTCGACGGTGACGCGAGCCAGCAGTTCACCCTGCGGTTCACGCCGAAGATGACGTTCGTGCTGTTCGGGACGAGTCTCGCGACCGTCGTCTCCGGGACGTTACTGCTCGCGGGGGCGGACTACGGTCTCGGCTACGGGTTCGACGGTCTCTGGCCCTCGCTGGCGCTCGGCCTGGGCTGGGGGCTGTGGGTGTTCGGTCTCGTCGTCCCGAACCGCCTGCACCTGAAAAGCTACTACGAGAGCTGGACGGGCGACCCCGACCCCGAGGTGCTGGAGACCGTCGAGAAGCGCACCGCCGCCGTCGGTCTCTTCGAGGCGGTCGGGATGCTCGCGGTCATCCTCGTGATGGTCGGGCTCCGGCTGGGTGGCCTCGGGCTCTGACCCCGCACCCCGTCCCGCCGCGGTACGGGCGTCGCCGTTCGCAACGCTTAGGCGCGGCCCCACCCTCGCCCCGGAGAGATGCGCGACGCCTTCGAGGTGTTCGACGTCGACGCCGCTGGTCGGCGGGGCGAACTCACCGTGCCTCGCGGCCCCTCCGTGGAGACGCCGGCACTGTTGCCGGTCGTCAACCCCCACGTCGAGACGATCGCCCCCGAGCGACTCGAAACGGAGTTCGGCGTCGACGCGCTGATCACGAACGCCTACATCGTCCACGACGACGACGACCTGCGCGGGGAGGTCCTGGACCGCGGTATCCACGACGTGCTCGGGTTCGACGGCGTCGTGATGACCGACTCCGGCTCCTTCCAGCTCGCGGAGTACGGCGAGATCGACGTGACGACCGAGGAGATCCTCACCTTCCAGCGCGAGGCGGGGTCGGACGTCGCGACGCCGGTCGACGTGCCGACGCCCCCGGAGGCTGACCGCGAGACCGCGGCGGCCGACCTCGAGACCACCCAGGAGCGCCTGGCGACCGCCGACTCGCTGTCGATGGGCGAGACCCTGGTCAGCGCACCCGTCCAGGGCGGGCGCTTCCCCGAGTTGCGCGAGGCGGCTGGCCGGCACGCCGCCGCCACCGACCTGGACGTGTTCCCGATCGGGGCGATGGTGCCACTCCTGAACGCCTACCGCTACGACGAGGTGGTCGAGACGGTGCTGGCCGCCAAGCGCGGTCTCGACCCGGACTGTCCGGTCCACCTGTTCGGCGCGGGCCACCCGATGACGTTCGCGCTGGCCGCGGCGATGGGCTGTGATCTCTTCGACTCCGCCGCCTACGCGCTGTTCGCCCGTGACGACCGCTACCTCACCGCCCGGGGGACCCGTCACCTGGAGGACATGGCGACGTTTCCCTGTGAGTGTCCCGTCTGCACGCGGCTGACGCCCGCCGATCTGGAGGAGCGCGACGACCGCGACCGCGAGAACCTGCTCGCGGAGCACAACCTCCACGTCTCGCTGGGGGAGCTCCGCCGCGTGCGGGACGCGATCCGCCGGGGGACGCTGCTCGAACTCGTGGAGACGCGGGCCCACTCCCACCCGGCGATGCTTGACGGCTACCGGGCGCTTCTTGACCACGCCGACGAGCTGGAGCGGTCGACGCCGACTCGCCGGGACACCTTCCAGTACCTCTCCGCGGAGAGCGCCCGCCGGCCGGCGGTGCGTCGCCACCACGACCGTCTCGACCGCGTCGAGACGCCCGACCGGCTCCTGCTCACCGAGGGGCCCGGCGTCGACGGCTACGGCACCTCGTGGACGCTGCTACCACCGTTCGGCCCCGTGCCCGAGGACCTCGCACACACCACGCCCCTGACCGCCGAGACGCCCGATCGAACGGACCGCGCCGCCCGCCGCGCCGCGGCCCGTGGCGTCGCCGAACTCGTCGCCGCCAGCCCCCAGAGTGAGGTCGCCGTGGCCCACCGCGGCTGGTCGCCCGAGACACTCGCCCCGGTCCCCGACGGCGTGACGCTGATCGACCTGGACGAGCGCCGGGGGTCGGGGGGTCGCGGTGACGACGGTCCGAGCGACCACGACCGAGGCGACGACCACGGAGGTGAGGAGTCGTGACCGACTACTTTGAGATCGACCGACGGGACGGCCCGGCGCGGCTCGCGGACCTGCGACTGCCGGACCCGGTGCGAACCCCCGCCGTCCTCACCGACGCCGACGCCGACGACGACCACCCGCGACCGGCGGGCGAGGAGCCCCGGGCGGTCCTGTACGACGCCGGCAGTCTGTGGTCACAGGACCGCGAGACACCGCCGGCGGACCGGGACCGCCTGACGGTCCTCCCGCACCGCGGGTTCCCCGCCGGCACCGACCCCGAGGTCGAGTCGGCGTTCGACGTGACGTCCCCGGACGTGGACGCGCCGACGGCGGCGGTCGTCAGCCCCGGGACGGCGGGCGACCGCGGGGTGGACGCCTACCTGCTGTCCACGGGAGTGGGCGTCGCGGACCACGCCGAGGCGCTGGTGGAGGCGATCGTGACGACGCGGCGTGCGATCCCCGACGACACCGCGCTCGGGCTCGCCGGCGTCGCCACGCCGCGGACGCTGCCGGCGCTCGTCTACGCCGGCGTGGACTTCGTGGACGACGCCCGGGCGATCGTCCGGGGCACGCAGGGGCGGTACCTCACCCGGGACGGCGCCTGGTCCCTGGCGGAGTTGAGCGAGTTGCCCTGCCAGTGCCCGGTGTGCCGGGACGCGACGCCGGGGGACCTCTCCCGGGCGGACTGCGTGGCCCACAACCGCGGGGCGCTGGTGGCCGCCGCCCGTCGCGTCCGCGAGGCGGTCCGGCGTGGCACCCTGCGGGACTACCTGGAGGGGCAGGTCCGACACGACAACACGACGACGGCGGTGCTGCGACACCTCGACGAGGAGTGGTCGTACCTGGAGGAGCGCACGCCGATCTTCCGGCCGGGCGTCGTCGACGAGCACGGACAGCCCCGGTCCGACCGCGGTGGCATCCGCGCGACGACGGCGGACACGCTGCGGCGCCCGGAGATCCGCCGGTTCGCCGACCGCGTCACCTCGCGGTACCGCTGCCGGTACGACGCGCCGCTGGCGCTCGTGCCCTGTTCGGCCCGCAAGCCCTACACCGAGTCACAGAGTCACGCGCAGTTCCACCGGGCGATCGACTACCGCGCTCACACCGTCTCGATGACCTCGCCCATCGGCGTCGTCCCGCAGGAACTCGAGCGCACCTACCCCGCCGCACACTACGACGCCGTCGTCACCGGCCGCTGGACCGCCACCGAGGTGGAGTTCGTCAGCGACGTGCTCGCCCGCTACCTCCAGGCCAACGAGTACCCCTACGTCGTGGCGAACGTCCCCGACGCCTACCGCGAGGTGTGTCGCCGCGCCTTCGAGCAGGTCGACTGGATCGAGACGGTGCGGGCCGTCGACGGCGACGCGAGCGCCGCGGCCCCCGAGCGCGGCACGGCACTGTTCACCGCCGGCGAACACCCGACGACGGCAGACTCGCTGGCGGCGCTGTCGGCCGCCCTGGAGGGCCGCGAGCGGTACCGCAAGCGAGAGCGGCTCCGCCGCCGGGTGCGGGCGACCGCGGACTACCAGTTCGGCGACGGCGCCGGCGCGGACCTGTTCGACTCGTTCGAGGTCGGCGGCCGCGACCCGCAGTTGCGCGTTCTCGACGGCGACACCCAACTCGCGGCCGTCTCGCCCGCCTACGGCACCCTCTCGCTCACGCTGGCCGGGGCCCGCCGCTGGCGGGACTCACCCGTCGAGACCGCCCGCGTCGAGATCGACGACTTCGTCCCCCACGGCAGCGTGCTCGCGCCGGGCGTCGTCGACGCCGACTCGTCGATCCGCGTCGGCGACGAGGTGGTCGTCGAGGGGCCCAGCGCCCTGGCCGTCGGTCGCGCTCGCGCCCACGGCCGAGCGATGGTCGAGTCCACCCGCGGCGTCGTCGTGGACGTGCGCCACGTCGAGGAGCGCTGAGGACTCCCCGACGGCGTCGACCGCCCCGCGTCTCGACCCCGTCCGGCGGCTCGGGTCCGGTCAGTCCTCGCCCGTCGCCACCTCGCCGAGCACGTCCGCCGCCCGTTTCGTCTCCGCACCGCTCTCGACGAACACCAGCGCCCTCGGGGACTGTCCCCCGCGTGGTCGGCCCCGGAGGTCCCGTCGTGAGGCGGCGGCGAGGGCCCGGTCGGGTGCCCGGCGAACCGCCAGGCGGGCGCGGTCCGGCTGGACGTACACCGTCGCGACCCTCGCTCCGTCCGCGCCCTCGTGGACCACGTCGTACGCCCGCGCCCCGTCTGCCGTCGGCTCCACCTCGGGGTCGGCGTCGACCACCGACAGCCCGGCGAGTGCGCCCTCCCGGCCCTCGATCTCGGAGGCCAGCAACTCCGCGATCCGGCGCCCGTCCGTGATCCGCTCCTCGACCATGGTCGTGAGTGGGCCGGCGACTCAATATGTCCGTCGAGTCTCCGCGTCGCCGTGATTGTCGTGTGGAAGTCGCCTACTGACGCTACCAGACGTGATCGTCGTCGTGAGGGCCCAGAAAGCCCCCGTCTCGCTGCTCTCACTCGTATCCGCCGGTAAGGAGACCGCCCGGAATGCCCCCGACTCGGTGCTCTCAGATGCTGTCGTCGCTGTGAGGGCCCAGAAAGCCCCCGCCCCGGTGCGGGCCCCTCACTCGCTGCGCTCCTCGCCTCGCTGCGCTCGGCTGCGGTGCTTGCGTCGTG
>CAYODS010000055.1:0-11661 GCA_964402765.1 uncultured Halobacteriales archaeon
TCGAGCCGACGGAGTCGCCGTACGGGCGGAGCTTCCAGAACGCATACCCCATGCCACCACCGGACTGGAAGACCTCAGCGGCCTCCTTGGCGGTCTGGTGGATATCCGTGATGTCGTCGGCCGGGCTATCGACGAAGCAGGCCGACAGCTGCTGGAGTTCGTCGCCGGCGTTCATCAGCGTCGGCGAGTTCGGCATGAACTGCAGGCCCTCCATCGTCTCGCGGAACTCCCGGTAGACGCCCTCGACGTGCTCGCGCAGGTCGTCATCGAGGTCGGGGACGACCGTGTCGTAGGCGAACTTCGAGACGTTGCCCTCCGTGAGGTCGGTCTCGGTCGTCGCGAGGTGGTCGCGTGCCTCCTCGAGGTCCTCTGGGAGAGCCTCGGGCGCCGAGAAGCGGTCGCTGTGGACGCCGAAGGCCTCACCCGCGAGTTCCCCGCGACGGGGGTGGTCGGGCTTCACCTGATCGGGCGTCACGGTGACGGGCTCGTCGGCGCCGTACACCGCCTCCGCGAGGGCGATGTTCTTCGCGACCCGCTCGAACAGGTCCTCCGGCTCCTCGACGGGTTGCCCGTCGCTGTCCTTCTTCAGGTAGCGGGCCGGCAGGATGTTGTGGTAGGCGTTGTCCGTCAGCCGCTCGGCCAGCGTCTCGCCCTGGGTGCGCTTGGTCGGCAGCGTCACCTCACCGGCACCGAGATCGGGCGTGCTCATCTGCTCACCTCCCGCCGGCACGTCGCGCGTGCGACGACCGGCACTCGTGTTTGAAATCTTGTATTTTTCATGTGTGCGGATCCTTTCGTTCGCGGTTACCCCGGATACGTACTGCGGTTCGTCCCGCGGAAGACGCGTCGGCGGAGACGTATCTGTTCGATGGTACATTTCCGGGTCCCTTTCCCTTCCGTTCGTCTGCGTCGCCGGGAACGACCCGGCGTCGCGTGCCCTCACCCGAGGGGCGGACACGTTATGAACCTCGCCAAAGCGGAGTGAAAGTGAAACGCGACCGTGTCGGCGCAGTCCGGGGGTTCGGGAGCGCTTCACTTCGACTCGCCCGTGCGACGATCCGTTCGCCGCGTAACCATATTCAATATTATATTTCCGGGCCGAGCGGCGGCCAGAGCAGGCCCGCCACCGGGCAGTCGAGCCGCCGGGCGGCCGTCGCAGTATGGCCCGTCTCGGCCGCTCGTCGGTCGTCCAGAGCCACATAACGCTTTCGCGAGTTACGCGGACGGGACACGACCGGGCACCGCTTATGTGTGTGTATCACGTAACATATACATGAGCGCGAACGACGGCGAGAGCGGGTCAGTGGAGTACGAGACGGTGTCGGTACCGGCGCTCGTGATCGGCGCCGGCGCGGCGGGCGTGCGTGCGGCGATCGAGCTCGTCCAGCGGGGGACCGACCCCGAGGACGTGCTGGTGATCGGCAAGCGCGCCCACGGCGACGCCCACACCACCTGGGCCCGGGGCGGGATCAACGGCGCACTGGGGACGCGGGACCCCGAGGACGACTGGACGGTCCACGCGGCGGACACCCTGAACGAGGGCCACTTTCTCAACGACCCCGAGAAGGTCGAGACCGTCGCCCGCGAGGCACCCGACCGCCTGCGCGAGCTGGACGACTGGGGGATGGACTACTCCCGCACCGACGAGGGCGCGATCGACCAGCGGTACTTCGGCGCCCAGTCGTTCCGCCGCACCGCCTTCGCCGGCGACCACACCGGCGAGTCGCTGCTGGACACGCTGATCGAGCGGGCCCGCGCACTGGACGTGCCCTACCGCGAGAACGTGATGGTCACGCGGCTCGTGACCGAGGGCGACGGTCGCGGCGGGCGCGTGCTCGGGGCGGCCGGCTACGACCAAGACACCGGCGAGTTCGTGCTGTTCGAGACCGACGCGGTCGTCCTGGCGGCGGGCGGCTACTCCGGACTGTTCGAGCGACACTCCTCGCGCGACGACGAGAACACCGGCGACGGTCCCGCCCTGGCGCTCGAAGCGGGCGCCCGCCTCGCGGACATGGAGTTCGTCCAGTTCCACCCGACGGGGATGGCCGTCGACGAGGACGACGAGGAATGGGCGCCGTGGGCCGGTCGACTCGTCACCGAGGCGGTCCGCGGCGAGGGTGGGCGTCTGTTCAACGCCGACGGCGAGCGGTTCATGGAGCGGTACTCCCCGAAACAGATGGAACTCGACGCCCGCGACGTCGTCGCCCGGGCGATCGCCCAGGAGGTCGCCGAGGGGCGCGGGACGGCGAACGGCGGCGTCTACCTCGACATCAGCCACCGCGAGGAGTCGTTCGTCCGCGAGCGCCTCCCGCGGATGTTCGAGCGCTACGACTCGCTGGGCGTGAACCTCGCCGAGGAGGCCGTCGAGGTCGCGCCCACCTCCCATTACGGCATGGGCGGGGTCGTCGTCGACGAGCACGGCGAGACCGCCGTCGACGGTCTGTACGCGATCGGCGAGACGATGGCCGGCGTCCACGGCGCCAACCGTCTCGGGGGCAACTCGCTGGCGGAGACGGTCGTCTACGGCCGCGTCGCCGGCGCGGCGGTGGCCGACCGTCTCGGCGAGTCCCGAGTGACCGGCGACCTCCACGACCGCGCCCGAGCGCACTTCGACGACATGGCGGCGCTGACCGACCGCGACGGCACCTACGACGCCGAGACGGTGTTCGACGAACTGCGGGCGCTGCTGTGGGAGCACGCCCGCCTGCTACGCGAGGGGGAGTCGCTGCAAGCCGGACTCGACCGCCTCGACCGACTGCGCGAGAAGGCGACGGACCTCCAGACGGACGCGCGGACCGACCGCACCTTCGAGTTCGCCCTCGATCTCGGCTTCGGGCTGACCGTCGCTGAGACGGTGCTGCGGGGGGCGCTGCGCCGCGAGGAGTCCCGCGGCGCACACTACCGAACCGACCACCCCGACCGCGACCCGGCGTGGCGGCGCAACGTCGTCTTCGAGCGCGACGCCGTCGGCGGCCTCGTCGCCGACACCACCACGTTCGGCGAACCGAGTCCGGCCGTCCAGAACGCGCTGGACGCCGACCACGAACTCGACTACCACCAGCTGGAGTGAGCCGGCCGGCGCCTCGCGTGAACGCCCCGCAGGCTTTCCCCCCAACGCTGCCGCGTTCCGAACCCTCACCCCTACCCCCCGCGTAACGGAACCGTGACGGACACGGTACTCGTTATCGGTGCGACTGGCACGCAGGGTGGCGCGGTGGCGGACCACCTGCTGGCGAACGACTACACGGTGCACGCGCTGACGCGCTCGCCCGACTCCGAGGCGGCAGCGGCACTCGAACGGCGCGGCGCTCGGATCGTCGAGGGCGACCTCTCGGACGTCGAGGCGCTGACGGCGGCGATGGAGCCGGTCGACGGCGCCTTCGTGATGACGAACTTCTGGGAGCACGGCTACGACGCGGAGGTCGAACAGGGCGAGAACGCGGTCGACGCCGCCGTCGCCGCGGACCTCGACCACGTCGTCTTCTCGTCGGTCGGCGGCGCCGAGCGCGACACCGGCATCCCGCACTTCGACTCAAAGTGGGAGATCGAGCAGTACCTCGCCGAGGCGGCCGTGCCGGAGACGGTCGTCCGGCCCGTCTTCTTCATGCAGAACTTGGAGGCCAACCGCGAGGACGTGTTCGAGGACGGTACGCTGGCGCTCGCCCTCGCCGAGGGTGTCCCACTGCAGATGGTCGACGTGGACGACCTCGGCGCGCTGGTCGCGCGGGCCTTTGCCGACCACGAGCGGTACGCCGGCGAGGCCATCGAGGTCGCCAGCGACGAACTCACGCTGCGTGCGGCGGCGAAACGCGTCGCCGACGTGACCGGCCGCGAGGTGCGCGCCCACCACCTCGACCCCGCCGTCCTTGAGGAGGCGATGGGCGAGGTCGGCGAGGAGTACCGCGTGATGTTCGAGTGGTTCAACGAGTTCGGCTACGAGTCGCCGATCGACGACCTGCAGGCCGACCACGACCTCCAGTTGACCCGCCTGGAGGAGTACCTCGAGGACGCCGGGTGGGACGAGACGCCGGCGACGGTCGAGCACTGACCGGCCTGCCACACGGGCGTCGGACTCGGACACAAGGTTCATGCCGGGCAGCGACGGACGCCCGGACGCCGCGACCCGATCCACGCGGTCGACGAGGTCACGGCCGCCCACAGGGCGGTTCGACCGCGTCTGGGTCGCGGACCACCGGACCGGTCGGACTCGGCCGGTCTTCTCACGCCGGAGCCACGCGTCCGACGAAAGGGTGATGTGGTCGGGGTGTGCGACTCCGGTGGATGACACTGTCGCGACGACGACTCCTCGCAGTGGCGGCCACGACGGGCGCGGTCGGCGCCGTCGCGCCGCGGGCGACCGCACAAGCGACGACCACGACCGACTGGACCGCGACCTACGACGGCGACGGCGGCGCGAGCGTCAGCGCCCTCCTCGCGGACGGCGACGGCTACCTCGCCGCGGGGACGACGTTCCGGGGCGCCGAGGACGACCGGGTGTGGCTGTTGCCCGTGGGCGGCGACGGCACGGCGGGCGACGTGACGACTCTCGACGGCTTCGCCGGGTCGTACGTCGTTGACGCCGCGGGCCCGGGCGAGCGGCGAGTCGTCGCCGGCACGGCCAGCGGCGTCGGTGACCCCGCCCGCCCGTGGCTGGTCGCCCGCGAGGGCGGGTCGCGTGCCTGGACGTACGAGCCGTCGTTCGAGGACCGGGCCGACTACCGCGCCGCGGCCGCCGTCGCCCTGGACGGGGAGGTCGCCCTCGCCGCCGACCGGTCGACGGCGACCGGCGGCGACGGTCCCGAGTACGGCTCCGTCACGCTCGTCGGCCCCGACGGGGAGCGCCGGAGCCGTGCGCGAGTCGGCGGCGGCGAGGGCGGCGTCGACGCCCCGCTCTCGCTGGAGGACGCGACCGCGACCGGCGACGGTGGCGTCGTCCTCGGGGGGACCGTTGGCGGGATCGGAGAGCGAGCGGCGTGGTTCGGGGCGGTCGACCCCGGTGGTGGGCTGCGCTGGTCGCGACGGGTGGGGGCAGTGGAGGGCACCTCGGCGGACGCGGTGACCGCCTGCGAGCGCGTCGGGGACGGCTACCTCGTCGGCGTGCGGACCACCCCGTCGCCGACCAGCGCGGACCCGTACGTGCTCCGCGTGGGACCGGAGGGCGAGACGCGCTGGCGGTACGACGCGACTGGCGAGGGCGGGCCGCGGGCGTTCGCCGTCACCGGGGCGGGCGTGGTCACCGGCGGGGCCGCACCGCTGCAGGACGTGCGGCCGCAGTTCTGGCTCGCCTGGGTCGGCGAGGACGGCACCGAGCGGTGGGCCGAGACCTTCGGCGAGGAGGGCGGCGTGACCGCCATGCTGGCGGACGGCGCGGGCGTCGTCGTCGGCGGCGACCGTGGAAACGCCGCCGACGTCCGGCGGCTGACGATCGAGGGAGCGCCGGACGACGGCGGCGGTGACGGGGGCGACGGCGGAGACGGTGGGAACGAGAACGGCGACGGCGGTGGACTGCCGCTGCCGGGGTTCGGCGTCGGCGCGGCGGTGGCGGGGGGTGCGCTCGGCGTCGCGGAGTACGTCCGGCGCCGCCGGGACTGAGGAGGACTTTTCTCCCGTCGGGGCGACGACCGCCCATGACCGACGACCGCCCGGACGCGCACGACCCGCCGCGGGTGATGAGCACGCAGCACCCGGACAACGCCACCGTCCCCTTCTTCGCCGAGGGCGAACTGATCGCCGGCGAGGAGGAGGTCCGCGAGGCGTACTACGCCTACTCCCACCTCGGCTGTGACGAGCAGATGTGGGACTTCGAGGGGAAAGAGGGCGACGAGTACGCGGTGAAGAAGCTGCTGTCGCGCTTCGACGACTACTTTGCCGATGAGCGACTCGGCGCCGACCGTCGGCTCACCCTGCGCGGTCCCAACCCCGACCTGGAGGAGTCCGAGGCGAAGATCCTGCTCGAGATCCTGGAGTCGATCCCCCGGTCGTACGACGCCGCCGAGGCGTTCGAGGAGAGTCTCGCCCGCCAGCGCGGCGCCGAGCGCGACCCCGTCGCGCCGATCCACGAGGTGATCGTGCCGATGGTCACCTCCGCGGACCAGGTGAACGCCGTCCACGACTACTACGAGGAGTTCGTCGTCGGCAAGGCCGACCGGGCGATAGACGGCCGCACCGTCGCCGACTGGGTCGGTCCGTTCCGCCCCGCCTCCGTCAGTGTCATACCGCTCATCGAGGATCGGGAGTACCTGCTTTCCGCCGACGAGATCCTCCGGGGGTACCTCGACGGGCGGGACCGCGACGCACAGCGGGTGTTTCTCGCCCGCTCGGACCCCGCCTTGAACTACGGGTCACTCGCCGCCGACCTCGTCAACAAGGTTTCGCTGGCGCGGCTGTACCGCGCCGCCGACGACCTCGGCGTGGAACTGTACCCCATCCTCGGCGCCGGCCCCGCACCCTTCCGGGGCGGCCTGGCACCGAACACCGTCGAGCGCACGCTGGCGACCTACCCCGAGGTGGAGACGTTCACCGTCCAGTCGGGGTTCAAGTACGACCACCCCGCCGACGAGGTGCGGGCGGCGGTCGAGTACCTGCGCCGGGCCGAGCGGGACCGCTCGGCGCCCAGCGTGGACGAGGACCGCCTGCTCGCCGTCGCCGACCGCGTCGCGGAGTCGTACTCCGCGCAGGTGCAGCAGGTGGCGCCGACGGTGAACCGCCTCGCCGAGTACGTCCCCCGGCGCCGGGACCGCAAGCTGCACGTCGGTCTCTTCGGCTACTCGCGGGAGGTCGGCGAGATCGAACTCCCGCGGGCGATCACCTACACCGCCGCCCTGTACAGCGTCGGGTTCCCGCCGACGCTGATGGGCCTCGCCGGCCTGGAGCCGGGCGACTGGGAGGTCGTCACCGACGCCCTCCCGCAGTTCGAGGCGCTGCTCGCCGACGCCGTCCGCTACTACAACCCCCGCTCGCTGGAGGTGCTCCCGCTTGAGGAGAGCGCCGTCGAACCGGGCCTCGAACGGGTCGATCCCGACCCCGACGAGCAGCACCGCCGCGCCACCGACGACGTCATCGACGCGCTGGACTCGGGCGGCGACGTCCGCTCGAACGTGGTGCGGGCGGCCCGCGCCCGGCAGTTCCTGGGCTGACCCGGCGTCCGTCAACACCCGCGAGACTGACCGTCAGGAGTCGAGCCGACCGCACCCACACCACCCGCCATGACCGGCGACCTCGACACGGAGCCGCTGTACGCGCGACCGGAGCTGTACGACGCGATCTACGCCGGCGAGCAGCACGACCGCGAGGCGTCGTTCGTCCGCGAGGCGCTGCCCGGGGACGCCGACACCGTCCTGGAGGTCGGCGCCGGCACCGGCGAGCACACCCGGCGCCTGGCCCCGGAGTACCGCGTGACCGCCGTCGAACCGGTGGCGCCGATGCGCGAGCGCGCTCGAAAGAAGGTCGGGGACCGCGGCGGCGTGACGGTGCGGGCGGGGGCGCTGCCCGACCTGGACCTGGACGAGCGGTTCGACGCCGTCCTCGCCGTGCACTCGGTGCTGAACTACCTCGCCCCCGGCGACCTGCGGCGGGGCGTGTGGGCGCTCGCGGACCACCTCGCGCCAGGTGGCGTGCTCGTCGTCGACAACTCCGTGTTGCCGCCTGCGGAGGAGGGCAACGCCGCGGACTACGTCGTCGGCGAGGCGCCCGACGGCTGGTACGTCCGCGTCGCCCGGATGCGGCCCCTGGGCGACCGCCTGGAGTGGGTGCAGGTGGTGTTCGCGCCCGACGGCGAGGTGTTGCTGGACAGCCACGACCTCACGCCGTTCGAGGACGACCGGGTACACGAGGCGCTCGTGGCGGCTGGCCTCTCCGTGGAGACACACCGGGGGTACGGTGGGGCCGACCCCGCGGAGACGACGGACAACCGGACCGTGTTCGTCGCCCGCGCGGAGGGATGAGCGTGGAGCGCGTACCGGTCGACGGCGTCCAGCCGAGCCAACTGTACGTCGACGCCGGCCGACTGCGTGACGCGCTGGCGTGGTTCGACCCCGACGACCCCTCATACGACCCCGTGCCCGTCGTCGACCTCGCGGCCCACACCGACCACCCGCCAGCCGGGACGGTCGACCGTCCGGTGCTGCTGGACGGCCACACGCGGGCGGTGCTCGCTCACCTCGCCGGCGCGGACTCGCTGCGGGTCGACCGCGTGGAGCCGGGCCCCGGGCTCGACATGGACCTCTACGCCGAGTGCGTCGGCTGGTGTCGCGAGGCGGGCGTGACCCGCGTCCCCGACCTCGTCGGACGGGTCGTCAGCACCGAGACCTTCGAGCGGGAGTGGGTCCGGCGGTGCCAGGCGTCACCGCTGTACACGCCCGAGGGTGACGGACGCGACTGACAGGCCCCGTGATGACACTCATACCATATTTCTGTAAGTTCCCCGTCGGTCCACGGTCGGTCTGAGACGTGTCGACGACGAGCGAGCGGTGGCCGCAGACGGGGATACTGTTCGCACTCATCGCTCTCGCCACGACGGCGGGGGTGCTCCCGGCGGCGGTGGTGACGGTGTTCACCGTCGCCGCGTCCGCGGACGGGGAATGGTGGGGGGCGATCGAGACGGAGAGGGGAGTCGTGACCGGGACGGTGTGAGTGGCGGGTGCCTCTACCGCCAGAAGTGACGCTGAAACGACACGCAGGACAGTTTTTTTGTTGGGTTGCCGTTCAGCCGAAATGTGACCTCTGGCTTCGGCGAGTCAGACGCGTCTCGTATGTACCTCGGGATCGCCGGCGCCCTGGCGATAATGGTGGCACTCCTGGCGATGGTGGTGTCGGGCGTGGCGCTGCTCGTGGCGGACGCGAACGGGTCGTCAGGGGTGAGCGCGACAGCCGTCCACTCCGCGGTCAGCGGGGTGATCCCTGCGTGCACGTTGGTGGCAGTACTCGGCGTCTCGCCACAGTTACTCGACACCTACGAGCAGCTACGTGAGGTAGTCGTGGACGACGGCTCCCCGTCTGCGGACCGATCCGCTCTCGTTTGGCCGACGGTTGGCGGGAGTCTCGTCGCAGTCGGGGCGACGGCGTGGCTGTACTCGAAGCTGGTGTTCGGCTGTTACTACAGCAGGACCCGCTGTCCGGAACGGACGGCGGAGAACGTCCTCGGTGGAAACGTCGTCTGGCCGCTCGGGACCACGGCGAGGACGGTGCAGCTCCTCGCCGCGATGGTGATGATAGCCGGTGTGGTGGTCGTCGGGGCCGCACACGTCCTGCGGTCGTTCAGACAGGGCGACACCGACGACGAACCCTCGGGCTACGTCTGACCCCCGCTCGTCCGTGCCCTCGTTCAGGACCGCCAGTCGAAGGCAGTCTCTAGGTCGTGGGGCTGGTGGCCGCCACCCGAAAGCGCGCGCTCCAGGTAGGCCTCGAGATCGGGGCGGTAGTCGGGGTGGGCCACCTCGATCAGCCGACGGGCTCGCTCGACGGGGGCGGTGCCCCGGAGGTCGGCGACGCCGTGTTCGGTGACCACGCAGTCCACGTCGTGTTCGGTGTGGTCGACGTGGGTCGCCTTCGGCACCACCCGCGAGATGTCGCCACCCGCGGCAGTCGAGGGCAGCGCGACGACCGTGACGTGGGCCGCGCGGTTGAAGTCGGCGCTGCCCCCGATCCCGTTGAGCACGCGCGATCCGCGGACGTGCGTGGAGTTGACGTGGCCGTAGAGGTCGACGCCGGCGGCGCTGTTGACGGCGACGACGCCCATCCGGTCGACGACACCGGGATGGTTCGACACGTCGGAGGGCCGCAGGACCACGTCCTCGGCGTACTCCGCCAGGCGGTCGAACAGCCGCTCGCGGCCCTCGTTCGACAGCGCGAGCGAGGTGGCGCTAGCGACCGCGAGGTCGCCCCCGTCGAGCAGGTCGAGCAGGCCGTCCTGGATCACCTCGCCGAAGTACCGCAGGTCGGCGCCGGCCAGCGGCGAGTCCGCCAGGCCGGCCATCAGGGCGTTGCCCAGGCTGCCGACGCCGAACTGCAGGGTGGGCGCCGCGCCGACGACGGGGTCGCGCTCGCGCTCGGCGACGAGAAAGTCCACCAGGTTCGCGGCAATCGCGCGGTCGGCGTCGGTCGGGTCGCGGAAGGTGTAGCCGTCGTCCGGTTCGTTCGACCAGGTGACCGCCCGGAGTTTCGCCGGGTCGAACCGCACGGCGGGGCCGCCGACCCGCTCGCCCGGCGCCGACAGGGGGATCGGCTCCCGTTCGGGCGGCGGCGCCTGCCGGTAGGCGTCGTGCAGGCGGGCCAACTCGCGGGGCTGGGCGTCGTTCACCTCCACGATCAGGGCGTCGGCGGCGGCGACGTAGGCGGGCGTCTGCCCGATCGAGGTCGAGGGGACCAGCCAGTCGGGCCCGACGGCGACCGCCTCGACGACGGCGACGTCGGGATCGGCGGTGCGACCGAGCTCCACCTCGTCGCTCATGCCGACGATGTGTCGGTCCTGGAAGGCGACCGAGCGGTCGTTCGCCGCGGCGCGGGCCGCCTCCGTCGCCTGGTAGGGGACCCGGCGGGCGATCGCCCCCGCCTCCAGGAGGTGGGTGTCGATCTCCGGGCCGACACTGCCGCCGCTGACGACGGTGAGCGCCGGATCACGGTCGCCGGTCTCGGTCGCACGGGCCAGCGCCTCGGGCACCGCCTTCGGGTAGCCGACGCTGCCGAAGCCGCTGACGGCGACGGTGGCGTCGTCGGTGATGGTGGCCGCCGCCTCGCGAGCCGTCGTCTCGGGCAGGTCGCCGGCCGTGCGGGGCGGCAGGTCGCCGTCCCAGGGCCGTCGGTCGGTGGTCACTCCCGGCCCTCCGGTTGGGTGCCGACGCCCTCGGGCCACCCCGGCGGCCGGGCGGCGCTCAGCTCGGCGTGTTCGCGTTTCAGCACCATCGGCGTCCGCTGAAGCGAGAGCACCAAGTCGTCGTCCTGGTTGTACGCCCGCAGTTCGGTAGTGACGATGCCGACGTGGTCGCGTGACTCCGACTCCCGCTTGTCGAGAACCTCGGACTCCGCGAAGATGGTGTCGCCGTGGAACACGGGTCCGTGGTGGCGCACCTCGTCGTAGCCCAGGTTCGCCGTCGCGTTCATCGAGACGTCGACGACGCTCATTCCGACCGCGAGGGCGAACACGAAGGTGCCGTTGACGAGCCGCTCGCCGAACTCCGTCTCGGCGGCGTACGGCTCGTTGAAGTGCATCGGGTTGGCGTTCATCGTCACGTTCGTGAACCACACGTCGTCGGTCTCGGTCACCGTGCGGCCGAACGGGTGCTTGTACACGTCACCCACCTCGAAGTCCTCGTAGAAGCGGCCCTGCCAGCCCTCGACGAGTCGGCGGTCACGGTCGCGGTCGTCGCCGTCGGTGTCAGTCATACGTGCCGTCGGTGGCGGGGGCGTCGAAAGTGGTCCGGTTCGCCCCGACGTGGCGAGCGAGCGCCCGGCGCATCTCGTTCGTGACGATCATGTACCCCTCGTCGAACCCCATGCCGGGCTTTGCGAGCACCTGTGCGGCGTCGGTGGCGAGGGCGACGTGGGCGCAGACGCGAGCGGAGGTGTCCGTCTCGTTGCAGGTGCCACCGAGGTACGCGCGGGTTTCGGTGCCCCGGCAGTCCAGCACCGCCCCGGCGCTCTCGGTGACGGGGCCTAGGTCCGGCG
>CAYODS010000055.1:11671-18540 GCA_964402765.1 uncultured Halobacteriales archaeon
CGTCTTCACCTGCACCACGTCGGCGGCACCCGCCGCGAGGAACGCCTGGACGTCCTCGCGGGTGTCACACCACTCGTCGGCGACGAGGTCCACGTCGACGCCGGCCTCCGCGAGGGCGTCCCGCAGTTCGGCCATCGCCCGCACCTGCCCCGGGCGGTTACCGACGTCCATCGGCCCCTCCACCTGGATCGGGTGGTGACCGGCGGCCCGCTCCAGTTCGCGGAACAGTTCCACGACCTCGGGGCGGTCGTACGGCGGGCCGAACAGGTCGCCGACCATGCCGTACACGTCGAGGTGGATGCGGGGGGTGTAGTCGCCGAGATCGGTGGCGCGGTCGACCAGCCACTCGACGTACTCGACGACGCCCTCGCCCGCCTCGCCCCACTTCTCGCGGCTGTTGAACAGGCCGTGCGGCAGGACGGGCACCCCCTTCAGCAGCATCTTCTCGGCGCCGCGGTACCGCTCGTCGCCGGTCTGGCCGAACACCGGTACGGGGTCGGTCGCCGGCTCCGTGTCGAGGTGGACCGCGAGCGCCCGGGCCATCGTCGTCTCGCGGGCGCGGGCCGCCGCGGCCAGGAGTGCCTGTGAGACGCCGTACCGCACCGCCGTGTGCAACTCGTGGTCGGCGGCCACCCGTTCGAGCGCGTCGATCGTCCCGCCGAGGTCCGCAGGGTCGCGCCCGACCAGCGCCTCCGCGACCGGCCCCTCCACGACGCTGCGGTGCTCGCGGGCGCGAAACAGCGGGTCACGGGAGCCGGCGCCGGAGTACTGCACCGCGGCACAGTCACCGCGGGCGCGGCGACCGTCGGTGAGTTCGACCTCCACGAGCAGGGCCTCGCCGGGTTCGCGGATCCGCTCGTAGCCCGCCGTCTTCGTGGGCCCGTCGTAGGTGAACCCGTCGGGGTCGGCGCCGCCGCGGATGGCCGTTTGGTCGTCGAAGAAGAAGCCCGCGACGCCCGGCGTCGCGTGCACCGCCTCGATCGCGACCATCAGGCGTCACCCTCCTGGTCGTCCGGCCGGCCGACGAGGCCGCCCTCGCTCACGGCGGCCACGTCGTCGGCGACCATCCGGAAGGACGGATCGCGGCCCTCGGTGCGGGCGCGCTCGTCGAGGCGGGCGTCGTGGGCCTTCTTCACGTCGTCCGACAGCGCGAGGTTGCCGAACTTCAGCAGGCGCACGCGACCGTCGTCGTCACGGGCGGGCAACACGTCACCGGCGGCGGCGTCGCTCGGCGGAAAGGGGACGTCCAGGGCGCCCTCCTCGAAGGCCCGCACCGTCCCGCGGGCCACGTCGCCGTCGCCCAGTTCGTACACGCGATCCATCAGTGACCGCACGGAGCGCTCGACGAGGTCGCGCTCGCGCTCGACGCCCTCCAGGGAGACGGACTGGTCACGCAGCATCTCGATTGACTGTCGCGTCGCACGGAGGCCGGCGGCGTTTGCCTCGGGCGTGGGGACGCCCTTCGCCTCCTGGGGGGACTTCGTGATGATCTTGTCCGGTTCGGCGACGGCGGCGGTCATCGAGCCGAGCGAGATGACGCCGTAGGCGCGGGCCTCGTCGCGGGGGAACCCGCCCATCCACTGGTGGAACACCGTCGTCACCGTCACCGGGTCGGGGAGGTACTCCTCGCCGAGCGAGCGCATCGCCCGCAGCGCGGCCACGTCCTGGACGAGGTTGCCGACCTGCCCGTACCCCAGGGTGACGCTTCGAACCCCCTGGGTGGCGGCGAGCAGGCCCTCGACGATGCAGATCGCGATCGCCACCGACGGTGGGACGAGCGTGCCCGTCAGCGGGCCGAAGGGCTCGCGGTTGACCGTCACCCCGCGGGCGGTGTAGGCGCCACACAGTCGGTCGACGTACTGCCAGTACTCGATCGTCTGTTCGAGGTCGTACTTGCTGGTGTACGGCAGGTTGTACGTGATGGGGCCGCCCTCGAAGCTCTGGAAGCCGCCGGCGAGTGTCACCGCCGCCAGCAGTCGCGGGTCCGGCGTGCCGTGGCGCACCTCGACCGGCGTGTCCACGCTCGTCACCAGGTCGCGACACGCCTCGACGCCGTGGTTCACCGCCGGGAAGCCGTTGAGCGCGTTCTCGTCGTCCTCGCGGGAGGCAGCGAGCCCCTCCTCGGCCTCCTCGTAGGCGTTGTCGCGGGTGTAGGAGTCGATCGTCGTCGGCAGGAGGTCGGCGCCGCCCTCGTCCTCCAAGTGCCGGAGGAGGTCGATCTGGTCCTCCAAGAGCGGGACACCGCCACGGGGCTGGACGAGCACCCGGTCGGCGTCCTCCAGGACGGGCGCGAACCGCTTTTCGGGGGCGAGTGACTCGTGGAACGCGACGGCCGCCTCCAGGTCGACCGCCTCGCCCGTGGGCCACTCCTCGCAGACGCGGTCGGTCTCGCGGGCGAGTCGCTCCTCGGAGAGGCGCTCGTCGCGTACCATCCGCGTCAGGACCGCAGGCGAGCGCGGTCGGCCCGCTCGGCGGTCCGCTCGCTCTCGGACTCGCCGAGGTCGTCACGCAGCGTGGCGACCACGTCGTCGAAGTCGGCCTCGGCGGGGAACACCCGGTCGAAGCCCATGCGGCAGAACCGCCGCCGGACGGTCTCGAAGTCGGTCTGCCCGACCGCGAGGTTGCCGCCAATGAACGTGAGCGGGTCCAGTTCCGCCCCGCGCAGGCGCTCGTGCAGGCCGTCACAGTCCTGCTCGGCGTGACCGTACAGCGACGAGACGAGGACGGCGTCGGCGTCGTGCTCGTCGGCCGCGTCGACGAAGTCCTCCTGTGGGGTCTGGGCGCCGAGGTTGTGCACCTCGAAGCCCGCCTCCTTCAGGGCGTGTTCCAGCAGGGTGATCCCGACGACGTGGGCGTCCGACCCGACCGTGCCGAGCACGACCGAAGCACTCGTCCCTCGCATCCTACCCGCCACGATTCACCTTCGAGTGTTAAATATAACGGTCGTCCATGACAGTTCGTGCCAACGGTTACCAAGGGCGTCGGACGCGTGACAGACGGCCTGAGACTCGTCTTCGAGGAACCGCTCGGCACCGGCTACCCGACCTCAAGCGGGAGGGAGTACAAAAACCTTCACCCTCAGAGACGAGTCGAGTGGTCTAACTTCGTCCGACCGGGGGGGGGATCGCCATGCGTCTGCCCGAGGGTCGTCGGGTCGCATCACGGCTCGCGCCGCTCGCGGCTGGCGTCGGGAGTGCCCACGCGCTGGTCGTGCTCCGGGCCCGGAGCGCGACGACCACGCAGGGGGTCGCCACCGTCCCGCACGTCTACGCGTGGGTGTTTCTCGGGGCGGTCGTCGTCGGGGCCGCCGTCACGGTGCTCGCCGTCCGGGGCGGACTGTACGCCCCCGGCGTGGTCCTCGTCGCCGCGTTCGCCGTCGCCGTCCGGGCCACGCTGCGGTACCGCGCCTCGCTCGGCGACGCCGCGGCCGGAACCTTTCCGACCCCGCTCTGGGTGTACGCCGTCCTCTGGCCCGTCGTGCTGGTGGGGGTGGGCGTCGTCGCCGGCCTGGAGCGGGGGCTCCGGCGGTCTATCGGGGCCGACCGCGGTCGGTGACCGGAACCCTCACGGGGCGGGCGACCGAGGCGTGGGCATGGGAGACGGCGACGTACGGCCGCGGGAGGCGATGCGGCGGGCGATCGACCTGGCCGAGACGGCGGCGGAGGCGGGCGACGAACCGTTCGGCTCCGTGCTCGTCTTCGACGGCACGCTCATCGCGGAGGAGCGCAACACGGTGAACACCGACGACGATCGCACAGCCCACCCCGAACTGAAACTGGTGCGGTGGGCCGGGCGCAACCTCTCGGCGGCCGAGTGCCGCCAGGCGACGATGTACACGAGCACGGAACCGTGTGCGATGTGTGCCGGCGGGATACGCAACGTCGGCCTCGGTCGCGTCGTGTACAGCACCTCCGCGGGCACGCTGGCGGCGATCACCGGCGGCGACGAGAACCCCTCGGCCGCCGCGATCGCCACGGAGACCGAGGTGGAGGGGCCGCTGTTGCCCGAGGCCGGACGCGAGGTCCACGAGTCGTTCTGGTGACGGCGGTCACGCCGTCGCCCGGAACCGCACGCTGGTCGGCACCCGCCACAGCACGTCGGGGCGGTCGCCGTCGCGGTCCCAGGCGCCGCTCTCTATCGCCGGGTGGCGGTGTTCTATCACCCGCCGGACGTCGAACCCCGCCGCCTGCAACGCCCCGTGCAACTCGCCGACGATCCGGTCGAACACCACCATCTCCGACTCGTACTCGTCGTCGATCGTGATCTCGCGGCGCCCGGTGTCGAAGTAACTCCGCTGGAGGCGGCCGGTCTCCTCGTCGATCACCTCGCCGAACTGGTGGGGCACACTCACGACGAGGACGCCACCTGGCCGGAGCACGCGGCGGGCCTCCCGGAGCGCGCCGACGAGGTCCTCCACCATCTGGTACACTGCCTCCGAGGACGCGACCGCGAACCGGTCGTCCGCGAACGGCAGGTCGGTCACGTCGCCGCGAACGAACGCGGCGTCGACGCCGTACCGGTCCCGCAGTCCACGGGCGTGAGCGAGTTGTTCGCCGGAGAAGTCCACGCCCACGGCCGGGTCGGCACCCAGCTCGGCGGTGCCGACGGTGCCCTGCCCGCCGCCACAGCCCAACTCGACGTACGCACGGCCCTCGACGGCGTCGAGCAGGTCCGGCTGCGGACCGCCCGGCGCGTCCGCGGCGAACGGCGAGGGCGCTGGCGGCAACTCGTCGTCGTCGGTGTCGGCGGTCCACAGCGCCTGGAAGTCGTCGCTGTACTCGTCCCACAGCCGTCGGTTGGCCGTCCGGTGGTCGGTCATCACCGTCTCCGGCGTACTCGGTCGCCGGTGGTATCACTCCTGCGCCCCCGTGCGAACGGGTGACACGCCGACCGGGTCGACTGGGTGGCAGGGTCCGGGTCAGTCGGCCGCGCTCCGCGGGTCGGCGGCGACCGAGAGGAAGTTGCCGACCACCTCGTGGCCGACGCCGGTGAGGACGGACTCTGGGTGGAACTGCACGCACGCGAAGGGGTACTCGCGGTGGCGCACGCCCATCACTAGGTCCTCGTCCCCAGGTGTGGTGGCCGTGGCGGACACTTCGAAGCACTCCGGCACGTCCGTCGCCACGAGCGAGTGGTAGCGCCCGGCAGGGAACCCCTGCTCCAGGCCCTCGAACACGCCCCGCTCGTCGTGCTCGACACGTGAGGTCTTGCCGTGGACCGGTTCGGGCGCCCGGCCGACGGTGCCGCCGTAGGCGTACACCGCCGCCTCCAGGCCCAGGCAGACGCCCAGCGTGGGCACCTCCCGGCTCAGGCCCGTGAGCACCTCGTTCGTGACGCCCACGTCGCGCTCGTTCTCCGGGTGGCCAGGGCCGGGGCTGATGACGACGGCGTCGGGGTCCTCGGCGCGGACCGCCGTCGCGCTGGCGGTGTTGCGGAGCACCGTCGTCTCGGCGCGCTGGCTGAGGTACTCCACGAGGTTGTAGGTGAACGAGTCGAAGTTGTCGACGACGACGACGTTCATGGGTCACCCCCGGCGGGGGACTCGACGGCGTCGTCGTCGGCAGTCGGGGGTGGCGTCTCCGGGGGCTCGCCGTCCGTCCGGATCCGGTCGAGGGCGTCGAGCGTGCCCTCCATCTTCCGCTCGGTCTCCTCGTACTCGCGTTCAGGGACCGAGTCGGCGACGATACCGGCGCCGGCGCGGACCGTCACGCGGTCGAGAGCGTCCTCGGTGGCGTCGCGCTCGACGGTGGCCGTGCGGATGACGATCGCCACGTCGGCGTCGCCGGTCCAGGCGTAGTAGCCGACGCCGCCGCCGTACACGCCACGGGGGGCGTCCTCCAGGTCGTCCACGAGTTCCATCGCGCGGACCTTCGGCGCCCCGGTGAGCGTGCCGGCGGGGAAGGCGGCGCGGGTGGCGTCGAAGGCGTCGGGCGCCCGGTCCAGCGCCTCGGTCGGCCCGTCGGCGAGTCGGCCCGAGACGGTGGACTCGATGTGCTGGACGTGGGAGTACTTCAGGACGTTCATGAACTCCTCGACCTGGACGCTGCCGGGGTCGGCGACGCGGCGCACGTCGTTGCGCGCCAGGTCGACCAGCATCGTGTGCTCGGCGCGTTCCTTGTCGTCGGCCAGCAGTTCGCCGGCGAGGCGGCGGTCCTCGACGGGGCTGGCGCCGCGGGGACAGGTGCCCGCGATGGGGTTCGCGGTGACGCGGTCGCCGGCGACCGACACGAGCGTCTCGGGGCTGGCGCCGACGACGCGGCGGTCGTCGAAGGCGAGCAGGTACATGTACGGCGAGGGGTTCACCTCGCGCAAGGCGGCGTACAGTCCCAGCGGGTCGACGTCGCCGTACAGCCGCCGGGACCGGGACAGCACGCACTGGTACACCTCGCCGTCGAGCACCGCCTCCTTCGCGTGCTCGACGGCCCGCTCGTACGTCTCGCGGGGATCGGCCTCCTCGCGCTCGATCCGGGCGCCGCCGGGGTCGGGGTCGGGCGCCGCCGCCAGACGCTCCGCGACGGACTCGGCCTCGGCGATCAGGTCGTCGTAGACCGCGCCGGCGTCCTCGTCCGGGCGAAGCGGCGGCGTGGCGACGAGTTCGACGGTCCCCTCCCGGTGGTCGAAGGCGAGCACCCGCGTCGCGAGCACGTAGCCGGCGTCGGGCACCGCGGCGTCCGGGCGCTCCAGGCCGACCTCCGCCAGGTGCGTGTCGTACACCGTGTCGTACGCGGTGAACCCGACCAGCCCGCCGTTCAGGCGCGGGCGGGCGCCGCGGTCGGCGTCCATTCCCCCGTCGCCGTCGAAGCCGGCGAGACGGACGTCCGGCAGCACGGTCCGGAGGGCGTCGAAGGTGTCGCCATCGCCGTCGGTGC
>CAYODS010000056.1:0-8196 GCA_964402765.1 uncultured Halobacteriales archaeon
ACGCCGGCCACATCCCCGGCAGCGCCCACGTCCTCGTCGACGACGGCGACACCCGGCTGCTGTACACCGCCGACTTCAACACCGAGGACCAGGCGCTCTTGTCGGGGACGACCGCCCGCCCCGACGCCGACGCCGTCGTCGTCGAGTCCACCTACGCCTTCGACGAGCGCCCGCCCCGCGAGGAGGTCGAGGCTGCGTTCGTCGCCGAACTGCGGGAGACGCTGCGCCGTGGCGGGACCGTGGTCGTCCCGGCCTTCGCCATCGGGCGCACCCAGGAGGTGCTGGCGGTGTGTGCCGAGGCGGGGATCGACTGCTACGTCGACGGGATGGGCACCCGCGTCACCGAGACGCTGCGCCAGTACCCGGGGTTCGTCGACGCCGACGCCCTCCGGCGAGGGGCCGCGAACGCCCGCGTCGTCGACGGGCGCCCCGGCCAGCGCGAGCGCATCGCCGAGCAGTCCACCGTGATCGTCACCACCAGCGGGATGCTCCAGGGCGGCCCCGCGATGACGTACGTCCCGGCGGTGCGCTCGAACCCGACGAACCTGATCGCACTCACCGGCTACCAGGTCGAGGGCACGCCCGGCCGGGACCTGCTGGAGACCGGCAGCGCCGAGATCGACGGGCGGCGGATGCCGGTCGCCGCCCGCGTCGAACTGTTCGACTTCTCCGCCCACGCCGACCGCGAGGGGATACTCGACCTGCTGGAACACTACGGGGACGCCACGGTGGTCGTCAACCACGGCGACCGGTGTGCGGAGTTCGCGGCCGACCGCCGGACGGACGGCGTCGACGCCCTCGCGCCCGAGCGCGGGGAGACGGTCGAGGTGTGACCGGCGACGAGTCGGGACTGGTGAGAAGGAGGAAATCGAGGAGTGGAAACGGGAAGTGGGAGGCGGATTGGGGTCGCCGTCGCCGGGAGTGGCCGTCCGGACGGCCGGTGTAGGTGCGGGCGCGGGCTGTGCCGACTTCGACGTGAAAAGCGTCGTCGCCGGCACCCGTACCTCACCGCTCCCCGATACTTAAACCCGGTGGCTCCGGCGACCGGCGGTCAGCGGGCTCCCGCGGCGTCGTCAAGTCGCTCGCGGGCGGCGGGGAACGTCTCGCGGACGGCCCGCACCTCGGCGGGGTCGACACGGGCGGTGACCAGCGCCGGGGCGTCGCCCGCCGTCGCGACCGGCGTCCCCCAGGGATCACACACCGTCGAGCGACCGAGCAGCGTGCTGTCCTCGAACTCGCCGACGCCGTTTGCCGTCGCCACGTAGCAGGCGTTCTCGATGGCCCGGGCACGGGATAGCACGGACCAGTGCTCGACCCGGGGGTACGGCCACGCGCTCGGCACCAGCACGCACTCCACGCCCTGGGAGGCGAGACGACGGTACTCCTCGGGGAAGCGCAGGTCGTAGCAGGTGGTGACGCCGACGGTGAGCCCGGCGACCGTCGCCGTCGGGAGCCGCTCGCCCGCCGTCAGCAACTCCGGTTCGCGGGAGCCGTAGCCGAACAGGTTGCGCTTGCGGTAGACGAGGCGACGCTCGCCGGCGGCGTCGAACAGGACGGCGGTGTTCGCCAGCCCCTCCTCCGCGGGACCGCCCGTCGTCGCCGCCAGGTCCTCGACTATCGACCCCGCGAGCACCGCCACCGACTGCTCGCGGGCGGTCTCGGCGAGCGTCGACAGCGTCGGGCCGTCGAGCCCCTCGGCGGTACGGGCGTACGCCTCGAAGGCGAAGTAACCCGTCACGAACAGCTCGGGGAGGACCACCAGATCGGCACCCCGTGCGGCGGCGCGCTCGACGGCACCGACGGCTCGGTCGCGGTTGTCGGCGACGCGACTCGGTCGCACCTCGATCTGGGCGAGCGCGAGCGTCACGGCGGCGTCACCCGCGACCCGGTCCGCGCCGGGACGGGTCACCGGTCGGTCCCCGCGTGCTCGTCCGGCGCCGACCCGTCCACCGGCGGACCGTCACCCGTGGCGGCGAGGTCAGCCCGGAGAGTGTCCGCCAGGTTCTCCAGTTCGGCGTCGAGGTTGCGCTTGAAGAAGCGCTCGACGCCCGGCAGGCGACCCTCGACGACGAAGCGGTTGGTGAGGCGACTGCCGCCCTCGATCGCCTCGATCTCGTGTTCGCCGGTGACGCGAAACACCTTCGAGCGGCCGACGAACTCGACGTACTCCGGCGGGCGGCGCTCGACGTCCTCGGTGGCGACGGCGATGGCCTGGTCGAGTACGGGGATCGGCAGCTGGACCTGCCAGGTCGCCGACCGACCCTCGTCGTCGTCGAGTTCGTATCCATTGACGACACTTATCGAGCGAGCGCGCTTCTCGGGGTCGGCGATGAACTCCCAGACGCGCTCGGGACTCGCGGGCACCTCGACGACGCGCTCGACCCGGACGGTCATCGTCGTCCCCTCGGGACGGCCCCGGTTAAAACCACGCGACCGGGCTACTCGGGGTCCGGAGTGACCCGCCAGGTGGTCGAGCGCGCCCGGCCCCACTTCTCGACGTCGATGTCGTCGGACTTCTCGCCGAGCTGGGGGAGCAACTGTCCGACCTGCTTCGCCGAGAGGTCCAGTCGATCGGCGATGTTCTTCGAGCGAAAGTACCGCTCTCCCCGAGAGACGCTCTCGGCGAGATAGGCCAGTACCCGCCGTTCCTCCTCGGTGTAGTCGCTCATACCTCTCGTTTCGGGGTAGCGCCTTCAGCGGCTTAATCGTTTCCCGTCTCGGCGCCGTACACCTGCACCGCGACGACCGCGAGCGCCCCGAACACCACCGCCGCCGCGAACGCCCACGCCGCCGCTCGCTCCGGCGCGAGGACGTACATCCCGACCGCCCCGCCGACGGCCAACAGCGAGAACAGCACCGTCAGCCCGACGCCCATGTCCGTCGCCGTCGCCGTCTCGGCCATACCGCACGCTGGAGCGGCACGGCAAAAAGAGACCCGGTCGTGCGTCCGGCGCCGTCGACCGGGGGCTGCCAGGGACACCCACGCGACCGGCACCTTCTTGTGCGTCGCATCACCGACACCAACTATGCGACGGAGTGCTGACGCTCCTGATCGGGTTCTCCGCGACGAGTGACGACCACGGCGGCGTCGGCGAGCAGGTGGACGGCACGCGGACTGGCGACGAGACCGACGCTCGGACGGACGACGCCACCGGCGACGCACGGACCGACGACCCGCCGGCGGGCGACAGTGATGATGGCGACGACGCTCATCCGGGCACGGACAACCACGCACGGCCGCCGGTCTCGGTCGACGAGGGCGACGGCGGAGTGGTGCTCTCGGTCGGCGGGGAGACGCGGCAGCTGACCCCCGCCGAGGCCACCCGCCTGCGGACGGCGCTGGGCGAGGCGGTCGCCGACCGGTGGGCGTTCGTCAACACGGTCGGCGAGCGCCGGCCGGACGGCTCCTACGTCGTCCGCCGGCGCGGCAGCGAGACGACGGGCAACAGCGTCGTCTTCGACTCCTTCCGGGCGCTGTGTCGCCTGGCCGGGCGCCTGCCGGCGACGGTCGACGCCGAGACCGTCGGCCGCGAGCGTGAGGGGGTCACCGGGTCGCGCCGGCACCTGGTCGTCTGGCACCTTGCCGAACACCCCGCCCTCGACTACCGGGTCGCGTCCCGGAGTCCGCTGCGGGCGCGATCGGACGGGGACGCGACGGGAGCGCACGACACCGCGGACCCGGCGGGCGGCGAGACGACTGACCCCGACGAATCGGCGAGCGGCGAGACGGCGACCGGCGACGACTAGACGACCTTCACCATCCGGCGCTCGAACCGGCCGACGCGGACCTTCCGCCAGCCCCGCAGTTCCGCGTCGAGGTTGGGGTCGCCCGTGTCGACCCGCAGGACGCCCGTGTCGTCGATTTTCGCGTCGGAGGCGACCACCGCCAGTGTGGCGCGTCGCACCACCGCGGGCGATATCTGCTGGTTGCCCCGCCCGAGAAAGAACCCCTGCCCGCCGATGGGCGAGACGACGACGACGTTGTCCGCCGGGTCGTCACGCAGCGCGGCCAGGATGTCCGCCTCGGCGGCGTCGTGGGTGACCTCGCCGTCACGGTACACGTCCACGCCAAGCGGCGTGCCCTCGAAGCCGATCGCCCGCTTCACCGCCGACAGCGTCGACCCGGGACCGAGGACGTACGTCCGGTCCGGGCGCACCTCGCTCGCGACGCCGGCGGCCAGTCCCTCGACGCTGCCGCCGCCGAGTTGCTTCGAGGACTGCAGGTCGTCGCCGGTCGGCACCCGCACGACGGCCCGGAGTTCGGTCTCGACCTCGCCGCCGCGGAAGGCGTCCTCGTCGATGTCGTTGACCTCCCGCTCGACGACCGCGCCGGGGTCAAAGCCCGCCACGAGACGGCCGGCGGCGGCCGGCGTCGCGCCGAACACCCCGGAGTACACCTTCACGCCGGCGGGCACGCCCAGCACCGGCACGTCGTCGGCGTCCACCGCCGCGAGTGCCTCGGCCACGTCGACCGCGGTGCCGTCGCCGCCGACGAACAGGACCAGGTCGACGCCACGCTCGACGAACGCCCGCACCGCCGCGCGGGTGTCTCCGGGGCTCGTCTCGAAGGGGTCGGCGGGCGGGTCGGTGACGACCCCGGGGTCGAACCCGGCCTCGCGGGCGACGTCGGCGCCCATCGGCCCGCCGGCGGTCAGAAGCGTCGTGTCGGGAGCGCGGTCGTGGAGGGCGTCGAGGGCGGCCCGGGCGCGGTCGGGACTGCGGCGCTCGGCGCCGCGCTCGCGGGCGGCGTCGACCTTCCCGTCAGTACCCTTGAGCCCGACGCGACCGCCCATCCCCGCGACCGGGTTGACGACGAACCCCACGCGCATACCTCCCGTCGCCGGCGGGCGGGCGAAAGCCTTCCGGGAACCGACGAGGTGTTAAGCCCCGCGGCCGACAGTCGCCGGTATGATCCCCGTCGTCCTCCAGGAGGACACCCCCGCCCTGCCGATCGACGCCGTCGGCTGGGCCGTCCTCGTCCTCGGGCTTGTGCTCACCGTCGGCTGGCTGCTGTACCTGTTCCGCTGACACGTGCGGAAGATACTTGCAGGCGCGGCGACGGTCGTAAACTGTGTCGGGAGCCGAACGTCTGGCGGAGCGGTACGAACGCCTCCAGGGTGCGCTGGCGGCGCTTGAGGACAGGGATCCCCCGGTGCATCCGGTGGTCGGCGGCGGGGTCGCGGTGGTCGTCGCGGGCGTGGTCGCCTGGGCGGTCGACGCCCCCTGGAGCGTGGCGCGGATCGTCGAGACGCTGTTGCCGTACGTCGGGCCGCCGCTTGACCGGGGCGCGCCGCCGGCGGTGGCGCGAGTCCCGCGGGAGCAGGGTGTCGTCTCGCGCGTCCTGGCTCCCGTCGTCGCCGTGTTGGCGCCGCTCCTGGGCGGGGCAGCGGCGTACACCCGGGACCACCGGGCGCTGTTCGCGGGCGTCCTCGCGCTGGTCCCGAGCACGCTGTTTCTGTTCGCTGGCAACGTCGCCGTCCCGGACGTGGTGTTGCCGCTCGCCGGCGTCGAGACGACGACGGACCCGGGCCGGGTGGTCGCGCCGACGACCACGACCGAACCGGTCGCCGTCCGGCGGGCGGCGGTCAGGTACCCGCCGGTCGTCGGGACGTTCGGGCCGCTCGTGGTCGCCGTCGCGACGCTGAACGCCGCCACCGAGACCGGCGAGGGGCGATCGTGGGTGGGGCTGTCGCCGCGGTCGTCGGCGGCGGTCGCCGGCGCCGTCTCGCTGCTCGCACTCGGGGTGAGTCTCCTGGGACCGGAGGCGTCGCTCCCGTGGACCGCCGTCGCGGGCGCCGGGGTGGCGCTCGCGCTCGCCACCGTGACCCTGACCGCGACGGGGGACCGCCGGGCAGCGGTCGCCGCCGCCGCGCTCGGGGCGGTGCCGGGCGTCCTCGCGGTCGCGACACTCTCGCGAGCGACTGGGCCGGGCCTGGTCGTCGTCGTCGCCCTCGTCGGGGCGGTGGTCGGCGGGGCGGCACTCGACCGTCTCCGCGGCGGGGGGGCGTGACTACGACCGGTCGGCGTCCGCGACGACGGTGACCCGCTCGCGCAGCCACGCCATCGCCCGCTGCAGTTCCGCCGGGTCCTCGGCGCGGACCCGCAGCCGGACGTTCTCACCGGGATAGGAGCCGACGGTCACGTCGAACCGCTCGCGAAGCGTCGCCAGCGGGTCGACGAGTTCGCTCTCGTACTCCGCGACGACGAGACTCTCGCGGTGGCGCTCGCCCGCGGCGAAGTCCTCGGCGACGGACTCGAACATCGCCTGCATCTCCTCCGGAACGCCCGGCAGGACGTACACGTCGTCGACCACGCACCCGGGAGCGACGCCGACCTCGTTGTGCAGCGGGCGAGCGCCCTCCGGGAGCGCGGTCGTGCCGGGCGCGAGGTCGGCGGCTGCGTACCCCCGCTCGCGGAGCCACTCGCGGGCCACCTCGCTGTCGACCACGTCGCGACCGAGCGCGGCGGCGACGCCCTCCATCGTCAGGTCGTCGTGGGTGGGGCCGAGCCCACCGGTGACGAGGACGGCGTCGTACTCGGCACGGTACTCGTTGACGACGCGGGCGATCTCACCGACGTCGTCGGGAATGACCACCACCCGGCGCACGCGAACGCCGCGGCGGTCCAGCCGCTCACAGAGCCAGGCGGCGTTCGTGTTGACGGTGTCACCGGCGAGCAACTCGTCGCCGACGGTGACGATCCCGGCCTCCATACCCCCGCTGGCGGGGGCAGACACAAAAACACGCCGTCCGGGGCGGCGACGACCACCGGCACCCGGGCGGGAGCCGGACTCGACCGAACCACACTTGCCGGTCGGATCGGAACGTCCGTCCATGGAGCGACCGATCGTCCCGGGCGCGGAGATGGACCACGAGACCGTCCACGGTGACGGCGTCGACATTCACGTCGCCAGCGCCGGCCCGGCGGACGGCGACCCCGTCGTCCTGCTGCACGGCTTCCCGGACTTCTGGTTCGGCTGGCGCCACCAGATCCCCGCCCTCGTCGAGGCGGGGTACAGGGTGTACGTCCCCGACCGCCGCGGCGTGAACGAGTCCGACGCCCCCGATGGCGTCTCGCTGTACAGCCTCGACGACCTCGCGGCGGACGCCCTGACGGTGATGGACCACGCCGGCGACGGGCCCGTCCCCGTCGTCGGTCACGACTGGGGCGGCGCCGTCGCGTGGTGGGTCGCCACCGAGTTCCCAGAGCGCGTCGAGCGCGTCGTCGCGATCAACGCCCCCCATCCAGTGGCGATGGAGCGCCGCGTGTTCCGTGACCCGCTGCAGACGCTTCGCTCGGCGTACATTGGCCTGTTCCAGGTGCCCGAGGTGCCCGAGCGACTGCTGGAGGCCGCGGACTGGCGGCTGCTGGAGGCGGTGCTCACCGGCGGCGCCCGCGAGGGCGCCTTCGAGGCGGCTGAACTGTACGACTACCGGCAGGCGTGGTCCCGCACCGGCGCAGAGAGCCTGCTGGCGCCGTACCGCGCCGCCGTCCGCGACCCGCCGGAGCCGCCCGAGCCACACGTCGCCCCGCCGGCGGCGATCCTCTGGGGACTGGAGGACCCGGCGCTGTCGGACGCCCTGGCCGACGACACCGCCGACCTCTGTGCGGACGCCCGCACCGTCCGGTTCACCGGCGCCGGCCACTGGGTCCACCGCGAGGCGCCCGAGATGGTCAACGACCTGCTGGTGCGCTTTCTGGCCGGCGAGGATCTGCGGGACGACCCGGAGCCCACACCCGCCTCGACGACCGACGGGACCGGCGAGAGCGAGGCGGACGAGACGGACGCCGACACCGACGAGTCGGACGCCGACGCGGACACGACAGACGCAGGCAGGGAAGAGACGGACACGAACCAGACGGGTGCGGACGCCGACGCCGACGAGGCGGAGGCGGCGGAGTCGGAGTTCGAGTTCGAGGACCCGGCGGACGCCGACGACACGGGGACAGACGGCGAGGAGTCGGGGGAGGAGACGCCGCCGACGGGCGAGTGAGGCGGGGGTCGGTCGCCTGGGGGCGGCGACCGCGGGCTACCGCATCCCGGGGGGTGGGCCACCGCCGCCGAGGTCGTCGTCGGTGTCGACGTCGAGGCCGAGTTCCTCGCGGCGTTTCCTGAGCTGGCGGACCTGCCGGTAGAGGTAGGCCAGGCCGACGCCGCCGACGAGCCCGACCGCGAGCAACAGGCCACGGAAGATG
>CAYODS010000056.1:8206-18111 GCA_964402765.1 uncultured Halobacteriales archaeon
GAAGATGAGCACGTCCCGCTGGAGGTAGTAGCGGACGAGGACGGCGCTGCTGACGTCCTCCCAGGCGATGTGCAGGCGGTTCTGGTCGTCGACGCTGGTCTCGTAGCCGCCGGGGGCCACGTCGCCAAACAGGAGCGACCGGGTGCGGGCGTTCGGCGGCAGCACCACCTCGTAGGAGCCCTCGACGTAGGCGGGCGTGCCAAAGCGCTTGCCGCCGGCGCCGGACGTGAACGCGACCATCCCCGAGCCGTTAGGCACCGTCACGTCGCGGGTGGAGCCCGACCGCTCGACGGTGATCGCGTCGTTCGACCCCGCGATCACGGTGCCGTTGGGGTAGCGGTACCGCAGCGCCCGGAAGTTGAGCGGCGAGTTCGAGGTGAACCCACGGGAGAACAGGTTCAACTCGGTGGTGCCGTTCAGGTCGTACACCGCGGTGTACTCCTGGTCCTCGATGACGATGGTCACGTCCCGGGTGGTGTTCCAGTCGTACTCGCCGGCAGGGGGCTCCTCGTCGAGGTCGGCGTCAGTCACGTCACCTGAGAAAAAGCCCGTACACCCGGCGGTCGCGAACAGCAGTCCCACCGCCAGCACGCCGAGCAGTCGCCTGTTCATGGCACCACGCACAGCATCTCCGCGGGCAGGTACTCGCCGACGCTGGCCAGCAGCCCCGGCGGGTCGGTCCCCTCCCGGCAGACGATCGACTGCTCCAGCAGGCCGAGTCGCTCGATCGTCACGACGTCGTCGGCGTGGCCCGCCCGGTTCACCGTCGCCCGCACCTCCGAGCGGGTGGCGCTGTTGACGTTCACCCGACCCGGACCGCGGGTCCACTCGTACAGGCGGTCTCGCTCGGCCTCGGCGAGGTCGCCGACGAGCGGGTCCTCGGGACCGTCCGGGCCCTCGGCGTCCTCGTCGACGACGACCCGCATCGGGAGGTGCTGGACCAGTCCGAACCGCTCGCGCACCTGGGCCGGCGACCCGGGACCGAGGTCGATCCGGTCGGCCGGCACCCGCACCGTCCGGCCCGCCGACAGCGTGAACCCGTGGTCGTCCCACGACTCCAGCGTGGCGACGGCGGGCTCGCCAGGCCGGGGGCCGTCGGGGTAGACGGCGCCGAACTCCTCGCGGAGGGCGGCGCGGGCCGCGTCGGCGTCGACGCCCTCGACGGTGACGCTCGGGCGGTCGTCGTGGCGCAGGCCGACGGTGTACTCCACGTCCAGACCGCCCACGAGGTCGGCGACCATCGAGCGCAGGCCGTCCATCGCCCGGTCGCGGGCGTCGCCGTCGACGTAGACGCGGGTCGCCAGGACGACCATCAGGCCGGGGCGTCGACGGTGCGTTCGACGTCCAGTTCCTCGCGCAGTTCGGCGATCCGCTCGTCCATCGCCTCGATCAGGTGGGCGTTGTCGTGGGGCTGCAGTGGCTCGCCCGTCTCCGGGCAGCGGAAGTCGTACTCCATGGCCTCGCTGAACTCGAAACGCAGGCCGGCGCCCTCCGAGAGGTAGAACTCGTGGTCGGCCTCGTACTCGCGGCGCCGCTCCAGGGCGTCGAGCAGGCGGTACAGTTCGTCCTCCAGGTTCTCGGGGATCTTCTCGTACTCGAAGGTCCAGAGGTAGGTGAGCCAGCCGGAGTCCTCGTCACGCAGGCGCCGGTACGAGGCGAGATCGTTCTCGTAGAGGATGAACAGCGCCCGGCGCACGTCGTTCAGTTCCATGTCCAGTTCCTCCGCGAGTTCCTCGTCGGTCACCTCGCCGTCCGGGGGGGCCGCCGCAACGGGCATCCCCTTCGGCCCGACCAACTCGTGGAGGTACTTCTGGATGACGGGGTCCTCGAGGAGTTCCTCGAACGCCATTACGGTGGTCTACGGCATTTGGGTGGTTAAACCCATCGGGTCGGGAGACGGCACCGACACGCAGAGCGGCACGCCCCGGTCACGGCTCGTCGACACGCTTGCCCTCCGCCCGTGGGACGACGCGACGGTCGGCGTCCGCCCAGGTGCGGTCGAGTTCGCGACCCTCGAACAGGCGGTCGAGGAACACGGCGAGTGCCGCCACCTCGGAGTGGGGCTGGTTCGTCACGCCGACGTTGTAGTCCGCCCGCTCGTACACCTCGAACGGCACCTTCTCCGCGCCCACGACGACCAGCAGACCGTCGCCGTCGCTCGCGTCGTCCGCGTCGCCCTCGTCGGTGTCGCTCTCGCTCCTGCCGTCCCCGTCAGCGGCACCCGCCGACAACGCCGCCCGCACGTCCGCGACCGTCTCCTCAACGGGGAGACCGTACATCGTCAGGTGGACCACGGGACCGTCCCAGTCCCGCAGCACGCCCATCGGGGACTCGGCGATCGCCGCCTCGAACGGGCCGCCGAAGCGGTCCGTTATGTCCCGGGCGGTCTCGGCGGCGTCGGAGGCGCCCGGTTCGAACACCACCCGCTCGGCACCCAGCGCCCGGGCCGTGAGCCCGACGTGGGTGGTCATCCGGTCGTCCCGCCCCGGGCGGTGCCCCAGTCGGAGCACCGTCACCCGCTCGTCCATGCCCCGGCGAGGGCACCGGCGGGTTAGGTCGTTTCGCTCTCCACCCGCCGTCGGCAGGTCTATCTCCCCGCACCGCACAGACCGCCCGTGGTCGAGACGAGCGTCTCGCTGGAGCGCACGCCGGACGGGCGCCGGATAGGGGTGGCCGCCCGCCTCGCCGTCCCACCGGCGGCGGCGTGGGACACGCTGGTCGACACCGAGCGCTGGCCGGCGTGGGGACCGTCGGTGACCGACGTGGAGTGCGCGGACCGCCGCATCGTGGCGGGGTCGACCGGCCGCGTCCGACTGCCGGGCGGCGTCTGGGTGCCGTTTCGCGTGACCCACCTGGCCGGGCGGCGCTGGACCTGGCGGGTCGCCCGCGTCCCGGCCACGGGCCACCGCGTCGAGTCTCTCGACAGGACGGGAGCGGGGAGTCGGGACGCGAGCGCCGCCGGGACCGGGTGCCGCGTCGTCGTCGAGGTGCCGCCGCTGGCGGCGGGGTACGTCCCCGTCTGCCGGCGGGCACTTGAGGACCTCGCCGCCCTGCTGGAGGGGTAAGACGGACCGTGTCATCCCGGCGCCAGGTTTATGATGTGGAGTAACATACCACAGTCCGAGGCGATCCCTCAATGTGCCACCACTATGACAGCGAGAAACTAGCCCACTGGGAACACGAGTCCGAGACCGAGGAAGACGAGTTGCCGGAGGACGACCCGGAACCGGATCTGGAGGAGTCCGAGGAACGCGAGCCGGCGACGCCGCCAGCCGACGACTAGGTACACCCTCTCCTACGTTTATCGCCGCCCGCGAGCCGCCGCTGTCGGAACCGATTAGTGCCCCACCGCCGTCGAGCGTAGCGTGTCACTCCGCGTCGGCGTCGACGAGGCGGGGAAGGGCCCCGCCCTGGGGCCGATGGTCGCCGCCGCCGTCGCCGCACCGCCCGGGGCGCTGCCCGAGGGCGTGGACGACTCGAAGCGGCTCTCGGCGGAGCACCGTGAGACGCTGGCCGAGCGTCTGCGCGACGCCGACGCGGTGACGGTCGCGATCGAGGCGGTCCCGCCGGCACGAATCGACGACCCCGGGACGGACATGAACTCGCTGACCGTGGCGGCACACGCCGCCGTACTGGAGCGAGTACTCACCGCGGGTACCGCAGGAGAGCGCGTCGAGGTGGTGCTGGACGGGGCAGACGTCGACGCCGACCGGTTCGCCCGCCAGGTGGCCGACCGGGCGTCGATCGACGGCGACGGTGACGGGGCCGGCGTCTCCGTGCACGCAGAGCACGGCGCCGACGAGGAGCACGCGGTCGTCGGCGCGGCGTCGGTCGCCGCGAAGGTCGAGCGCGACCGTCGGATCGAGGCGATCGACGCCGACCACGACCGCCCGGTGGGGTCGGGGTACCCGAGCGACCCGACGACGCGGGCGTTCCTCCGCGAGTACGTCCGCGAGCACGGGCGCCTGCCCGGGGCGGCACGGGAGTCCTGGAGCACCTGCCAGGACGCCCTGTCGGCCGCTGAGCAGTCGAACCTGGGGGAGTTCTGACCGGGAGACGCCGCGCCGGGGTTTATATCGCCCGCGGTGCCGCTGGCGATCGTGAGACGGACGGGTCTCGTGGCCGTCGCCACGCTCGCCGTGCTGGCCGGGTGCGGCGGACTGCCCGGCGCGGACTCGACTGAGCGGGACCCGTACGGCGTGCCGACGACGACGGCGACCGGCGAGACGGGCGAGCCGACCGGGACGACTACCTCCGTCGACCGACTGGACCCCGAGTTCGAGGCGGTCGTGCTCGGGCACGTCCGGACGGTCGGCAGGCAGTCGGTGACGCTCATAGAGCGCCGGACGGTGCGGGACGGGAACGGGACCGTCCGCCGGGAGCGGGAGACCGTCGTGCGTGCCGGGGTCGGCAAGCGCCGCTCCGTGCGGACGACGGTCGAGGGGGCGGCCGTGCCGGAGGCGGTGCGCGTCGAGCGCTGGTCGAACGCCACCGTCGAGTTCACCCGCCGGGACGGCGGTGACGGCCCGCGGGACGGCCGGGGCGACCGCGACGTGACGCGGGGGGACCGACTGCTCGCACTGTTCGCCACGCTCCAGCCGACGGCCTGGGAGCGACGGAACGGGACGACGGTGTACCGCGCCGAGCGGGCGTCGGCACCGACGGAACTGGACGCCGGCGACGTGCGCCGGCCGCGGAACGTCTCTCTCGTGGCCGTGGTCGGGGAGAGCGGGGCCGTGCGGCGCTACCGGCTGTCCTACGCGGGGACGGTCGAGGGGAGGACCGTCGAGGTGGTCGAGGTCGTGCGGTTCGTCGGCGTCGGCGAGACGACGGTCGAGCGACCCGACTGGGTGGAGCGACGACTCGCCGACCGGGACGAACGCGCAGGTAGCTTTTTGCCCCCGCCGGCGGTGCCGCCGGCATGGAGCACACCACGCTGGGCGACACGGGGATGACCGTCAGCCGGATCTGTCTCGGGTGCATGTCCTTCGGGTCGAGCGACTGGCGCGAGTGGGTGCTCGACGAGGACGAGTCGCTGCCGATCATCGAGCGCGCCCTCGAACTGGGCGTGAACTTCTTCGACATCACAAGAGAGTCACGCTCTGGTTAACTGCCGGACACAGTCCGGCAACACCGCGAACATGTACTCCCGCGGCGAGTCCGAGCGGGTCCTCGGGCGGGCGCTGGAGGGACGCATGGAGGACACCGTCGTCGCCACGAAGGTATACTTCCAGATGGACGACGACCCGAACTCCGGCGGGCTCTCCCGGAAGACCATCGAGCAGGAACTCGACGCGAGTCTCGACCGCCTCGGGACCGACACCGTCGACCTCTACCAGATCCACCGCTGGGACGACGAGACGCCGATCGAGGAGACGATGCGGGCCCTGGACGACGCCGTCCGCCGCGAGAGGGTCCGCTACCTCGGCGCCTCCTCGATGTGGGCGTACCAGTTCGCCGACGCCCTGCACACCAGCGACCGCCTGGGCATAGAGCGGTTCGTCTCGATGCAGAATCACTACAACCTGCTGTACCGCGAGGAGGAGCGCGAGACCCTCTCGCTGTGTTCACGAGAGGGCGTCGGCGTCGTCCCCTGGAGCCCGCTGGCGCGGGGCTACCTCACCCGCCCCCAGGAGGAGGTGGAGACCACCACCCGCGGACAGACCGACTCCTACGCCCGCCAGCACCCCCACCTGGAGAACGGCGGTCGCGAGGTGAGGTAGCGCGTCCAGCAGGTCGCCGAGGACGAGGGCCTGGCGATGGCCCAGGTCGCCCTGGCGTGGCTGCTGGAACAGGACGCCGTCGACGCCCCCATCGTCGGCGTCACCAGCGTCGAGCACCTGGAGGAGGCGGTCGCCGCCGTCGACGTGTCGCTGTCCGAGTCGGACCTGGCGTACCTGGAGGAGCCGTACGAACCCGTGCCAGTCTCGGGCCACGAGTAGTCGGGCGGTGGGCGAGACGACGGGCCGGGTCAGGCGTAGACGTAGAGCCCGACGGCGAGCACCACGCCGAACGCCACGCCCTGGACGAGCGTGCGGGGCTGGTCGTCGTCGAGCAGCAGGTGGTACGGCGTCGAGTTGATGCCGACCGCCGCGAGCAGGTGTGCCACACCGAGGACGAGGGCCCAGACCGCCGGTCCCACGCCGTCGGGAGCAGGGATCGGCTGCGATCGAACCGTCGACCCGGTCAGAAGTGCCAGTCCGGCCCGTCCGACGACCGAGAGTGCGACGGCGGCCGCGAGCACACTGAGCACGTCCACCCGGTTCCGTATCCCGATGGCGCCGATTTCCATCGGTCCGTCTCATCACGGCCGTGGAAAAAAGCGTGCTGGCGAGGGACGGCGACTACCGCGACCCAAACTCCCTTGAGCGCGAGTCTCCCACGCCGGGCATGACGGAGATCACCGCCGGCCGCGAGGGCCCACACGCGGACCGACCGGTCGAGACGGCGGGCGTCCCCCTCCCGGAGGCCGACGCGGCCGTCGTCCTCCTGCACGGCCGGGGGGCCGGCCCGCGCAGCGTCCTCGGGATCGCCAGCGAACTCGACCACGACGGCGTGGCCTACCTCGCGCCGGCCGCCGCCCGCAACACCTGGTACCCGCGGTCGTTCATGGAACCGCTGGCGGACAACGAGCCACACCTCTCCTCCGCGCTCGATCTGGTCGAGGACCTCGTCGGGCGGGCCGCCGACGCCGTCGACCGCGAGCGGGTCGTCCTCGTGGGGTTTTCGCAGGGAGCCTGTCTCGCCAGCGAGTACGTCGCCCGCAACGCCGGGAACGAGGGGGAGACGACCCGGTACGGCGGCCTGGCGGCGCTGTCCGGCGGCCTGATCGGCCCCGAGGGCACCTCTCGGGACTACGGGGGCCACCTGGGAGCGACGCCCGTCCTGCTGGGGTGTAGCGACGTGGACCCTCACATCCCCGTCGAGCGGGTCCACGAGACGCGTGACGTGCTCACCGACCTCGGGGCGGACGTGGACGAGCGGATCTACGAGGGGATGGGCCACACGGTCAACCGCGACGAGATCGACGCCGTGGCGGGGATCGTCGGCGACGTCGTCGGGTAGGGCGGGTGGTCAGTCGGTCTCGACGGCCCGCTCCCGCGCGGGCGCTCGCTCGCCGTCGCGCCGGACGACCGCACCGGGGTCGTCGCTCTCCATGATGGCCTCCAGGCGGCGCTCCAGTTCCCGGTTGGTCAGGTCGCCGTCGGCGTACTGCTCTTTCACCGCCTCGATGGCCTCCTGTTCGCTCATCGTGCCGTCCCCGGGCGGCGTGTCGTCGGCCCGTGCAAGCGCCTCGTCGATCCGCGACTGGACGTGGTCGGGGATGGTGGTGCGGAAGTAGAGAAAGGCACCGACGGCGGCGAGCGTGATCAGGGACGTGACGATGGCGAGGACGGCCACGGCGCGGAAGACGCCGACCGAAAGCACGAGCAGCGCCACCGTCGCGACCACCAGCAACAGCGTGAGGAGTCCGGCGATCACCGCGGCGACCGCCGCGGCACCGGCCAGGGCGTTGTCGAACACGTCCTCGACGACGTCGTCCAGTTCGACGAACTCCTCCAGTTCGTCCGCCACCTCCAGGACGTCGTCCAAGTCGTCCATACCCGTCAGGTCACGATCGATCGAGCATAAGCGTTGGCCTCACCCGGTCACGTCGATCGGCTCGGCGTCCGCCAGTTCGCGCAGTCGCTCGGGGTCGATCGGGAAGACGGCCTCGGGCGTGCCGGCGGCGGCCCACACCTCCGCGAACGAGAGCAGCGTCTCGTCGACGTAGGTCGGCACGTCGCCGTGGTGGGCGAACGGCGGGACGCCGCCGATGGCGTAGCCCGTCGCCTCGCGCACCTCCTCCGGGTCGGCGGTGCGGGCGTCGTCCGCGCCCAGGAGGTCCGCGAGCGCCGACTCGTCCACCCGGTTCGCGCCGCTGGTGACCACGACGACGGGGTCGCCGTCGTCCCCGTCACCGACGACGAAGACGATACTCGAGGCTATCTGTGCCACGTCACAGCCGATCGCCGCGGCGGCGTCGGCGGCGGTCTTCGTCCCCTCGGGGAACTCCCGGGGTTCGATCTCGACGCCGAGTTCGTCGCGGACGCGGTCACGGAACTGCTCGGCACGCGGATGCACGACTGTCCGTGTGCGACGCGACGGGAAAAATCGGGGGGTCGGGACTACCAGTTCTTCAGCGAGTCGTCCTCGAGGTAGTGTTCGAGGTGGTGGGCGTGTTCCTCCAGCGTGACCAACTGCCCGCGGAGGATCTCGGCGGTGGCGTGGTCACCGAGGTTGGTCGCGAGTTCGACGTGCTCGCGGACCGTCTCGATGATGTCACCGAACATCTCCATGTCGTTCGCAAGCGAGGTGCGGATGTCGTACACGTCGTCGTCCTCGGGCTCGACGGGGGCGTGGGCCTCGTAGGTGGCGCCGCCGGACAGCGGCACCCCGCCCAGCGCCTGGGCACGCTCGGCGAGTTCGTCGGCGCCCTCCTCCAGGTCCTCGGTGACCTCGCCGAGGTACTCGTGGATCCCGAGGAACTCCGCGCCCTCGACGTTCCAGTGGTGTTTCTTCAGCTGGTGGTAGAGTACGTACGTCGCGGCAAGATCCGTGTTGAGCGCCTCGATGATCTGCTCGCTTTTGTCCTGGTCGATGCGGAGCGCTTCCGATGCCTCGATTTCGTCGGCCTGCTGTCGGACGGCTGCTTGTTTGCTCATTGCGATTATGTGTAGGGACTCCACCCACTTACACTTTTTCGCTGTGACTGGTTGTCACGGCCTCAGGCGCCAGAAATCAGTGGTTTGAGTGGTTTTACGACCGGCTCACGAACCCCCAGCCACCCCCGTGACCGGCCGCGGTCGAGAAAGGAAGGTTTGTACTCTCCCCCACCGTAGGTCGCGATATGGGAGACTTGCTGCCCTCGCGTCCAGACACCTCCGCGGCCGAGGAACCCAACCCCCGTGTCGTCGGTCTCGACAACGAGGACGCCGACGACCTTCTGTCGGCGCTCTCCTCCGACACCGCCCGCGAGGTACTCGCAACCCTCCACGACGAACCGGACACGCCCTCGGGTGTGGCCGACCGCGTCGACACAACCCTCCAGAACGCACAGTATCATCTCGGCAACCTCGACGACGCGGATCTTATCGAGGAGATCGACACCATCTACTCCGAGAAGGGCCGGGAAATGAGTGTTTACGCCCCCGCGGACCGTCCGCTCGTGGTGTTTGCCGGCGGCGAGGCCGAGAGCGGTGGACTCGAGGACGCTCTCAAGAGCCTGCTCGGAGCCGTCGGACTGTTGACCGTCGTGAGCCTCGTCGTCCAGTGGCGCTTCGGTGAACTCCCCGGCCTCGCTGCGACCGGTGGAGCCGACGCGGGGGACGGCGGTGGCGGCGGTAACGGCGTCTCGACGATGGATGCCGAGACCACACAGGCCGCCGTCGAGACCGGAACCTCGCTCCCGCCCGGCGTTTTCTTCTTTCTCGGCGGTCTCCTCGCCCTCGCGGTGGTCGGGGCCGTTCTCTTTCTCCGACGGCGTCGACGCTGACCGCCGCCCGCCCGTACCTATTCATACTTCCCGTTCAAACGGTCGCCCATGGAACACACCGCCGAGGTGACCGGTATCGGGGTGGGCACCGGCGAGGACGGATCGAACGTTCCCGCGGTCCTTCTCGCCGCCAGAACGGAGTATCTGCCTATCGTCATCACGACCGATCAGGCGCGCGCGATCCAACTCGGGCTTTCGGGCGAACCGTTCGAGCGACCGCTGACACACGACCTTCTCGTCGAGATGCTCACCGAGTTCGGGGGCGCCCTCGACGGCGTCCGGATCGACGACCTCACGGACGGCACCTTCTACGCCAAGGTCGACGTGGAGCGCTACGGTGATGGCGAGGCCCGGACGTTCGTCTTCGACG
>CAYODS010000057.1:0-6934 GCA_964402765.1 uncultured Halobacteriales archaeon
CTGGAGGAGGCGAGCGAGGTCGTCAGCCAGACGGAGGTGTTCACCCTCGCGGAGTCGCTCGGCGGCGTCGAGTCACTGATCGAGCTGCCCGCGGCGATGACCCACGCCTCGATCCCCCGCGAGCAGCGCATCGAGGCCGGGCTCACCGACGGACTGGTACGGGCGAGCGTCGGCGTCGAGCACGCCGACGACCTCAAGGACGATCTGGAGCGGGCGATCGAGGTCGGCGTCGAGTGACATGCCACGACCGCCACGCGTGTGACTGACGGTGGTCGAGCTCGGAGAACGGGACTCAGCTCGCCGTCTATGTTTGTACAGCGAGAGAACCCGCGCCGTTCACGACGTGGAGGACCTCATATCCGCGTGACGCCCTCGACGCTGACGCTCTGGACGTGTTCCAACTCCGAGAAGGCCTCCTCGACGACCTCCGTCCCGCCGGTGTCGTCCGGCACGACCACCGTCGGGATGACGGCTACGAGTCCGAAGGCGACGTCCTCGCGCCGCACACCGTTTATCGTGGCGCCCTCGGGGAGCGCGCCCGCAAGGCGGTCCTCCAGGCCGTCCAGGTCGACGTCGTCACCGGTCGGCATGACCTTGATCTCCGCGGCTACCTTGCCCATGCTCGCCGGGAGGCGTGGGCCGGGTAAAACCGTTGTCGTTGCCGTCCGTCACACCCCGAGCGCGAGCGGTCCGATGAGCACGCCCATCAGGTGGACCCGCCGACAGCCCAGGCGGGGCGGCACCAGGCCGACGACGGTCGCCACGGCGTAGACGGCGACGCCGACCCAGCCGGTGAACAGGTACGACAGCACGCCGAGCAGCGAAAGCAGCGCGACCGACAGCCGCGTGGCGTCCAGCCGCCCCACTGCCCGCAGGTAGCCGTCGCCCACCGAGAGCACGAGGACGAATCCACACGCGGCGGCCACCGCAACTGCTCCGACGGCGACGGGCAGCACCACCCCGCCGACGCGGTCGGCGGCGACGAGCACCCCCGTCCGGGGTGTGCCCAGCGCGACGAGCGCAAAGAGCGCGAAGACGCCGTTCGCCGTGTTCACTCCGCTCGTGGCGACGACGTAGCGCCGCGCCGCGTCGAGCTGGGCGCCAGTGGGCCCCGTGCCCGGCGCCGTGCGGGCCGGCGCGTCCGGCGGCGCCATCGGCCCCGCACGCCCCTCGGTCGGCGGGTCCTCTCCGGGTATCACGGTGAGGACGACCACGGCGGCGACGGCGGCGGAGACGCCCGGCAGGTAGCCAACGCCCGCACCGCCGACGGTCCCCGCGAGCCCGGTCGTCGCGACGGCCCGGCGGTCCAGTCGCACGCCGGCGTCGCCCTGTGGGGGCACCCCCCGGCCGCCGATCGCCTCCACGAGGACGGGCGCGCCGAACAGTCCGGCGAACAGCGGGGTGAGCATCGCGCCCGTCCCCAGCGGCGCCGCCGGCGAGAGGTCCAGCGTGGCCGCGCCGAGTGCACTCGCCGCCAGGAAGGCGCCCGCGCCGGCGAGTCGCGCTCCCCAGGTGCGCTCGGTCGCGACGAGCACGAGGACGACCGCCCCGAGCACGAGCGGGAGGTGGGCCCGCAGCGTCGGGTACGCCCGCACCATCACCCACGTGACCGGGGCGGCGAGCAGGAGCGAGAGCGCAACGGCCAGCCCGGACCCCAGCGCCGACAGCCGCACCGCCTCCCGGCCGCGCCCGGCGACGACCAGGCGGTGGCCCGGCAACGCGGTGGCGACCATCGAGGCGTCGGGCACGCCAAGCGCCAGCGCCGGCACCGCATCAAGGAAGGTGTGGACCGTGCCCGCGGCGAGCATCGCCGCCGTCACCGCGGCCGTCGGCCCCGGTACCGACGGCGCCACCGCCGCAAGCAGGAGCGCGAAGTTGTTGGCGTGCAGCCCCGGCACGAGACCGCTCGCGGTGCCCAGCGCCACCCCGCCCAGCACGAAGCCGAGTAGCACCGTCGCCGCGACCATCGGCGGGACTGGCCGCCCGATCCGGTTTCAACCGTCGGGTGGGCGGACCTGTCACCGCGGCCGGGCGGCGCGCACCGTATCGAAGTCCCTTTGTAGGCGCTTCCCGCAGGTTCGGACAAGTGGACGGGTCGGTTCCCGTTCCGACAAGGTGATACGATGGAATACGTGTACGCAGCGCTGGTCCTGCACGAGGCCGGCAAGGACGTATCGGAGGACAACGTCACGGCGATCCTCGAGGCCGCCGACATCGACGTGGACGACGCCCGGGTGAAGTCCCTGGTCGCCGCCATGGAGGACGTCGACGTCGACGAGGCGCTCTCGGAGGCCGCCGTCGCAGCACCCGCCGGCGGCGCCGGTGGCGGCGCCGCGGCCGCCCCGAGCGACGACGGCGCGGACGAGGACGACCACGAGGAGGAGGCCGAGGAAGAGGCAGAGGCCGAGGACGAAGAGGACGACGACGAGGACGAGGGCGACGCCGGCGAGGGACTCGGCGACCTGTTCGGCTGACCGACGCTTCTCTCTTCCCGTTTATTCGCCGTCCAGCCGCGGCACCGTCCAGAACTCCCGTCGCGCTCACGACTCGCGCCCGTCGTTCGTGGCCGACGCTGGTCGTCTCGGTACCCGTTCGGAATCCCGCGGTCCCGCGCCACGACGCAGGGGTTGTCGGCCCGGCCGTCGCTACTCCGAGTCGTCGCCGCCGAAGATGTTGCTGAGGCTGCCGCCGGAGTCGTCGCTCTCCTCGTCGGTCGGCTCCGGGAGGTCGGACTCCCCACCGGCGGCCGTCTCGCCGTCCATCTCTGCGGCGGGTGCCCCGTCCTCCGGGAGTTCGGGCTGGGCCGACCCGACGATCTGGTCGAGGTCGACCCCCTCCAGGGCCGCGATGAGTGCCTTCACGCGGCTCTCCGAGACGTCGGCGCCCGCCGCCTTGAGCACCGCCTTCATGTTCGCCTCGTTTATCTCCTGGTTGAGTTCGTGAAGGATGGCCGCCGCGTACACGTACTCCATGTCTACCCGAACGCTGTCCCCCCACGTAATAATGTTGATACCGCGCGGAAGGTGTCGGCCCGGCGTCGCGCGCGAACCTGTCGGCCAGGTGTCAAGCCGTCAGTCGAAACTGTCGGCCAGGTGTCGAGCCGTCAGCCGAACAGGTCGCCCATGCCGGCCGCGGCGTCGTCGCCGTCGTCGTCCTCGTCGTCGTCCTCCTCTTCGGCCGCCGCTTCCGCCTCGTCGTCGCCGTCGTCCTCGTCGTCGTCGGTCTCCGCTTCGACCTCGGTCTCCTCGACGGCCACGTCGGCCAGTTCCTCGGGGAGCGCGTCGTCGTCGAGGTGGGCGGCCAGCGCCCGGAGGTTCGCGTCGGCCTCGCGGAGGAGGTCCGCCATCAGGCCGGGTTCGGTGATCCCGGCGGCGACGCCGACCGAGCGGGCCTCGCCCTGGGCCGTCGACAGCAGCGAGGGGAGCACGCTCGGCTCGGGGATCGCCGCGTTGACCGCGAGGTTGCGCCCGCGGCTGGTGGCGGTCTGGATGTCCTGGCGGTAGGCGTCGTAGTCGATGTCCAGGTCCTCGGGGTCGAACAGCACGCCGTCGGAGACGACGGCCCGCAGGTCGAGGCCGACCTCCTTTGGCTCCATGCCGAGCGTCGAGAGCACGTTGGCGAGTTGCTCGTCGACTTCCTCGCCGGCCTCCAAGGCGACGGTCTCGTCGGTGACGGTGACGGCGCCGTCCTGGAAGCGGGAGTCGACGCCGGCCTGCTTCAGGTCGCCGATGAACTGGCCGTCGTCGACGCCGGTGTCGCCCTCGGGGATGACGATGTCGTTGGGGGCGACCTCGCCGGCGCCGATCGGCGCGGGCGTCTTCGAGGCCTCCAGTTCGCGGTACAGGCCGAACGGGTTGTCGTTGGTGCCGACCAGTCCGACCTGACCGCTGACGTGCTCGGTCAACTCGCCCAGCCCGGTCTCCTCCAGCGCGCGCCGCAGCAGCGTGTTGCGGCTCACGCGCAACTCGGCGGAGCCGTGCAGTTCGCGGCGCATGTCCTGTAGTTGCCGGGAGGGGATGCCGGCGATCGAGACGACGCCGATGCTGTCGTACGAGTCCAGCGTCTCGACGAGAGCGTCGACCTCCTCGCGCTTCCACTCGGGGACGGTCTCGGTGCGGCGTTCGCTTGCTTGGGACATCTCAGGCGACCTCCACTGCCGGGCCCATGGTGGTCTTGACGTACATGGAGTCGACGTTCATCGGGCCCTTCTCCAGGTCGGCGTGCAGCCGCCGGACGATGACGTCGATGTTGTCGGCGATCTCTTCGGCGCTCATGTCCTCGGAGCCGACCAGCGCGTGGAACGTGCGCCGGTCGCCGCTGCGCATCTGGATGGAGTTTCGCAGGCGGTTGATCTCCTCGACGACGTCGTCGTCGGGGGCCAGCGGGTTCGGCATCTTCCCGCGGGGGCCGAGGATAGTGCCGAGGTAGCGACCGATGTCCTGCATGAACTCCTGCTCGGCGACGAAGAAGTCCGTCTCCTCGGCGAGGTCCTTCGCCGCGTCGTCGTCGTCGGCGAGGTCCTTGAGTTCGTCGGGACCGTACACCTCGTCGGCCGCCTCCTCCGCACGGAGGGCGGTCTCGCCGTCCGCGAAGACGACGATCTTGGTGTCCTGGCCGGTCCCCTCGGGGAGGACCACGCTCTCGTCGATACGGTTCGAGGGGTCGTTAAGATCCAGGTCGCGCAGGTTGATCGCGAGATCGACCGACTCGGTGAAGTTCCGTTCCGGTCGGTCTTCGAGTGCACGCTGGACCGCGTCTTCTATCTCTTGGTCTGCCATCGTGTACCTCCGTAGTGCGCTCGCGCTTCTACGGGACAGTAGGGTGGCTGTCACTCGAATCCGCGCCGGGACCGAACTTAAGACCGTCGGACCGTCGCCGCCGCACCGGCGTCGACCCCGGCCCCGCCGTCGGCGTCCTCGCCGTCCGACCCGGCGAGCGACCGCCCGAGGAGGTAGGGGAACCAGCCGACCAGAAGCGTCGCGAGCGCGACGCCGACGAAGGCGACCGAGAGCGGGCCCAGCACCCAGTCCGTGCCGAACTGGAACACCGGCCCCGCCGCCACCGCCCACAGCGTGCCGCCGACGCCGGCCAGGACCGCCGCCGTCCCCAGGGTGACCACGCGGCGCGCGGTCCGGGCGTCGCCCCGACCCACGGCGACGCCGAGCGGCAGCGGTGTGAACGCCGCCACGGCAGGGCCCGCGGCAGCGGCGGTCCACATCGCCGCCTGCAGCGGGTCGCTCACGCCCACCGCCAGCACCACCAGCGCCGCGGCGGCGCCGGTCGGCACCGCCACCGTCAGCCGCGCCACGCCCTCGACGTCGACCCGCCCGCTCGCGACGACCACCGCCGGGACGACCGCGAACGTCAGTCCGGCGGTCGCCACCGCCGCGGCGGCGGTGGTGCCGTTCCAGGCCAGCGCCGCCGCGCCGAGCACGCCCGCGCCGACGGCCGCCGCCGACACCACCGTCCGCCACCGGCCCGACCCGAGGCGCAGCCAGACACCGTCACCCCACCGCAGGAACACCTGCGTCACTGCCCGGTACGTCACCGCCGGCAGCACCGCCACCACCACGCCGACGGCGACCGCCGTCGCCAGCGACGACCCACCCGCCTGTGCGATCATTATTTTCAGGCCTGAAGTGCGAAATTAAATAGCTTCCGTCTCGGCCCCCGGACTTAATCCGACGTGGGTCCATCGGAAAGACGGATGGCTCCGGGCTGGATCGGCGTGGTGGCGCTTGCCGGCGCCGCCCTGGTCGCGGTCGTCGGCGGCTGGCTCCTGCGTGACGGACGGGCCCGGCGACGACGCCACGAGCGTCTCGCCGCGGCGCGACGGGTCGAGGTCGAGGCGGCGGCTGCACTCACCTCCGAGGAGTCGGAGGCAGACGGCACCGCTCGCGACAGGCCGGTCGCCGTCAGCGGCACTGCCTCGCCGGTCGTCGGCACGCTCCAGGCGCCGTTCTCCGAGGCGTCGGCGCTGGTCGCCGACTGGCGCGTCGAGGCGGCCGGACCGCTGCGCCGTCGTCGCGTCGGCGGCGGCGTCGACGCCATCCCCTTCACCGTCGAGGACGACACCGGCCAGGCGCTGGTGTGGCCCACCCCCGGCGCGGTCACCCTCGACGAGTCGACGACCGTCACGGTCGACCCTGACGAGCGGGCACCCGACCCCGTCCGGCGTTTCCTGTCCCGCGAGGACGCCCCAGACCCCGGGTCGCTCGCCCGCCCGTTCGGCGGCGCGAACCGGGCGTACGTCGAGTCACGGGTCGACCCCGGCGACGAGGTGGTCGTCGTCGGCCGGCCGCGCCCGGCGCCGACCGACGACCGCCACCGCGAACCCGACGCGACCGCCGCCGACGGCGGCCACCCCCCGCTCTCGGTCGCCGACGCCGACGTGTCCGTCGCCTTCGGCCCGCCGTGGGACGACCCCGACACCGGGGACGACGCCGACGTCGGCCTCACCGGCTCCGACCCCGGCCCGAGTCTCGACGCCGCACCCGACGCCACGCTCGTCGTCACCGACCGCCCCGTCGAGCGACTCGCCGCCGAGTACGACGACGCCGCCACGCGGGTCGCCGCCGGCCTCGGACTCCTGGTCGCGGCGCTCGCACTCACCGGGATCGGGGCCTGGGCGCTGCCCGTGTGACTCGGGGAAGAACCGCTCCGCCCGCTGTTTCTGGTCTTCGTGGGCTACGCTTCCGCTCCGTCCGCGACACCGCGAAAACGCTCGGTCCGCTCGCGTTTGCTGGTCTTCGCCTCGTCGGCCTCGCTACGCTTCGGCTTCCTCGGCGAACACAGCGCGAGACTCGCCTCCCTCGTCTCGCTGGTCTTCGCCTCGTCGGCCTCGCTACGCTTCGGCTTCCTCGGCGAACACAGCGCGAGACTCGCCTCCCTCGTCTCGCTGGTCTTCGCCTCGTCGGCCTCGCTACGCTTCGGC
>CAYODS010000057.1:7034-17959 GCA_964402765.1 uncultured Halobacteriales archaeon
CGTCTCGCTGGTCTTCGCCTCGTCGGCCTCGCTACGCTTCGGCCTCCTCGGCGAAGACGTCGTCGTACTCGCCGTCCTCGATCCGCTGCTTGAACTCGCGGGGATTGTTGCCCTCGATGGTCACGCCCAGCGAGGTGCAGGTGCCGACGACCTCCTTCGCGGCGTTCTTCAGGTCGTACGACAGCAGGTCGGGGTGTTTCTGCTCGGCGATCTGGCGCACCTGATCGACCGAGAGGTCCGCGACGAACTCCTCGTGGGGCTCACCGCTGCCGGTCTCGAAGCCCGCCTCGTCCTTGACGAGCGAGGCGGTCGGGGGCACACCCACGTCGATCGAGAAGGAGCCGTCGTCCTCGTACTCGACGGTGACGGGCACCTCCGTGCCGTCGAACGCCGCCGTCTGGTCGTTGATCTCTCCGACGACCGCCTGTACGTCGACCGGGGTCGGCCCCAGTTCGGGGCCAAGCGGCGGCCCGGGATTCGCCTGGCCGCCGGGGACGAGCACCTCGATGGTTCCAGCCATACCCGCACCGAACCGTGGCCGGGAGTTAAGAATTGCTTTCCTCGATCAGCGCCAGTACCACGCCCCGAACACCACCTCGGCGGCGCTGAACTTCGGCCACACCACCCCGACCAGCAACACCAGCGCGAGCACCCCCAGTCCGACCGCCAGGGTGGGCCGCTCGCCGACGTACGTGACGGCGGCGAGCGCGCCACACAGCAGGGCGCCGGCCCCGTTTATCGCCCGGGTCAGCGTCGGGTGTCGCTCCGGCCAACGCTCGCGCTCCCGGCTCCGGCCACGCGGACTCGTCGGCACACCGGACCGTCGCCGTCGCGCCTGATAAGCGTTCACTCGACCGCCCCGTCGCGCCACTCGCGAAACGCCGGGGCGACGGCGCTCTCCTCGAAGCGCTCGATACAGGGCACGTCGTAGGGATGCAGGCGCTCGACCCGGTCCAGGAGGTCCGGGTACCGCTCCTCGGTGGTCTTCGCCAGCAACAGCACCTCCTCGTCGTCGTGAACGGCGCCGTCCCAGCGGTACGTCGACCGGCAGTCGAGACGGTTCACGCAGGCCGCGAGACGCTGCTCGACCAGGTCGCGGGCGATCTCCTCGGCGCTCTCCGGCGGCGCCGTGACGTAGGCCGTGGGCATACCGCCGCGCTGGGCCGCCGCCCGTTTCAACCCGCCGTTGTGGTGCGCCGGTCACCCCGTCTCGACCGGCCGCAGCGGGACGAACGACCCGTCGATGTCCCACTCGTGGACACAGAACACGTCGCCGGCGTCAACGACGCGCCAACTGCCGTCGTCCCACTCCTCGTGACGACCGCAGCGCTCGCAGGTCCGCTCGCCCGGGCGCCTGAGTTCGACCCGCATCACCCGTCCGTAGCGGCGGGACGCCCCTGAATCTGCCGCCGGCCACCGACAGATACGAGTCGCCGCCGGTCGAGCGCCGCCCATGGTCAGGCTCCGCGTGTGTCGAACCGGACCGGTGGGCGCGACCGGGAGGAGACAGTGAACGCCGCCGAGCGCGTCGTCGAGACGCTGTCCGCCCTGGAGACGGAGTTCGTCTTCGGCTACCCCGGCGGGCGCGTCATCGAGGTGTTCGAGGCGCTGGCCGAGCGCGACGGGCCGGACACGCCCCGGCTGGTCCGCCCCCGCGACGAGCGCGAGGCAAGCGTCATGGCGGAGGCGGCGGGGCGCATCTCCGGCACGCCCGCCGTCCTCGCCGGGCAGGGGCCGTGGATCGGCTCGCTCGGCGCGATCGGCCAGATGGAGGCCCGCCTGGGGTCGACGCCGATGGTCGTCCTCACCGAGGCCAGCGAGCGCGGCGACTACTCCACCGTCGCCCCCTACCAGCAGGCGCGTGGCGACTACGGCGGGCTCGATCTCCCCTCGATCCTGGACGGCGTCACGAAGGAACACTGGTTCCCCCGCACGGCGCCCGAGACCGTTCGCTCGGTCCAGTTGGCGTACAAGCACGCCATCGCCGGCCGACCCGGACCCTGTGCCGTGATCCTCGACGGCGACGCCGTCACCAGCGAGGTGCCCGAGGACCCGCTGCCGCCGCTGTGGGCCGACCGCGAGCAGACCCGCACCTGGGACGCCCGTCCCACCGCCGAGGACACCGCCGCCGCCGCCGAACTGCTCGAGAGCGACCGCCCCGTGTTCGTCGCCGGTAACGGCGTCCACGCCGCCCGCGCGCACGACGAACTAAAGCGGGCGGCAGCGGCCCTGGACGCCGTCGTCGTCACCTCCTACCTCGGGAAGTCGACGATAGCGGAGACCCACGACCGCGCCGCCGGCGTGATCGGCGCCTTCGGCCACGAGGGGGCGAACCGCGTCGTCAGCGAGGCCGACGCCCTGCTGGTGGTGGGGTGCCGGCTGAACCCGATGGACACCAACTGGGGCGCGCCCTCGTTCGTCCGCCCCGACGAGCAGGCGATCGTCCACGCCGACGTGGACACCCGCAACGCGGGCTGGGTGTACCCCGCCGACGTGGGGCTGATCGGTGACGCCGCGGAGTCCCTGGCCGCCGTCGCCGACCACGCCGACGGTCCCTCCGACTGGCGCGACGCCGAGGACCGCCACGGCCGGACCCACGACGACGCCCTGGCCCGTGCGGCCGCCGCTCGCGATGACTTCGACCCCGGACTCCCCCCGGCCGACGAGGCATCGGCGCCGATCGCTCCCCAGCGCGTGCCCCGGGCCGTCCAGCAGGTCGTCGACGACGACACCGTCGTCACCGCCGACTCCGGCAACAACCGCTTCTGGCTGCTGCACTACCTGCAGACGCCCGCCGCCCGCACCTACTTCGGCAGCGGTGGCGTCGGCGGCATGGGGTGGGCACCGCCGGCGGCGGTCGCCGCCGCCCTGCTGGGGTACGACGCCGTCGGCGTCGCCGGCGACGGCGGCTTCGCGATGACGATGACCGCCGTCGAGACCGCCGTCCAGCAGGGGGTCGCGCCCGCCTTCGTCGTCATGAACGACACCTCGCTGGGGATGGTCCGACAGATGGGCGACGTCCCCGGCACCGAGTTCCACGACACGGACTACGTCGCCGTCGCGGAGGCGATGGGCGCCGCCGGTCGCCGCGTCGTGGAGCCCGCCGCCCTCCAGGGTGCGGTCGAGTGGGCACACGAGGCCGCCGACCCGGCGGTCGTGGACGTGCGGGTGGACCGCTCCGTCGAGATGAGCGATCGGCTGTCCTCGTCGTTCTACGACGCCGTCGGCGGCCTGCACGAGTGAGTCAGTCCTCGCGGTCCCGGAGCGTGAACGGGCCGATGGCGAGCGTCCGTCCGGTGACGGTCGCGATCCGGGCGACGTACGCGAGGAGGACGGCGAACGGCGAGAGGACGACCGCGGCACCGAGGCCGACCACCAGCGGCGTCCCCGGTCCGCCGGGCGTGTAGTACAGCAGGGCCGCCACCCCGACGCCGAGCGCCGGCACCGCCGCGACGAGGATCGACCGCGAGAGGTCGATCAGCGCTCGCTGGAAGTACAGCGTCTTCACGTGCTCGCGGGCGACGCCGTACAGTTCCAGCGTCTCGACGGCGTCCGCGAGCGCCTCGTCGGCCGCCGCCGGGAGGTCGTGGGTCACCCGCACCCGGCGGGTCTCGTCGATCCGCCCGGAGTAGTCGAAGTCGAGTGCCGCCCGCGTCACCGCGAACGTGCCGAACGTCGCCCCGTCCAGGCGCTCCCGGACCGCCGACGCGCTCGTCGACGTGTGGTCGGCGAGCCGGGTGAGCGCCTCGACGGCGTCGTCGCTCGCGCCCTCGCTCTCGACGGCGGACCGCGCCTCGGCGAGGTCGTCCTCGACGGCCCCGAGCAGGCCAGCGAGGAAGACGGCGGGGTCCGTCGGGGCCACCCCGTCGAGAGCGTCCTCGGCGTCCCGGCGGAACTCAGTCGCCGCGGACAGTCGCTCGCGCTGGTCGCCGACCGCCCCGAGTTCCTGTGAGAGCACGAGCTGGTTGAGCGTCACCACCAGGGTGACGCCGGTGACGGTGGCCCCGACCAGCGCCTGGAACAGCGTCTCGACGGGGTCGCCCGACAGCGGGCCGCCGACCCGGCCCGCGAGGACGACTGCCCCGACGACCGCCCCGAGCACCACGCCGACGACGGCCCACCTGGGGGCGTCGACGAACAGCCAGAACAGCGGCCGGCTCACCCCCGCCCGCTCGCCCATGCGCCCCTCGGGGTCGTCGGTCGACATACCCGACCGTCGGGGCGGACGGACTTGGCGGCGTCGACCGACGGCCAACTCACCGGAACAACTCACGCACCATGATCCCGACGCCCTCGACGCCGCTTCGCAGCGTCGACAGCGGTGAGAGGCCGGCGTCGGGGTCCTCTGCGGGCTCGAACCCCGCGAGGTCGGCGGACTCGACGTCGTACACCTGGCCGGTGTTGACCCGCTCGCCGTCGCCGTCGGTCACGCGCAACAGCCGCAGTCCCTCGCCGCGCCCGACCACCCGGTACACGCCCGGCGGGTAGGGGGCGTCGACGGCCCGGAGGTGGTCGTGTACGCTCGGGTCCGGTCGCTCGCTCACGCCACCGCGTTCGCCGTCCACGCTCAATTTCCTTTCGTCGCGACTCCAGGCCACGGCCGGTCACCCGCCGGACGGTGAACGAAACGGACATACGCCCCCCGCCCGTATCCTCGCACACACCGTGCAGCACAGCCGCGCCCCACCGTCGCTCCCGTCCCGGCCAAACTCGTCTCCGACGAGGTGGTCGGCGTGATCGACGGCGACACGGCCGCCGAGGTGATGGGTTCCGTCGCGTTCACCTGTATCGCCGGCTTCCTGGGACTCTGTCTCGCCGTCCCGCTGGCCTCCCTGTTCGCCGAGGTGAACGCCACGACGTTCTGGCCGTACGCGATCGCCGGGTTCGTCGTCGCCGCGCCGTTCGGTCTCGTCGGCTACCGACTCCGCGAGCGCTTCCTCGAGCGCACCCTCGAGGTGCAGTAGCGGGCCCCCTTGGCGGGTGCGTGACCGACTCACACCCGCGTCAGGTACATCCCCCTCCGCCACGAGGCGTCCCCGTGACACGGACAGTCGTCGTCGCGGGTGTCGGCCCCGGCCTGGGGTCGTCGGTCGCGACCGAGTTCGCCACACGGGGCGCCGACGTGGCACTCCTTGCCCGCTCGGAGGACTACCTGGACTCGCTGGCCGCCGAGATAACCGACGCACAGCCGGGCACCGCGCTCGCGGTGCCGACCGACGTCTCGGAGCCGGACCAGGTGGACGCCGCCTTCGAGACGGTCCACGAGACCTCCGGCCCGGTCGACGCCCTCGTGAACAACGTCTGGAGCGGGGCCGACCCCGGGGGCGTCCTCGAGGTCACCGAGGACGACCTCGCGGCCGCCTGGGACGTGCGCGTGGCCGGCCAGTTCCGGTGTGCACGCGCCGCCGCGGCGGACATGGCCGACGGCGACGGCGGGACGATCCTCTTCACGACCTCGCAGTCGGCGGTCGTCCCCGGCGAGAATGTCGCCTACACGACCGCCCGCCACGCCGTCCGGGGGATGGCCCGCTCGATGGCCGCGGACCTCGGCGACAACGGGATCCAGACCGTCCACGTCGTGATCGACGGGTGGATCGCCCGGCCCGACCTGCGCGAGCAGTACCCCGACCACGAGCGCTGGATGGAGCCCGACGAGATCGCCGTCACCTGTCGTCGCCTAGTCGACAACCCCGAGACCGTCCACGCCAGCGAGATCGACCTCCGGCACCCCGGGGACGACCTGTCGTTCTGACCGCCTCCCGACTCCGGCGGGGTTTATATCCCGCCGCCCGCAGGCGGGGCCATGGGCAGGACTCTCGTCACCGGCGGCACCGGCTTCATCGGCTCGTACGTCGCCCGCGAACTCACCGAACACGGCCACGACGTGGTCTGCTACGACCAGTCGACCGACACCGCCATCCTGGAGAAACTCGGCGTCGCCGACGACGTGCGGGTGCGCCGGGGCGACGTGACCGACCCCGTCGACGTGATCGGCGCCGTGCGCGACACGAAGGCCGACCGCGTGGTCCACCTGGCCGCCCTGCTGACGAACACCGCCCGTGACAACCCGCGGGCGGCGATCGACGTGAACATCAAGGGGACGAACGCCGTCTTCGAGGCGGCCCGTATCCTCGACCTCGAACGGGTGGCGTGGGCCTCCTCCGCCGCCGTGTTCGCCCCGCCGGACAAATACCCCAGTCGGGACGGCACCGGACTCCACGGCCCCGCCACCGAGGACGACCTCGTCTACCCCGACACGCTGTACGGCGCCACGAAGGAGTACAACGAGCACCAGGCCCGCGTGTACGGTGAGGACTACGCCTGCTCGCTGGTCGGCCTGCGCCCGACCGTCGCCTACGGCCCATACCGCGAGACCGGCGGCTCGGCCTTCCTCGCGAACGTCGTCGAGAAGCCCGCCCTCGGTGAGCCGTTCAGCGTCGAGTACGGCGACCAGGTCGTCGACTGGCAACACGTCGAGGACATCGCCCGCGCCTTCCGCCTCGCGGTGGAGGTCGACGGCTCCGAACTGTCCCGCGACGTGTACAACGTCGCCGGCGTCTCGGCCACGGTGCGCGAGGCCGTCGAGACCATGCGGCGGATCGCCCCCGAGGCGCAACTGGAGGTCAGCGACGAGGGCGAACTCCCCTGGACCCAGCGCCTGGACGACTCCGCGGCAGGGCGGGACTTCGGCTACGAACCCCGGTACGACCTCGAAAACGGCTTCCGCGACTACGCCAACACGCTCCGGGCTGAGCACGGACTGGACCCGCTCTGAGGTCTCCGCCGGCGACCTCTCAGCCGCGGTACACAACTGCGCTTCAGATGAGACTTACCTGCCGTCGAGCGGAAGCGCCGGCCATGTGCGCCACCCGCCGACGCGACCACGCACCGCGTGCCCGACCGACCGAGCAGACTGGGGAGCGACGGCGATGACTGCCGAACGATCCCTGGCGACCCACCAGCACGTCATGGGCGACCCGGGGACGCGGTTCCCGCTCGACCCGCCGCTCACCCGCGGCGATCCCGGCGCGGAGACGCCGGCGGATCAGCGCCCGCTCGAAGTCGGCTACGACTACGACGCGGTCGACCCGGCGCTGTTCGACGGCCCAGTCGAGGCGGGACTACAGCGGTGGGCGCCGCTGTTGCCGCCGCTGGCGGGCGACTCGCTCGGTGCGGGGGCGACGCCGACCACCCGCGTGCTCGACCTCGCGGAGTGGGCCGGCGTCGACGCGCCGGTGTACGTCAAACACGAGAGCCGGAACCCGACCTGGAGCCACAAGGACCGCCTGAACCGCGTGACCACCAGCGCGGCGCTGCGGGCAGACGCCCGCGGGGTGGTCGCCGCCTCGACCGGCAACCACGGCGCCTCCGCGGCGGCCCACGCCGCCCGCGCCGGCCTGCCCTGCGTGGTGTTCACCGTCCCCGGCACCTACCCCGCGATGGAGTCGTTCGTCCGCTCGTACGGCGCAGCGGTCCTCCAGCCGACCAACCACGACGCCCTCACCGACCTCGTCGCGGCGCTGGCCGACCGTGGCTTCCACCCGGTGACCAGCACCACCGCCACCCACACCGGCCACCCGTACGGCCCGGAGGGGTACAAGACGATCGCCTACGAGGCCCACGCCCAGGTCGGCACGCCCGACGCCGTGTTCGTCCCGACCGGCCTGGGCGAACTGGTCTACGGCGTCTGGAAGGGCTTTCGCGAACTCCACCGTCTCGGGGTCGCCGACGACACGCCACGGATGGTCGCCTGCGAACCCGGACCGCAGGCGGCACTCAGTGCGGCGGTCGACCGCGGGGAGGCGCTCGTCTCCGTCGACGCCGGCGAGTCCGCGGCCCACTCGATCGGCGGGTCCGAGAGCACGCACCGCGGCTACCGCGCGGTGATCGACAGCGACGGCGCCGCCGTCCCCGTGCCCGAGGCGACGATCGGGGCGGCCCAGGACCGCCTCGCACGGGCCGGACTGTGGCAGGAGTTCTCGGCGGCGGCCGGTGCCGGGGGGCTGCGGGCCGCCGACCTCGATCTCGACGGCCCGGCGCTCGTGCTCGGCTGTTCCAGCGGGTTCAAAGACGGCACCGACTGGTCGGCACCGCGGGTCGAGGGGTCGATCGAGGCCGTCGCGGACACCCTCGCGGAGCGGTACGACCTCGACATCCGCGAGTGACCGCACCTGGAAGAGCGTCAGCCGTCAGTCGTCGGCGGTGGCCTCGCCGGTGCCGCAGGTCAGTCGTCGGCGGTGGCCTCGCCGGTGCCGACGGTTATCTCTCCGGCGTCGAGTTCGCGCTCGATCTCCCGGGTGGCCTGCACCATGTTCTCCATCTTCTGGTAGGCGACCGTCCGGGGCAGCAGCTTCAGGCCGCAGTCCGGGCTGATCACCAGTCGCTCGGGCGGCACGACTTCTAGCCCCCTCCGGATGTTCTCCTTTATCTCGGGGACGGACTCCACCTCGGCGTGGTGGACGTCCACGGCGCCCAGCGCGAGGTCCTTCGTGAACTCCGGCTCCTCGAAAACGTCGAGTTTCTCGTAGTCGCCGTTCGCGAGCTCGAGGTCGAACTCGTCGACCGGGAACTCCAGGATCTCGGGGTAGATGCGGAAGTAGTCGCCGTAACAGACGTGCAGGCCGACCCGGACGTCATCGGGCAGACCGTCGACGATGCGCTCGACGGCGTCGCCGACGACGGCGTAGTCGTCCTCGTGCTGGGCGAGGGCAGGTTCGTCGATCTGGATGTACCGCGCGCCGGCGTCGACGAGTTCCTCGATCTCCCGGTTGACCAGGTCCGCGAGGTCGTTGGCGAGCGCCGCCGTCGAGTCGTACGCCTCGTTGAACGACCACCGCGCCAGCGTGTACGGCCCGGTGATGGGCACCTTCACGGGGCGGTCGGCCACCTCGCTGGTGAACTCGTACTCCTCGCGGAGCCAGGGCTCGTCGTACGAGACCTCGTCGACGACGGAGGGCTTGTGGAAGTAGTTGTGGCCCCACACCTTCACCGGCCCGTTGAACTCGAAGCCGTCGATTCGGGCGGCGAAGTACTCGGTCATCTCCGAGCGGCGCATCTCGCCGTCGACGACGACGTCCAGGCCGGCCCGCTCGTGTTCGTCGATGATCAGCCGCGAGGCGTCGTCTTTGGCCTCCTGCCAGTCGTCGTCGTCGAAGTCCAGGTCGTGCTCGTCGCGGGGGTCGTGGTCCCGGGTCTCCGGCCGCGAGATGTCACCGCCCTCCGCGAGGTCGCGGGCGCGGTGGAGCCACGTCGGCTTCGGGTACGACCCGACGACCGTGGTCATGATGAAGTGGTCGTTCGGGTGGTCGGCGGGGCGGAACTGCTCTTTGGTCATGCGTCCACCTCCTGCTCGGGCGTGCCGGCGTCACCCACTCGATCGCGGCCCGCCGCGAGGGCGTCGAGTTTGGCCTCGAACGTGGAGTACGGCAGGTAGAGCAGCGGCGTGTTCGCGGTGAGGTACGCGCGGTCGAAGTCGGCACCGGGCGTGTTCGAGCGGATCCAGTCGACGCGCTCGGCGACGTCGGCGGCGGTCTCGACGCGGGTGTTCTGCCCGTCGACCACGCCGAAGACGGCGGTCGAGCGGGTGCCGTACTCGTTGATGAGGTAGAGGTTGCGGTCGTGGTCGCTGACGAAGTCGTAGCCCAGGCCGTCGATCGAGGCGTCGAGCAGGTGGGCGTGGACCTTCTCGGGAACGGCGTCCCAGTACGGCTGCACCAGCGTCTCCGCCTCGACGGCGCGGGCGATCCGGTCGACACCCTCGCTGGCCCGCTCGTCGATGCCGTCCTCCGGCGGGGTCACTGCCAGCGACGGTTCGAGCAGGACGAGCGTGTCGACCGCCGGCGCCTCGCGCAGTTCGCCCGCGAGGAAGTCCGCCACGCCCTCCAGGAGGGCGGCGTCGTCGCCGTAGTACTCGTCGGTCGCCAAGTCGGCGAGCGTGTACGGCCCGGGCAGCACCGCCTGGGTGGCGTCGCCGTCGGCCAGGGTCACCAGCGCTGACAGTTCGCTCGCGAGGTCGCCGTCGGTCGTCAGCGGTCCCGTCACGGCGGGTTCGCGGTAGAAGTTGTTGTTGTCGTAGTACCGCAGCAGGCCACGGGTCTCGACGGCGTCGTGGACCGCCAGCGGGTGGGCGAGCATGTCGTCCCACCGGCCCTGGCCCTCGACCACCCGGTCGAGGGCCGCGGACCGCTGGGCGTCGACTAGGTCGGCCCGGACGTCCTCGTACACCGAGGCGACGGACTCCGTCTCCGTGCCCGACACCATGTCCTCCTTCTGGTGGCCCTTCAGGTCCGACAGTTCCTCCTTCGCGTCGTCCGGGAGCGGGTACAGCCCCGGCGTCGTCGCGAGCGTCTCCATGCGTACTCACCGCTACGCGATACCCTCGTTTAATATTTCTCATCGCGACTGATGCGCCACGGTTATCGCGGTCAGCGGATCAGTTTCAGCACCGTCAGCGTCTCGAACGGGAAGGAGGTCTCGCGGACGGCGACGCTGGCGAAGCCCGCCGCGTCGGCCCGCTCGACGACCGCCGCCACGTCGGTGAGCGTGCTCACGAGCAACAGAGCGTAGCCGTCGGCAGCGAGCACCCGCGGGAGGTCCGCGAGAAACTCCTCGATCACCGCGCGGCCGTCCTCGCCGCCCGAGAGGGCGGTCGCCATCCAGTCCTCGCGCTCGCTGTCGGGGTCGGTCGGCAGGTACGGCGGGTTGAAGAGGACGGCGTCGAACGCCCCGGCGCGGAACGGCGCCACGAGGTCCGCCCGCACCACCTCGACGGGGGGAGCCTCCTGCCCCGCATCGTCCCCGTCGTCTGCGGGGTCGCGCCCGGCGCCGTACCGCTGCCGGGCGCGGCGGCAGGCGTGGGGGTTGAGATCGCCGGCGACGACGCGGGCGCCGGTCGTCGCGGCGGCGCCGGCCACGTACCCCGACCC